>NC_013943.1:322207-644415 GCF_000025725.1 Denitrovibrio acetiphilus DSM 12809
CATCTGGTCAGGAAGAACTTGCGGCGCCCGATAGGGGACTTTATAACTCGCTCAACTCTTTGCAGGAGAATTCATCTTTTCTCCCTGGTTACGACTTTAAACCGCCGGTGGGTGCTGAAAGTTCAGATAAAGCATGGGGCAGTGTGAGCGCAGGTACGAGTCTGGCAGGCATTCTAGGCAGCTTGATAACGCTGGTACTGACTTTTGCAGCGGGAGTGCTGTTCAGGAAGAAAAGCAGTTTGCTGACTGCAAAGAAATAGATGTCAAAACTACAGAAGCAGTTTCTGAGGGTAGAATATATTGATGAGCTTGCAAGGCAGCAAAGTCCGGTGCATTCCGTTGAGCCCCTCGCTAAACTTATTACGACCCTCTTTTTCATTATTACAGTTGTCTCTTTCGACAGATATTCTCTGACTCCACTTTTTCCTTTTCTGCTATTTCCTGTGGTAATGATATCAGTCGGTGGACTGCCTTTGTGGTATATCGTGAAGAGTGTGCTGATCGTATCACCGTTTGCAGTTTTAGTGGGGATATTTAACCCTATCATAGATCACAGTGTTGTGGCACATGTGTTTGGGGTTGATATAACAGGGGGTTGGTTGTCATTCTTGTCGATACTCCTTCGCTTTGTGCTTACAGTATCATCTGTTCTGGTGCTTATCAGCCTGACCGGGTTTAATTCTGTCTGCGGGGCGCTTGAGAGACTGCGAGTGCCGAAGCCTTTTGTTGTTCAGCTTATGTTCCTATACAGATACCTTTTTTTGCTGGTGGAGGAAGCAGGGCGTATGATAATGGCTAGAACTCTCCGGTCATTCGGCAGGGGAGACGGGTTCCGTGTTTATACCTCTCTGCTGGGGCATCTGCTGCTCAGAGCTATGGACAGAGCACAGAGGATACATCTTGCCATGTATTCCAGAGGTTTCAGTGGCAATATCCATATGATAAAAAGAAGCAGATTCGGACTTAAGGATGCTCTTTTTGTTATTATATGGGTCAGTATCTTTATATTATTCAGAATATATAACATACCGCTTCTCTTGGGCGGTGTTTTTACGGGGTTAGCATCATGAGTCATCATCTGGTTGAAGTCAAAGACCTATTTTATAACTATCCTGACGGGAGCGAAGTTCTGAGCGGCATCTCTTTCAGGATCACTCACGGGGAATCTGTTGCGATAGTAGGCGAAAACGGCGCGGGGAAGTCAACTCTTCTCCTGCATCTGAACGGTTACTATGCTCCTGCAAAAGGCGAGGTGAGGGTCGGTGATATGCCGGTGGTGAAATCAACACTTAATGAGATACGCAAAACTGTCGGTATGCTCTTTCAGGACTCTGACGACCAGCTTTTTATGCCCACTGTTTTTGATGATGTTGCTTTCGGACCCCTTAATCTAGGCATACCTGACGCAGAAGTTGAGAGGAAAGTTGCACAGGCGCTTGAATGCGCCGGCGTCCTGCATCTGAAGGAACGCAGTACGCATAAGCTTTCAACAGGAGAGAAGAAAGCTGTGGCATTTGCCGGAATCCTTGCTATGTCACCGGACATCCTTGTGCTGGACGAACCTTCCGCAAGCCTCGACCCGAAGGCGAGAAGACGAATGATTAAGATGCTGAAAAGTTTCACACATACGAAAATAATAGCTACGCACGATTTAGATATGGCATATGAACTCTGCGACAGAGTGATCGTGATGCATGAAGGAAAGATAGCTGCCGATGATACCCCTGACAATATATTTACCAATGATGAGCTTCTCGAGAGATGTATGCTGGAGAGACCTCTGAGCATGCAGGATGATGATTACTGATTATTTCCGGAAAAAGATGTTCAGGATTATCGTAATTACAATGCTTATTATAATAGAGGTCACTATGGGGAAATGAAAGGAGAAGTTATCTTTTTTTATATTGATGTCTCCGGGGAGCCTGCCAAAGTTTATGCCTGTCTTTGAGATCAGCAGAACTACAACACCGGCGACAATCAATATTATTCCAACTGTTATAAGCATTTTGCCAAAGTCAAAATTCATTTAAGGAACTCTCTTATCTCTTTCCCTTCTGCGAAACGTTTGCTCAACTGCTGTCTGTATCTCTCCTCTTCGGAATAGATGCATCCGCAGTACTGCTGACGGTACATTCCACGTTTTTTTGAGGTTTCAATGCCCTCCTGCCATCCTGTGCGGTAGTCTTCATAATGAAATATTATCTTATATTTCTTTGCTGCCAGTTCGCAGAATTCCTTCATAAGCTCGTGGTCCTGCCACCTGCTATACATCAGAGTTGTTGTGAATGCATCAAATTTGCCTCTGGAAGCTATCTGGGCAGTATTTTCTATGCGCACCTGATAGCAGTATCTACACCGTGCATCCTCTCTGAATGAGGCGGATCTGGTGAATTCTGTCAGACCGTAGGTTTCGTCAATGATAGTTTTCAAACTTTCATCGTCGTTGAATTTTCTGAGAGTTTCAAGGCGCTTATAATATTCTGTTACAGGATGTATGTTAGGGTTAAACCAGTAACCCATAATGCTGTGCCCCTGTTCCTTCAGCACCCTGACAGGATAGACCGAACAGGGACCGCAGCATTGATGAAGTAATATTTTCATTTAGTCTAGATCAACTTTAGGAAGGCTTCTGAGAGATTTTTCTATCTCTTCCTCCGGGTAGGAGTAATCCTCAAGTTTGCCTTCGTAATATGCATCATAGGATGCCATGTCAAAATGCCCGTGACCGGAAAGGCAGAATAAGAGCGATTTGGATTCGCCTCTTTCGTCACATGCCAGAGCTTCTTTCGCTGCTCCTGCGATGGCATGGGATGATTCCGGTGCGGGGATGATTCCTTCTGTTTTTGCGAAAAGTGTGCCGTATTTGAAGACATCCAGCTGACCGATGCTTCTTGCATCTATCAGCCCCTGCTTATACATAGCGCTTACAATAGGGCTGTCGCCGTGGTATCTGAGCCCGCCTGCATGGATAGCAGGAGGCATAAAGTCGTGACCGAGAGTATACATCTGCATAATAGGTGTCATCTTGCCCACGTCACCGTAATCGAAAGTGTATTCACCTTTGGTCAGAGTAGGGCATGAGATAGGCTCCATGGCAACACACTCGACTTTTTTGCCGTCCATTTTATCTTTGACAAAAGGGGCTGCAATGCCGCCGAAGTTTGAACCGCCGCCGCATGATGCAAAGACCATATCAGGGTAGTCCCCTCCGATTTCCATCTGTTTTTTAGCTTCCAGTCCGATGAGTGACTGATGTATTATTACGTGGTTCAGTACAGAGCCTAGAGCGTAGTTGGTGTCGCTGTTGCTCGCTGCCTCTTCCACTGCTTCGCTGATAGCAAGACCGAGTGAGCCGTGTGACTGAGGGTCGCGCTCAAGTTCCGCCCGTCCTGCATTTGTCAGGTTGGAAGGCGAGGGGATAACCTCTGCTCCGAACATGTTCATGAAAGATTTTCTGTATGGTTTCTGGAAGTAGCTGACCTTAACCATATAAACCCTGAGAGACATCTCAAAGATCGATGTGGCATAAGACAGCGCACTCCCCCACTGACCGGCACCTGTTTCAGTGGTCAGTTTGTTGATACCTGATATTTTATTATAATATGCCTGTGGAACAGCCGTATTTGTTTTGTGACTGCCTGCCGGCGACCCGCCTTCGTATTTGTAATAGATTCTGCACTTTGTACCCAGTGCTTTTTCGAGTCTTTCGGCACGGACAACGGGTGAAGGACGCCATATTGTGAGTATGTCCAGCACTTCTTCAGGTATGTCTATGTGGCGCTGAGCGCTCATTTCCTGCTCAAGGATAGGTCCGGGGAAGATTGCAAGCATCTCTTCCGGTGTGGCCGGTTTGCCTGTTGCAGGGCTTATGGGCGGTGCAAGCTGCGGCAGGTCTGCCAATATGTTATACCATTGTGTGGGCATATCGCTTGGATTCAGATAAATCTTTTTCATAACGTATCCTTCTCTTGATTTTTTGAATAAACGTACCAAGATTTTACAATAATAAGGTATGGTATTTCAACCATTTTTGGTATTCTGTGAAAATATATAGCAATGAGGTGGAAAATGGGAAAAGTAATTGTTGTTTTGGCAGATGGATTTGAAGAGATCGAGGCTGTCAGTGTTATTGATATTTTACGCAGGGCGGATGTTGAGGTTTGCGCTGCCGGTGTTAAAGATGGCAATGTAAAAGGCGCTCACGGACTCATAGTAAAGCCTGATTCCACTCTGGAAGACATAGATGAAGACGATTATGACATGATAGTTCTCCCCGGGGGGGCTGTCGGTGCAGAAAATATTGGCAAGAGCAAAGATGCGGACGATATTCTTCGCAAATTCAAAAAAGATGATAAATATATTGCAGCGATATGTGCAGCGCCTAAGATTCTTGCTGATAAAGGTCTGCTGAATGGATGTATGGCTACAAGTTACCCCTCTTTTAAAGATGCAGTAGCGAAAGATAGTGACTATCAGGAAGCTATTGTTGTTGTTGATGAAAATATCATCACCAGCAGAGGTCCGGCAACTGCCGCAGAGTTTGCATTTACCCTCGTTGAACTGCTGGTGGAAGAAGACACTGCCGAAAAACTTCGTGAAGGTATGCTTTTTACTGATGATGACTGTGAATAGTTAGGATATATTTTCCACATAATTCAGGCTCACTTTTTGCTACGTTCTGTTGAATGGAGGTGAGCCATGAATAACGCAATCGTGGTTAATGACAGTATTTCGCCTTCGACGCAATACAATGTAAACCGCAAAAGCACTAATGACGGCTATAGTACATCGTTCAGAGACGCTATGGCAGCAAACACTCGTTCATCAGAAGATGAGGTAAATATTTCCTCGTCTGCAACAGACCGGCTCAGGGATGATGTCAGTTTTGAAGCAGACCATACTGAAAGTGACGAGGCACAGTCTGAAATAGACGATATCTTTGTTCGCATCAATGAACTTCTTATGCTCAAATATCTTTTAAAATACACCGGAGAGGAAGAAGAGGAGGACGATCAGTCTGACGAATCCGGTGAAAGCGGCATCGTAGATGAAAGTTCCGCAACCGAGGAGGATGAAGCCCGTTACGAATACACTAAGATTCTGAGAGAGATCGAGCGTACGAAAGAAGAAGCTCTTGAAAGATTAGGGACTGACAAAAACAGATATGCCCTTGCTATTGAAGCCTATAATAAAGTTCAGCAGACTGATGGGAATAGCTCCGGAAAAATCCAGATAAACAATAGTGTACTTGAGAGCGCCGAAGAAAATTCTGCGAATTCTACAGCCTGAGAGGTCAAGCCATGAATGTCGATAATGCAAATAGTTACAGTAATGAAGTTTCAGTAAGTACGGCAGATTCAAATGCCGAAAAAATGTCACAGCACAAAAGCTTCAGTAATAATATTTCTAACTATAGTCGCTCAGGGGAGATCTCTCTTAATAATGAGGGTCAAAGGGCGGCAGATAAATCTGCTGTTTTTGAAAGCCTCCTGACGGAAATGATGCAGGAAGGCAACACGCAGATAAGTGTTAAGCAGGTGCAGATTACAGGCCCAAGGCTGGCTGACAGAGACGGTGCGGATGATTATGACAACCTGAAGGAACTTTGCGAGCGCCTCGGGTATATGCTTGATCTGCTGTTTATAAGGAATGGCATACCAAAAGACCCGCCTGTTGAAATAGGATTTTCTTATACCAGCACTGAAATACAGATAAAAGGGGACAGGGACGATATCGAAGAGCTGACCAGACTGATTAGCGAAGATCCCGATATCGTAGATCAGATAAACAATGTTCTTACACTCGCAGGAAGTCTTATCAATATTGCTGAAAGTCTCAGATTTCAGTCTGAGTACCGCACCAGTGACGATCCGGAAGCTATTGTAAGTAAGTATTCACATCTATTTGAAGACGGCAGAGAAGTTCATAAGGCTATTTTGTCATACGGAGACGGACTGTCACTCGTTTCAGACGGAAATATCTATTCACTATAATAACATTAAACTTGGCGTGCCTCTTGCTTTATATGAAGTGAGAGGTGCGTTATGGATCACGATTTTTCAAATTTTAACAACTCCGGCGGCAAGCGTCAAAAAGAGCGTGGATACATTCAAGACATTGATGCATCAGGCGTTTTACTAAATACACTTACGGCATTTGAAGAGATTGATAAGCTGGAAAATCTGGCTGTTAATGATGAAGTTGTAGAGGAATCCATAGAGTCATTTCTTCCGAGTCTGGAAAATATCATGGAATTCTCTTCCTACCTGCGTGATAAAATAGAATTCATACTTAATATGAACGGATTAGCCAACGATCCTGCTTTTGTTATCGACACTTCGAAGAGCGGCAAAAAAGTCAGCCTGAGTGGTGACAGAAAAGATTTGCGTAAGGTAAGCAGGCTTATTAATTCCGACAGTGAAACCCGAGATGGTCTTCTCACCCTCCTCAGTATAGCAGGACAAACTTACGAACTTTTACAATCCCTTGATAAAGAAGAGAAACCAGCTTTTAATGAATCTGCCCGTATCACGTACTTATACGGAGACGGATACCTCAGCCTCTATAAAGAAGGGTAATATAAATCTTTTTATAGGCAGGCTTCAGCTCATATGGCAGATGGTAAAGCAATTAACCATGAAGCTGTATCAGTTTAGCTGGCTTTGATTTAGAAAAGCCCCTCAAATGAAGGGCTTTTTATCCATAGTAAGTGACCAAAGGGAACGCAAGAAAAGTTCTCTGTATCTGGTCACGCTTTTGTGTTTTAGTGCTACTTCTTAATTAGAGGGAAGCCGAGTTCCTCTCTGTGTTTGAGATAATTTTCAGCACACATTTTTGCAAGATTGCGCACCCTTACAATATATCCTGTACGTTCGGTGACAGAAATTGCATTTCTGGCATCCAGCAGGTTGAAAGAGTGGCTGCATTTCAGGCAATAGTCATAAGCAGGAAGGGGGAGCCCCTTTTCATTTATGCTGATACATTCTTTTTCATACATTTCGAATAGTTTGAAAAGCATTTCGGTATCTGCATATTCAAAGTTATATCCGGAATGCTGAACTTCATTTTCATGAAAGATGTCGCCGTATGTTATTCCTGTGGCGTTGTATGTCAGGTCATATACCGACTCCACACCTTGCAGGAACATAGCAATTCTTTCAAGACCATAGGTTATTTCGCCGGAGACAGGCTTAAGGTCGATGCCTCCTGCCTGCTGAAAGTAAGTGAACTGAGTTATTTCCATACCGTCCAGCCAGACTTCCCAGCCAAGCCCCCATGCGCCAAGGGTTGGCGACTCCCAGTCGTCTTCTACAAATCTTATGTCATGGTCTTTAGGGTCAACCCCCAGAGTTTTCAGAGACTCAAGGTAGAGCTCCTGAATGTTATCCGGTGACGGTTTCAGAATAACCTGATATTGGTTAAAGTTCTGAAGTCTGTTAGGGTTCTCACCGTAGCGTCCGTCTGTGGGTCTTCTGCTTGGTTCCACATAGGCAACATTCCAAGGCTCGGGACCTAGACAGCGCAGAAAAGTGGCAGGGTTGAATGTACCTGCACCAACCTCGATGTCGTAAGGCTGATAGATTACGCATCCCCTCTCAGCCCAGAATTGGTGAAGTTTCAGTATCACGTCCTGAAAGTGCATATATAAAATCTCCTGTTACAGCCACTGCATGGTTTTCAGAGAAGCACCGTTTGCTTTAAGGCAGGATACTCTACTAAATACCTGTTGCTGTGACAATGAATTATAATTTAGCTGTGCTGGTAGGCACTATTTTTTAGCTCTCTTCGCGTGTGCTTTAAGCGGAAGAGCATGAAGCTTGATGAATCCGGCTGCGTCAGTCTGATCGTAAGCTCCCTCATCATCTTCCATGGAAACTACTTTTTCATCGTAAAGTGAGTATTGTGACTCACGTCCGATACATGTGATGTTCCCTTTGTAAAGCTCAAGGCTTACTTTACCGCTGACAAATTCCTGAGTTTTTTCAAGGAGTGCCATCATAGCGTCCATCTCAGGACAGTACCAGTATCCATTGTAAACCTGAGTTGCAAACCTAGGCATAAGTGTTTCTTTCAGGTTTATAGTCCCGCCGTCCAGAGTGAGTGCTTCAAGGTCACGGTGTGCAGCGTAAAGTATTGTGCCCCCTGGGGTTTCATATACGCCACGGGATTTCATCCCGACATATCTGCTTTCAACCATGTCCACACGCCCAACACCGTGTTTTCCGCCCAGTTTGTTCAGAGCACGAAGCATGTTTGCAGGGGAGAGGCTTTCACCGTTAAGCTTGACTGCCTCGCCTTTGCTGAATTCAAGCTCGATTATCTCAGCTTCGTCAGGTGCGTCTTTCGGGTCTGTTGTGTATTCGAACATCTCTTTCGGAGGTCTCAGTGCAGGGTCTTCCAGTACGCCAGCTTCAAAGCTGATATGCAGAAGGTTGTCGTCACTGCTCCAAGGCTGCTGGACTGTCGCCTTTACAGGGATTCCGTGTTCATGTGCGAAGTCCATAGCTTCCTTACGTCCTTTGATTTTCTCGAAGAACTCAGGGATACGCCATGGGACGATTGTTTTTAAAGCAGGGTCAAGGCTTGCGGCAGACAGTTCGAAGCGAACCTGATCGTTACCTTTGCCGGTTGCGCCGTGTGCGAGGAATTTCGCACCGGTTTTATGAGCGACTTCCACCATCCCCTTTGTGATGATAGGACGTGCAAGAGATGTACCGAGGTAGTAGCGTCCTTCGTAAAGGGCGTTGAATTTAACAGCAGGGTACACGAAATCTTTAACAAATTCTTCCTGAAGGTCGAGAGCGTAGAAATCAACTGCTCCTGACTGCATAGCTTTTTCACGGATAGCTTCAACGTCCGGAAGCTGACCGAGGTCTGCAACATATGCTACAACGTCATAGCCTTTAAGCTGGAGCCATTTCAGTATTACTGATGTGTCCAGACCGCCTGAATATGCGAGAACTACTTTATCTTTTGCCATTTTTGTTTCTCCTTATCGAGAGTGTTGTTAGATGTCTTATTACCAGTGAGGTATATTTGTTCAGCTGCCCATAACTTTGAGCATGACTGCTTTTTGTGCATGAAGTCTGTTTTCCGCTTCGTCCCAGACGATGGATATATCGGATTCATAAACATCTTCTGTTACTTCAAGCCCCATATATGCCGGCAGGCAGTGCATAAATAAAGTTTTTCTGCCTGTGGCTTCCATAAGTTTTTTATTAACCTGATATCCTGCGAATATCTTTTTGCGCTCTTCCTTTTCTGATTCCTGCCCCATGCTTGCCCATACGTCAGTATAGATTATGTCGGCGTTTTTTACAGCGTCAAAGGGATCACGGCAGAGCTCAATTTTAGCACCTGTCTGTTTTGCTGCTTCCACTGCTGATTTAACAACGGCAGGGTCGCACTCGTAGTTTTCAGGTGATGCAACAGAAATGTCCATGCCGAATTTCGCCGCCCCGTAAAGCCAGCTCTGCGCCATATTGTTTCCGTCGCCTATATAAGCTACTTTTACATCGAAAGTGTTCATGTGTTCATAAATAGTCTGAACATCTGCCATCACCTGACATGGGTGAAAGTCGTCAGTGAGACCGTTTATTACCGGAACATCGGCATTTTCCGCGAGCTCTTCTATTATATCATGACCTTTTGTTCTTATCATGATGCCGTCGACGAACCTTGACAATGTGCGTGCAGTGTCTTTCACAGTTTCGCCTCTGCCGAGCTGGATGTCATCAGAGCTGAGATAGAGCGCATGTCCGCCCAGCTCATACATGCCCACCTCGAAGGATACGCGTGTTCTTGTTGACGGCTTTTCGAATATCATTGCAAGCTTTTTGCCTGCAAGATGATGATGCGTAATACCATTTTTATTTTCAGCTTTCAGCCTGATAGCTGTCTGGATCATACTTTTCAGCTCGTCAGTGCTCCAGTCTTTAAGTGTAAGGAAATCTCTCTTCATTTATTAACCTCCAAGCCCGAGATCTGTTGCGGTCTTGCTTATAAGTTCAAGTCCGGCGTCCAGATCTTCCTGAGATATTGTGAGCGGAGGGTATATCCGCACAACATCGTGACCAGCGGGAACAAGCAGAAGTTTGTTCTCAATAGCTTTATTTATAAATTCTTTCTGTCTGCCCGGTATTTTGGCTCCGAGCATCATGCCCATACCCAGCACAGTGACATCTGTACCTTCGAATATGTTTTCCAGCGCCTCTTTCATGTATGCGCCCTTTTCGTTCACTTCTTCAAGGAAGCCGTCGGCGTTCATAACATCAAAAACGGCGAGAGCCGCAGCACATGCGAGAAAATTACCGCCGAATGTTGTGCCGTGGGTGCCTGGCGTCATGTATTTTGCGAATTCCGGCTTTGCGATCATCGCCCCCATAGGGACACCGTTTGCTATCCCTTTTGCGAGTGTTATCACGTCAGGCTCTATACCGAACTGTTCATACGCAAAGTAACTTCCTGTACGGCAGAAACCAGTCTGTATCTCGTCAAGGATGAGCATCACGCCCTCTTTACGGCAGAAGTCTGCACATTGTGCAAGGTATTTCTTATTAAGAGCGCAGAGACCGCCTTCACCTTGTATCAGCTCCAGCATGAATGCTGCAACGTCCCCTTTGTCAACTTCGCGCTTTAGAGCATCGAAGTCGTTAGCGGGGATGTGGGTGAAAAAGTCAGCCACAGGCTCAAAGCCTTTCTTTATCTTGTCCTGTCCGGTAGCGGACAGTGTCATGTATGAACGTCCGTGGAAAGAGTTTTCCAGAGTTATTACTCTCAGTCTCTTTCCTTCAAAGTGAGTGTTGCCGTAAATTCGTGCAAGCTTAAGCGCTGCTTCGTTTGCCTCCATACCGGAGTTGCAGAAGAAGACGTCTCCTCCGAAGGATCGTCGGCTGAGTTTATCCGCAAGTCGCTCCTGAACAGGAATGTTGTAAAGGTTTGAAGTGTGGATAAGCGTGCCTGCCTGTGTGCAGATGGACTCTGTCACCGCGGGGTGAGAGTGACCAAGGTTGACAACAGATATGCCGCTTCCAAAGTCGAAATAAATTTCGCCTTTGTCATCAGTGAGTCTGCACCCTTCTCCTTTAACAAAAGAGAGCGGGTAGCGTGCGTAGTTTTTAAATATCGCGGACATATACCACCTTAATGAATTTAATGCTCTGTCAGCAGCCATATTCAGCAGTAAAAAGAAGAGTCTCAGACCAGCGGGGAGAGGTTCTTCATCTGTACATAAAATGACATACATTATGAGAGCCGGGAAATTAATATTAAAAGCACATTCCTCTTCTTAGTTCAAGGATTTTCTAGTGTCACGATGTTTTTAATAAGAAATATAAAGAGCATCTTGGGGCTTTCAAAATGGATGATTTTGATATAAGCTTTTATAAGGAGTATTTATGAGCTTAATGAGTACCACTGCTGTTGACAGATACAGGGCTGCCCACGACTACTTCGGCTCTGCCGGATTTGACCTGAAAAAGGCAATAGTTGTCGGGGTTCTGCTGTGCTTCATTTTGTTTCTGATATATTACGCAGTTAAAAAATAATGATAAATACAGTTAGACGTCTTATCCCAAACTTTATTTTGCTGATTACACTGATCTATTTTGCGCTATTTGCCGGGTGGTACGTGTGCTATTCCAATTATTTCTTTTTCCCTGTGGTGTACGAACTGGAAGACATACATGGACACGTTCTCGAATATGCTCCACAGAACAGACGCGGGCGTGCTGATTTCGTATATGTAAGCCCTGCTTATCATCTGCGGATATTCGGTGAGATGCTCCACGCTGTCGAACACGGCGGGGAAGGGCTGGCACAGATCAGTTATCCTGCCGGGAGAGGTAAAAAAAAGTTTCTGACGGGAGCGGAGCAGACTCATCTTCAGGATGTCGCGAACCTTCTTACCGCAATACGTTCGGTATGGTATTTGATGCTCGCAGGTTTTGCAGCGTCAGTTGTTTTTATGTCGTATAAAAAGATACGCCCTTACAGTATGCGAACTATCAGCTTAGGTACCGTTGTCTGCGGCGGAGTTTTATATGTGTTTTTATCAGTTTTCGGATTTGAAAAGATATTCTACCGTTTGCATGAGCTTGTATTCCCCGCAGGTCATAAGTGGTTTTTTTACTATCAGGACTCACTGATGAGCACAATGCTGAAAGCTCCTGACAGCTTTGCCGACATGGGGCTGATTATGGGTGCTGTTTCTCTCGGGTTGTTTATTGTTGTTTATAAGCTGATCCAGTTTGGCATGAACGGATTTATTTGTAAAAATTAGTCGCCTTGAATCTTCCTTCTGCATCGGTGGTTTTTTTGAATCTTTTATGTATAAGATACCACTGCTCCGGGTGTTCTCTGATTATCTCTTCATAAACCTTATTAATACGCAGTGCGAGGTCATGGGCTCTCTCTTTAGGTTTGAGTGCTTTGTCGGGGTACATCAGAGGATAGGTTATCAGCTTAAACCCTTTCTGCTCCCTCAGTATGAATGCCGGAAGTATGGGGTAGTTTCTGCGAACAGCAAGAAGGGGGACGCCCTTTATGAATGTGGTATTAATCCCGAAGAAGGGGACAGCAAAGCAGTCACGGCTGGTTGCGCTGTGGTCTAAAAAGACTCCTATCGACTCCCCTTTGTCCATGTATCTCTTTATCGATTCAGTCGCATTTCTATGGTAAATGACGCTGACGATAGAGTTTTTGCGTTGTTCTCTTATGAATTCGTCAACTTTGGGGTCTTTTAGCTTTCTGCCGACTACTGCGCCCTTTAACCCAAGCTTTTCAGTCATAACATAGGAGCCGACTTCCCACCCGCCGAAGTGGGCGGAAACCATAAAGCACGCAAGGTTTTCAGGCTTTTCACCCCGGTGTTCAACGCTTACCATCTTTTCAAGGAATGCGCTGTCGATATTTTTAGTATAGAAAGATTCTATGTATGAACAAAATGTATGTTTAAAAGAAGATTTGACGATTCTTTTACGGTCTTTCTCCGGTATGCCTATGATCTCACAGTTTTTATAAGCAACTTTTCTGCGGTCTTGAAGTATGTAGTACATGGCAGAACCGGTTGTCCGCCCTATGAACTCAAGCGTGTTGAAAGGCAGTCTGCTCAGCAGTGAGTAAAGTATTCTAAGAGTTATATACACTGGTCAGAACCTCTTTCAGGTGCATCAGTTTTCTCTCTCTGTCGGTATCAAGTGCCTGGAAAAAGCTTTTGAAGTTTTTCCCGCATTCCGGGCTGTCTATGAACTCAGCAAGTTCGTCCTCATTCTTTACTGTGCAGGTGACTCTGTGGTCGGAGGCAAGGCTTGATATCTCCTGAAAGTTTCTCATGTTTGGTCCTGTCGCCACACATTTTTCAAACTGGAGTGCTTCGAAGATGTTGTGTCCGCCTGTGTGGTTTAGCGACCCGCCGATAAAAATTTTGTCCGATGTGATGTAAAGCTCTTCTAATGTGCCGAATCTGTCAACTATAACAACATCAGTGGATCCGTCTCTGTCTGCAAGCATGCTTACGGTAAGTCCTTTGCTGATTACCAGACTGCGGATATCCTCTATTCTGTTTATGTGTCTGGGAGCGATGATCAGTCTGTCGCAGCTTTTGGATTTTTTGAATGCGTTGATAACAATTTCCTCTTCGCCTCTGTGTGTGCTTGCTGCGGCAAAGACGCTATGATTCTTTATATAGTTGAATATGCCGCTGTCGATGATTTCGGCACGGGAGTTAAATTTGATATTTCCGAGTGTGACTATGTTGTTCGGACTGCCTTTAATCCTGCTGAATTTTTCAGTGTCCTCGTCGCTTTTGGTGAAGATAACTTCAAACCGTTTCAGCAGGCTGCCGAAGAGAAAGCTGAACCTTTTGTAACTTCTGAATGACTTGTCGGACATTCTTCCGTTGAGAAGGAAGAGGCGGCTCTTTCTGGATGCCATCCGGATCATATTCGGCCAGAGTTCTGTGTCTATTATAAAAACTGCTTTAACGTTCATATAGTCTATAATGTGTGAGATTGACATAGAATTTTCAATAGGGAGCAGAAAGGCGAAATAAGGGTCAAGCTCAGCCATAGCCATTTTTTTGCCTGTTGCTGTGGTTGTGCTGATCATTATCTTAATATCGGGAAATTCTTTGTTTATAAAATCCATAGCCGATTTAAGGCTCCGGACTTCTCCTACGCTGGCACAGTGAAACCAGATGCACTTTGCAGGCGGTTCAGGGAACTTTATTACCCCGTATCTCTGAAAGTAGTCTTCATCTTCTTTTTTTTTGAAAGCCACGATATACCCCAAAGGTACGGCGATGGGCACTATGATGGCTATGAGGAGATTATATAATATCTTTAGAATAAACACGTGTGAGCTCCATAATATTTTTCTGCACTTCGGCTAGCTCCTGTTCAACAGTTTCTTTATCTACAGATTCGCTTATTTGTATCGGTTTAAGCAGATGAAGGTCAACCTTTGCGAATGGTTTCGGGAGTATGAAATTGTCCCAGCTGTTGAAACGGAAAAAGCTTTTGCAGTTGCAAAGGACAGGGACAAGTATGCAGTCGGCTTTCTTTGCGAGATAGAGAGCCCCCGGCTTTGCCTGATACTTAGGACCTTTAGGACCGTCCACAGCCATGGCTGCATGGTAGCCTTTGTTCATATGCTCAAGCATCTCTATCAGCCCTGCACTTGCTCCTTTGGAAGATGAGGCTCTGACAACAACATGTCCGAAGCTTTCCACGACAGGAGCGAGGATATCTCCATCTTTACTGCGTGAAATCATGCTGGCAAACCTGTATATTCCGCTCTGCCCCAGAGAGAGAGCCAGCTGGTTGTGCCAGCAGAAGAATACAATTCGCTTCCCCTCTTTCGTGAGCTTCGTGACAGCTTCGTCAGTGTGCAGATTATGTCTGAAGGTTGATAAATAGAGTTTTAATATCAACCGTATCAGAAAGCCTTTCATTATATATTAATTCCGCCGGATTTTTTAATATCATTGTGATAATTTTATAACAATGCCCGAGACACAGCTTTCTACAATATCTTATTATTAAAAGTGATGCAAATATAAATGATATATAATGACCTAATGTGAATACACCTAATTTTTATGTTGCACGTATGTCGTGTTGAGTGGTAAAAATGCCGGATATGATGAAAGGTACAACTGTCGTCGCAGTTAAAAAAGACGGAAAAACAGCAATAGGTGCTGACGGGCAGGTCACTTTCGGTAATACCGTGCTGAAGCACAACGCAAAGAAAGTGAGAAAGGTTTATAACAATAAAGTAGTGTGCGGTTTTGCGGGTTCCACTGCGGATGCCTTTACCCTTATGGAGAGGTTCGAAGCTAAGCTGGAACAACACGGCGGGCAGCTTCTCAGGGCTGCTGTTGAGCTTGCTAAAGACTGGAGAACAGACAGGTATCTGCGTAAGCTTGAAGCGATGATGATTGTTGCTGATGCCGAAGAGTTGTATATCATGACAGGGAACGGAGATGTTGTTGAACCGCAGAATGGTGTTGCAGCTATCGGTTCCGGTGGTCCATATGCTCAGGCTGCGGCAATTGCAATGGCAGAGAATACCGAACTTTCCCCGTCAGAAATTGTCGATAAAGCGCTGCATATTGCGGCAAATATCTGCATTTATACAAACGACAATATAATAGTAGAGGAGATATAAAGTCTTAGATGGAAGAATATACCCCAAAAAAGATAGTAGACGAACTGGACAAATACGTTGTGGGACAGAAAAACGCTAAGAAAGCTGTCGCTGTCGCCATGAGAAACAGATACAGAAGACTTCAGCTTCCTAAAAGCCTCCAGGACGAAATTTCACCAAAAAATATAATTCTGATAGGACCGACTGGTGTTGGTAAGACAGAGGTGGCGAGGAGGCTGGCGAAACTTTCCAGATCACCTTTTATAAAAGTGGAAGCTAGCAAGTATACCGAAGTGGGCTATGTCGGACGTGATGTTGAGAGCATGGTTCGCGACCTTGTGGAGATTTCTGTAAGCCTTGTACGTGAAGAGAAGAAGGCAAGCGTTATAGATAAAGCTAAAATCAATACTAAAGAGAGACTTCTTGATCTGCTGCTCCCTCCTACAACCGGATACGCCGAACAAGACAGTGGAACCAGAGAGAAGCTTCGTGTTAAGCTCGAAGCGGGAGAGCTGGATGAGCGCACGGTAGAAGTTGAGGTTGACGACAGTCCGCCGCAGGTTGAAGTATTTACCAATATGGGCATAGAGGACATGGGCTCCGGTCTGTCGGACATGATGAAAAACATGTTCCCTTCAAAAAAACGCAAAAGAAAAATGAAAATCTCAGAGGCGAAGCCGATCCTCGAACAGCAGGAGACAAACCGCCTGATAGACATGGACGATGTAAAAGATATTGCAACGGAAAGAGTGGAGCAGAGCGGTATTATCTTTCTGGATGAGATAGACAAGATATGTGTTTCGAACTCT
Source organism: Denitrovibrio acetiphilus DSM 12809 (assembly GCF_000025725.1). Lineage (GTDB taxonomy): Bacteria > Chrysiogenota > Deferribacteres > Deferribacterales > Geovibrionaceae > Denitrovibrio > Denitrovibrio acetiphilus. Next base: position 338,665 of record NC_013943.1, read on the forward strand.
TCCGGTACAAAAGGCGGAGATGTTTCCAGAGAAGGTGTTCAGCGGGATCTTCTGCCTATTGTGGAAGGCTCCACAGTTAATACAAAATACGGGATGGTTCGCACGGATCATATACTCTTTATTGCTGCCGGTGCTTTCCATATAGCGAAACCTACGGATCTTATCCCTGAGCTTCAGGGGCGTTTCCCTATCAGGGTCGAGCTTGAAAGCCTCACAGCAGAAGAGTTTGTGCGGATATTAAAAGAACCTGAAAACTCTCTAACCAGACAATACACAGCACTTCTGGGGGCGGACGGTGTTGAGCTCTCTTTTACAGATGACGGGATATGCCGTATTGCAGAGATGGCTGATGAACTGAACAAAACCCTTGAGAATATAGGCGCAAGAAGGCTCCACACGATAGTTGAAAAACTTCTTGAAGAAGTTTCATATGAAGCACCTGAAGTCGAAAGCAAAGGTGTGGTTGTTGATGCTGCCTATGTTGACGAACATCTTAAAGACATTGTGGAAGACAGAGATCTCAGCAGGTATGTTCTTTAATTATTAATATATAAGAACGCCTGACGTCCTTCGGCTATGAAAAGTAATTGAAACTGGAGATATATATGAAAAAGATTCTTTTTTTGATGCTGGTGCTCATCCCCGCCGTAGCTTTTGCCCGTTTTGAGAAGCTTACAGCGGATATCGATGACATGTTTTCGCGCTTCACCGGTTATGTGGTGAGTGTTGAGGACAACGACATCATCACAGACCTCGGGCTTGATAAAGGCGTTTTCCCGGGGATGGAACTTAAAATATTCCGTAAGAGCGAACCTATAATACATCCCGTGACAAAGCAGGTGCTTGGTAATAAAAAGATCTATGTCGGCGATCTTGTGATAAAGTCTGTTTATGGTAAGTATTCAGAAGCTAAATCTGATCAGCTTAACAGAGCTGTGAAGCCCGGTGATATCATAGCGATGAATCCTCCTGTGGAAGTAGCTGTGGAAACTGAGAATATACCTGTACGGCTTAAACTCCTGCTTAAAGAAGAGTTGGGGCGGGTTAGCAACATTCTTATTAAAGACAGCGCACCCCTTGTTCTGACTTTTTCTCAAAAGGAAGAGGGCGGTATAGGCTATACGGTAACGGAGAAGAAGAGCGGTACTCTTGTTTACTCAAGATATTTTTCAGATCAGGATCTTGGTCAGGGCGGCGGCTCTATGGCGACTAAGGACATTTTATACAGTGATGCAATAGACGAAACATATAAGTCTATGGCTGTGGGGCACGCAAAAAACGATAAGAATATATATATCGCAGCAGCAACGAAGAAGAGGATCGACCTCTATGAATTTACCGGGACAGGGTTTATACCAGCCGGAAGTGTGGATAAAGAATTTGATAATATACAAAATATAGAGCTGGCAGATCTTGACGGCGACAGTGTGGATGAACTTTTTGTTACCGAGGTCAGGCATGAGTCCACTGTCCGATCTTCCATCTATGAGTATGACCGTGGTTCTTTTAAAGAGCTTGAAAGTGACATGCAGTACATATTTCGCACAGTTTTTGTTAAAGGAAACAAAGAGATAGTAGCACAGAAGCTTGCTGTTGACGGCAGTTCCATAGGGATGGTGCACAAGTTTCTATATGTCAAAGACAGATATGAGAGGGGGGGCGCAGTTTCTAAAAGCCCTTCTATCGGCATATACGGCTTTGGTTATTCAGATATTAACGGAGACGGAACCAGCGAAGTTTTCCACATTGACGACAATTATAGACTGAACGTATATAACGATTCCAATGTTGAGTATACTTCAGTGCAGCAGTTCGGGCAGACACCTTATTATTTTATCCTTGCTAACGAAGTTAAGAACGAGACTAATTCAAGCATTATGGAAAGTAAGAATGACGGTGATAATGACCCTTTTGTTTATGAGAAGCTAAAGAAATATATCAAAGGACGTGTTTTCGTTAATTCTGATAATAATGTGTATGTTGTTCAGAATGAACAGAAATATAAGATGCTGGCAAGTACTAAGATTTTTGAATCGTCTATGTTTGCAGTATATTCATGGGACGGTAGAAGGCTGCGCAGTATGTGGCAGTCCGAAGTTATGGAGCCAACAATCGTAGATTATTACATGTATGAGGAGTACGGCAGAACATATCTCTTTATGCTAAGGAATTTTAGTGACGGGCTTCTTAAAGGCGATAAATCTCAGCTTATATATATAGAAACTAAATAGACGTATATATTTGGCATGATAAATGCTTATCATATGCTTGACTGTTATTAAATTAGCCGCAATAACAGTGAGTAGTTGATAAAAGCTTTGCGAACACTTTACATAATTTATCTAAAGTATTTGTATATAAAGGCGATAATCAGATAGGGCTTAGGCTGTTTGACATTGGTAATTAAAGAAGTACGCTTATCAGATGCAGAGACGGACTGTTAACAAAAGTATACAGTGTATCTGGCAGGATTCATATAAGTGTATGTCATAAAGAATAAAAAAAAATCGTTTTGATGTTGACAGAGGCTGTATGCCGTGATAGCATTTTAACGATTATATGTATGCAGTAGACTGTATACACGAATTTAGAAACAAAGGTAAAACCTTTAAAATGTAAAAACCTACAGGAGGAAAAGAAATGAGAAAACTTCTTGTTGCTCTCATGATCGTAGCTTTTGCTGCTACAGCTTTCGCTACAGACATCAAATTTTCCGGTACTTATGAAGTGTCCGGTAAATACCTTAAGAACACAGAGGCTAGAGAGGATGATACTCTTGAGCACAGATTCTATGAGCACGACTTTGATCTTTGGCTTAAAGCAGATGTGGACAAAGACACATTCTTCAAAGCTAAATTTGAAATCCTTGACGACACATGGCAAGGCAGCCCTGGAAATGACACAGGGTATGGCAACCAGACACAGTTTTCTGTACAGAGAGCTTGGATGGGACATAACTTCGGTTCTGTTCTTCTTGAAGTTGGTCTTATGGACGGCGGTGCTTGGTCATACGCTTTCGGTAACAACAAAGAAGGTCACTACAGAATTAAAGCAACTGTGCCTGTTTCAAACGGCAGAGTTTCTTTCTACACCCAAAAATCTAAAGAGACTGAAGATCTTGGTTTTGATGATACTACTGATACTTACACTGGTTCCGCATATGTCGAAGATCAACAAAAAGATGATAACGATGCTTATGCTATCAACTATGTTGGTAAATTTAATGGTATCACAGTTGCACCTCTTCTTGTTTACAAAAACAATTCATACAAAGTTGCTGATCAAGGCAGCGATGGTGAGAAAATATGGTCTCTTGACCTCGCTGTTGGCGGTGATCTTGGTCCAGTAGGATTCGAATTTGAATTCGACTATGACAACGCTTCTGCTGACTTCGATTACGCTGTTGGCGAAGATTCATATGATGTCTTTGGTATCTACGGTAACGTATTTACAAAAGTTGGCGACGCTACAGTAGGTTTTATCACAGCTTACTCCTCATTTGATAAAGATGCTGGCGTTGCTTATGATATGGCTGATGACTTTGATGATGACCTTCTTTTCATCCTTGGTGATGAAGGTTACCTTTCAAGTGCTATAGGCGCTGCAGGCGTTGCACTGAACGGTTCATACTCAGGTCTTGCTGCTATATGGGCTAACGGTATCTACGCTGCTTACGATGTTAACGAAAAACTTAACATCACTGGTGGTTTCTTCTATGCTATGTCTACTGCTGAAGATACAGCAGTTGAAGATGCTACAGGTTATGAATTTGACCTTATCGGTAGCTACGCTGTAACTGATGCACTTTCTTACAAAGTACAACTTGGTTACGCATCTGTTGATCCTGATGTTAGCGGTGTTGATCCAGATCCAGCAATGGCTCTGTTCCACACACTTTCACTCAGCTTCTAATCAAATTAATTACGATTTGATATAAAGTAAGGGCTCGCCAATGTGGTGGGCCCTTTTTTGTTTATACACTAATTGATCTTTATATAATCTCATTTTTGTATTAATCTGACTGCATGGATAAATCACGACTGGCTATAATAATATTTACCACAATACTCACATTCTCTGCACTTTATGCACCTCAGCCTGTGCAGCCCATAATAATGGAATATTTTAATATCTCGCAGTCTCAATCAGCACTTCTGACTACTGTGACTATGTTTCCTCTCAGTATTTCACCTATATTTTATGGTTATATGCTGGAGTCTGTATCGTCAAAAAAGATGTTGCTTGTTTCGCTCATTGTGATTGCAATCTGTCAGTTCATCTTTTTCTTATCTGACTCATTTAACCTGCTCCTGGTTTTGCGCGTAATAGAAGGGCTGGCTATCCCTGCTGTACTCACAGGTATAATGACTTATATCGCACGTATGACTACAAAAGATAATGTTCAGAAAATAATGGCAATTTATATTTCATCAACCATCATAGGTGGCTTTTCAGGCAGGTTTTTTTCTGGTCTGATTTCATATTACACTAACTGGCGTACAGTATTTTTTATACTTGGTGTTTCATTGCTTGGAGCCGTCATTATGATATGGCGTCTGGGGAGCAGTAAGGCAGAGGTACATAAGCTAGATCTTAAAGCTGCTGCTGTAATTCTTAGGAAACGTAGTTTTTTTGTAACTTACATGATGGTCTTCAGTATGTTTTTTATGTTTACAGGTGTTATGAATTTTATCCCTTACAGGTTGCGTGAGATTGATCCGAGCTCAAGTGCTATGTTGATTGGAGTGATATACACCGGCTACATAATGGGAATTGTGACATCTCTTAATTCACTAAAACTAATCAGAATATTCAGGGGGGAAGTAAATGCAATCCTCGCTGGACTTACTATTTTCCTTATGGCTCTTGTTTTGTTTATTCCAGTCAACATATATATCTTGTTTTTTGGTATGTTCGTATTTTGTGCGGGTATGTTTATGACCCATACTGTCGCATCAGGGTACATTAATAAGATGGCAGATGAGAATAAAGGCGTAACAAACGGTCTTTATGTATCATTCTATTACTGCGGAGGAACACTTGGTTCTATCTTGCCAGGTGTTGTTTATGAAAACTACAACTGGAACATGTTTTTGGTGTTCCTCGGCATAATGATGTTTTCTACGATACTTTTAGGCAGGCTGCACCTGCGTCAGTCTGATTAATCCTCTTCGCTGTCAAGGGCTTCGACTCTCTTTTCCAGATCAGAAACTTTTGATCCGAGTATAAAGAAATAAGCACCTAAAAGAAGAAATATAGCAGTGTATCCTGCGAACAGGTATGAAAAATTCTGCATATAATTAACCCTCCAGTGAATCTATTTTGCGTGCGAGTGATGCGACTCTGGTTCTTTTAAGAAGCATGGCAGCGTATAAAAGAGTGAATGCGAATACACTTATAAGCAGAGCTTTAAGCATGTCAGGGTGAAGACCGCCTCCGCCTTCCTGAACAACATTCGGGTGAATTGTGCGCCACCAGCGTATGGAAAAGAAAACTATCGGTACATCTATAAAGCCTATTATCCCCACCGCAGCAGCGAACTTAGCTCTTTTGTCAGGTTCATCGATGAATTTGCGAAGCATGATATAACCTGCATATATAAACCAGAGAATTGTTGTTGTAGTCAGTCTCGGATCCCATGTCCACCAGACACCCCATGTAGGTCTTGCCCATATAGGACCCGTGATGAGGACTATTGTACAGAAGAGAATACCTATTTCTGCGCTGCTCTCTGCGATATCGTCAAATAAAAAGTTCTGTTTAATAAGAAACAGAATACTGAGTACGAAGGTCACAAAGAAGGCGAAAAAAGCTATCCAGGCAGATGCCACATGGAAATAAAAAATACGCTGTACAGCGCCCATGTGTAGTTCGGCTGGAGCGAAAATAAATGCAAAGTAAAGTGCAATGCACACAGCAGAAATAGCTGCGACATCTAATGTCTTTTGTAATTTCATATTAATCCTCTACTATAAAATCGAATACTGCAAACACAACGACTGTAAATATAATATCGAATACTGCAAGAAGACTCAACCATTTGTGAGCGAGTGCAGGATCTTCACCAAGAATATAAATGTTAAGTGCCTGAACTGCGGAGAGAATAACCGGTACCATCACAGGTAGAAGCAGGAGAGGCAGCATAACCTCTCTGGTTCTTGTGTTGACAGATATAATGGAAAACAAGGTGCCTAATATGGCAAATCCATAAGTTCCCATTAGAAAAACTGTCATAGGCATATAGCTGGAGTTAAAGATGCTTATGTTATAGAGAACTGTAAAGAGCGGTATGGTTATAAGCTCTACCACCATCATAAACATAAAGTTGCTTATCGCCTTTCCGAAAAAGATAGCCGATCTGTCAACCGGAGCAAGTAGTAGGGCTGAAAAGTTACCGCCGTTGACTTCGCTCATCATAGACTTGTTCAGCCCGAGCAGTCCGGCGAAGATAACCGCCATCCACAATATACCTCCGACAACACGGTTTTTAAACTCTGAGCCTGGCTCAAATATAAAACTGAAAACCACAACAGTTAAAACAGAGAAGAGAAGCATAGACACTACTATCTCTCTGGACTTGAGTTCGTGCAGCAGGTCTTTGCGTATGATAGCCATGAGTGACTGCATATAGTTCATCAGCTCACCGCCTCAGTGTATGACCGCTCAAATTCAGTGAGCGAAATGTCTGACTTTTTCTTATCAAAAACAAGCTTCCCTCGCCTGATAATCGCAAGTCGAGAAGCTGCATCGTACCCCTGTTTCATGTTATGGGTAACCATGATAATTGTACGCAGACTATCAAAGAGCTCTGTTAATATTTTAGTCAGTATGTCAGATGCGTGTGTATCGAGACCCGTGTAGGGCTCGTCAAGGACAACAATGTCGGGGTTGTGCAAAAGAGCTCGTGTGATAGAAAGTCTTTGCAGCATGCCTCTGGAGTAGCCTCTAACTTTGTCATTACGTCTTTTATAAAGTTCGACCTTTGTCAGCAGTTCTTTTATGCGTTCGTCAATGTGCTTTACGCCGTAGAGTTGAGCATAGAAACGAAGATTTTCCATAGCTGTAAGTTCAGAATATAAAAACGGCTGATGCGAGATCACCCCGAATCTACTTCGGTATTCGTCTCTGAGCTTTTTCAGAGGAACTCCTTCATAGCTTATCTCTCCGGATGAGGGGGATGTCATTGTGCAGAGGAGTTTTAAAAAGGTTGACTTACCTGCACCGTTCGGACCGAAGACGCTGACAAACTCGCCCTTTTCAAAAGAGACGGACACATCACGCAGTGCGTGGATGTGCCCGTATTTTTTATTAACGCTGCTGAACTTTATAAGAGGTTCAGACATTTTGTTTTTTCCGTCCTGATATACCGTATATACCACCAAGTACCATAACTATACACCCTATCCATACCCAAGCTATCAACGGCTGATAAACTGCTTGAATACCAACATAGTTTTCATTTTTAGAATAGGACGACAGTATAAGGTAAAGATCACCTTTAAGGGAAGACCTTATTGCCACTTCAGCGAATGCTTCCTGATTTTTATCGTAGAATCTGCGCTCAGGAGCAAGAGTGTATAATTTCTTGCCGTCTTTAAAAACGCGGACAGGAGCGTAAGCAGAGGTGTAGTTTTTACGCTGTTTAAACTGAACATCTGCAACCTGAAGAGTATATTCTTCAAACTTAAAGCTTTCGCCGGGTGCAAGAACTCTATCGACCTGATAATTATAAAAGGATGATGCAATGATGCCATATGCCATAAGGACTACCCCGATATGTACGATAAGTCCTCCATAGTAGCGTCTGTTGGACAGCAGCACCTTAGCACCGCTTTTCCTGACATTTACTGTTATTTGTATAAGTATTGTTACAAACGAAAATGTTGTTACACCAGTGAGAATGACAGAAAGAGGCTGTGTGTAGCCGAAAACATACATTGCAGCCATGGCAAATATGCCTATGACAGCAGATGGAAGCATCTTCTTGATAATCGTTCCGCTTTCAGTTTTGCTGTATGAAAGCAGCGGGGCAATACCGCTTGCCAGCAGGATAAGCAGAAAGAAAGGTGATGATACTTTGTTATAATACGGGATGCCTACAGTTATCTTTTCCGGCAGAAAAAGACCGGATATTATTGGCATCATAGTGCCTATAACGATAACTAGTGTAAGTCCGACAAAAAACCAGTTAGCAAGGAAGAAAACACCTTCTCTGGATGAAAAGTTGAAATGTTTATCCTCATTCTCTGAAAGTTTTTTTGCCATAGGGATAAGATATGCGATGAATATGATTGTTGTACCGATCATGAAAACGAGGAAAAAATATCCAAGTGATGATTTACCGAATGCATGCACGGAGTCAAGAACACCGCTTCTTGTGATAAATGTTCCGAAAAGGCACATCTGGAATGATATAAGGATCAGCATATGTGACCATATCTTGAGTTTTCCTCTGCGTTCGAAGATGACTATGGAGTGAAGCAGTGCGGTGGATGTCAGCCATGGAAGCAGAGATGCGTTCTCCACGGGGTCCCACGCCCAATAACCGCCCCAGCCGAGCTCAACATAAGCCCACTCGCCACCGAGAACAATACCTATTGTAAGGAAAATCCATGTAATTATAAGCCAGCGGCGTGTGTCTACAGCCCAGAAAGCAGATGCTTCTCTGCTGACAAGTGCGCCGAATGAGTGCCCGGCAACTATTGTGAAACCAACAAACCCAAGGAATAGGGTTGGCGGGTGATAAAGCATTCCAGGGTTCTGCAACAGCGGGTTCATCCCCATACCATCCTGTGGAAAGAAGTCAAGTTCCTGAAAAGGACTGGTGACGAAGACAGTCAGGATAAGGAAGAATGTCGCAGTAAGTGCTGAAACAGCAAGCACAGCAGATCTGTGTTTAGTGTCATAATTTTTAAGACGTATTACTTCTATAAGTGCGTAAACTGTGATCAGCCATCCCCAGAAGAGGAGTGAACCGGCCTGACCAGCCCACCATCCGCTAATTTTATATATGAACGGCAGAGCACTGTCTGTATACTGTGCCACGTATTCCATTTTGAAATACCCTGTGGCGAGTGCGTAAACAAGCACCATAGAGGCTAAAGTTGTGCAGGCGGCTTGTGTTATCATAAACCAGTCAGCCATTTTGCTGTAAGATTTAGACTTCGTCTGCATAGCGTAAACATACATACCAAATGCCGCAAAACCGGCAAATAATCCGAGCAATTGAAAAAGATTACCAATTTGTCCCATTACTACTCCCTATTTTAATAAATTGAATCAGAAGAAACTTAAGATCAGCCCTCGTCAACGTCCGCTTCGTACTTGGACGGACATTTAGTTAAAACTGTAGCAGCATTAAAAACATCTGCATCCTGGTCGAAACGCCCTTCAATGATGACTTGTATATCCTCTTTGAAGGTATCGGGGATGATACCATTGTATATCACTTTCATAGCCTGACCGGATGTGTCAGCGATGTCAAATTCCAAATATTGTTTTTTGAAATCTTTTACGATAGTGCCTGTGACAACGTCTCCGCTGACACGCATGCCTTTTTTGTTGAATTTTTCCGGATTATGCAGAACTTCTGAGACTTCTAAGTAATAAACGCTCTCCGAACTGAAACCGGATACTAAAAGATACCCTATTGCGCCTGCGAAAACTACTGCGGCGAATAAAAATTTCCAGGATTTCTTCATACTTTCAACTCCCGTGTTTATGTTAAGACATCTGAACACTGCAAAAAGTTTTAAACAATGAGCAGTATATTATATTATTATTTTACTAATCGCAACTAAAATAGATATTATCTAATAAAAATTATCCTTATCGTGTTGCCTTCAATTATTCATGTAAATATAGTGTAAAAAAAGCATTGCTTTATCAATAAAAAATTTATAAAAATTGTAAATGAACAATATATCAATATACACCGCACTACTTGCCGGGCTGCTCTCCTTTTTGTCTCCGTGTGTTCTTCCTCTTCTACCGGGGTACCTTTCGTTTATCTCCGGTGAATCGATCGAGACACTTTCCAGAGGCGATAAAAAAGCTGCACGGCTGAAAGTTTTCCTTGGAGCAGTCTTTTTCGGACTGGGTTTCATGCTTGTGTTTGTACTTCTCGGTGCATCAGCCACTAAGGTTGGGATGCTTCTGAAAAGCTACAAGCTTATTATCGGGCGCATTGCCGGAATTGTGATCATAATTCTGGGACTGCACATGATGGGAGTTTTCCGCATTAATAAACTTCTGGTGCAGAAGAAGTGGAATTATTCCAATAAAGCAGGTAAACCTTTCTATATTAATGCCTTTCTGCTTGGGATTGCATTTGTTTTCGGCTGGACACCATGTCTGGGACCTGTTCTTGCAGGTATTTTTGCAATGGCAGCAAGCGAAGACACAGTATGGCAGGGTATAAAACTTCTGACTGCTTTTGGCTTTGGTCTGTGGATACCGTTTCTTATCTCGGCTTTTGCTGTCGGGTATGTCCTCAGCGGAGTCAGGAAGGCTGGAAAAATCGTTATGGTTGTTGAAAAAACATCAGGGGTGCTGCTCATAATTATCGGTCTTTTGATGCTGACAAACAGCCTTCAGACTATCAGCTCATATCTTGTTATGTGGTTTCCTGTACTTGGCAATATAAATTTCTGATCAGATCGGCATGTTGGTGATTAAAGAAAATACCGGTCCCATGAGTCCGAGCATTATCACCAGCATGAAAGCCCCGATAAATGCTATTATCAGAGGTTCTATCATTTTAGATATGTTTGTTGATGTGCAGTCAACCTTATAGTAGTAATTTTCTGCTATATTGCCAAGCTGGACATCGAGGTTGCCGGTCTGTTCGCCTATACTGACCATCCTTAAGATCACATTTGGATAGAGGTTCTGCTCCTTTAATGCCTCTGAAAAGGATTTCCCCATAGATATCCCATCTTTTGCCTGCTCTATAGAGCATTTGTATACCGAATTTGTAAGACTTTCTTCCATTATCGTTAACGCCAGATAAAGAGGAAGACCTGCAGATATCATCAGCCGTAGATACTCTGCAATGAACGCATAGTTATAATTCCTGATTATCTGACCAAAGACAGGTGTTTTGAGGAGCAGTTTGTCAGTTATGTATTTGTATCTGTTTTGTGTCTTCCTGAGAGTCAGGTGCAGAGACACAAATACGAAGGATATTATTGCGGTCTCTATAAAGTATGACTGAAAGAAGCCTGACATTCCCATTATGAGTTTGGTTGCAGGAGGCAGATCAATCTGAAATGATTTGAATGCAGAGATCATTTTAGGCATGACAGCCACCAGCCAGAAAACCATTGTCAGAATCATACCGACCAGCGCAAATGAGGGGTAAATAAGTGCTGATTTGGTTTTAGTGGTGAGGTCGTTCATCTTCTTCATATGTTCAGCCGCATCTTTCAGGGTATTGTCGAGTTTTCCTGTTTCTTCGCCTATGCGCACGAGGTTTACTGTGATATCTGAGAATATTCCGGAGTGTCTGGAAAGTGCTTTTGATAGAGTCATTCCAGCGTGTACTCTGTTAGAGATATTTTCCAGCACACTTTGTAGATGATTATTGTCGGCATCTTTTGCAAGGTCGGAGAGTGCAGAGCTGATAGGGAGACCGGATCTGACTGTTAGGTGCAGATTTTCTATCAGTTCCACTATGTCCTGTGGATTAATCTTTTGCCTGAACCTGAGAAAGCGATAAAATGATGGAAGTTTCTTTATTGATAAAACGTTTGAACCATCCATCTCCATATAGTCTGCAACATTTTCATTGTCTTCCAGTTCTATTATCTGATGTGTTTTCTGACCTTTATCATTTATTGCCGTCACGCCATATAGCCGCATCTAGAGCGCTACCCGAAGTATTTCGTCGGGGGTTGTGATGCCGTGCATAACTTTAATGAGTCCCGATTCAATTATAGGTATCATACCGTTAGTCACTGCTTTTCTGAAGATTGTCATAGGTGTTGCTCCGGTGACGATTAATTCGCCGATTTCCTGGTCTATAACAAGCAGTTCACTTATTACACCTCTTCCGGCGTAGCCTGTATTTCTGCAAAAAGCGCATCCCTTTCCCTGCTTGTAAATTATTTCTCCGTCAGGAGAGTAGCCGTGCTTTGTAAATACCTCCTCTGGTATCCCTTTGCTGATAAGCTCTGCTACGCTTTCGGATGTTTCTTCCTGACATGAACAGCAAGTTTTTCTGATCAGTCTCTGGGACAAAATCCCTCCAACGCCTGAAGCTATCATATAATCTTTGATTTTCATTTCCATCAGTCTGGGAATAGCAGTTACAGCGTCGTTGGTGTGGAGTGTTGAGAGAACGAGATGACCTGTTATCGACGCTCTCATGGCCATTTCTGCTGTTTCCTCGTCACGCATCTCACCCAGAAGAATAACATCCGGATCCTGACGCAGGAAAGCCCTCATTGCCCGTGGAAAAGTATATCCGGCTTTCAGATTAAGCTGAGTTTGTTTAATGAACGGAAACTTGTATTCGATGGGGTCTTCTGCGGTTAGTATCTTTCGCTGCAAAGAGTTAATTTTACGCAGGGAGGCATACAGAGTTGTTGTTTTGCCTGACCCCGTAGGACCTGTGACAAGCAGAATACCGTGTGGACGCTTAAGCTGCTTTTCTAGTTTATCTCTGGTGTCCGGTTCGAACCCTAGGCTTTCCAGATTAAACAGCGAGATGTTTTTCGAAAGCACTCTGAGAACAATTCCTTCTCCGCAACAGGTTGGTATTGTTGATACCCGGACATCGAAATCCTCATCAAAAAAGGAGTGGCTCATCGCTCCGTCTTGCGGGAGTCTTTGTTCGGCAATGTCCAGGTTTGACAATATTTTAATGCGTGAAGATAGTGCACTGTGTACCATATGGGGGAAGGCGTAGTAGTGGTGCAGGATGCCGTCTATGCGAAAGAATATATGCGTGGCAGAGGTTTCAGGTGAAATGTGTATATCTGTGGCTCTTTCGATAATGGCACTGTTTAAAATATGCTCCACCAGCAGAGGCGGTTCAGATGTTATGCCTGATGCGACGGCACTGTCTATAAGCTTTTGAATTTCTTTGTCAATCGGACATTCAAGCATGTGATAATTAGTTTCTATATTTTTGAGTATAGATTCCCTGTCTGCTACATAGACATTAATCTGTTTATTGGTTTTTCTGCGGAGTATGTCTATGGTGTTTATGTTGAACGGGTCAGCCAGTGCCACTGTCAGTCTCTTTTCAGTGTTTTCTATAGGTATTGCTTCGAGCTGCTTTGCTGTATGCCTGTCTATGAGCCTGAGAGCATCCGCACTCGGCGGGTGTTCGCTGATATCGATGAATGGTTTGTCTGCCTGTCTGGCTATGACAATGGCAACTTCTCTGGGGGAAACAAAGGAGAGATCGACCAGTATTTCTCCGAGCATCTTCTTGTTTATTTTTTTTATTTCGAGAGCAATTCTGATCTGCTCTTCTGTTACACATCCGGATTCTTTAAGGAGCTCGCCTACGGTCATTTCAGCCATGGTTTTATGAACCTCTGTTGATTTATAAAATGTTATAGTAAAACACAATAACTTTAAAGTTAAATGTTATTCATTATTTGCCTAGGAGATGGATATAGTGTAATATTGGCAAAATATGACGGAGCCGCCTATATGATGCAAGTCACTATGAATCTTTATTTGCTTCTGGACAATATCATTCAGCTTTCTGTAAAGATATTGAGAGAGCTTGCTGATTATGTTCAGGCAGATCCGGTTTCCGTTTTTCTCACTCTTGGCGCAGCTTTTGCCGGATATGTTATTCTTAATATCTATAAGTATGTAGCATCTAAACGTACAGTAAGTCTGAAGCTTGATATACTGATCTATATTCTTTCCCCTTTTATTTACATATTATTCACATATTACGCAGTTCAGTCTGATGAGACAAATCCGCTTTTTCTGGCGTTGAATTATCTGGGGATTTTCTGGATTTCCGGTGCGCTGATGCGTGTGCCGTCTAAATATTACGGAATCAAAGTAAGGTTATACTATATCCCGTCTATACTGTTGATAGCTGTTGCCCTTGTGCTTTCAGCTTATATCGACATGGCGGCTATCTATTCAGATGTCACAGAGAAGGGACTTAAGGGTGTTCTGGTTTTTGCGCGTGGTTTGTCCAAGATCCTTATGATGATTGGTATTTTTATTTATCTCAGGGCGATTCTGCCGAGGTCAGTAAAGATGCTTGAGAGCTATTACCCGAAGATTACAGCATTCGCAACACTTTCAAGGCTCGTTATGACTGCCTATACTGTAGTGGCTCTTTTGTGGGTTTTGAATATGATTGTGCTGGATTTTCGGGCTGTAATGTCGTTTGCGCTGCTGGGTATGATGCTGGCGCTTCTGTCTTATATCCTTTATAAAGTCAGGCAGAACCTTGACAGAATCTATAAGCGTGCTCTTTACACCGAACTTGAATGGATGCAGATACAAAAAAGCCTCGGAAGGTTTATGCTGCTGACGTTTGCATATATTTATTATTCACTGGTTTATAATGCTCTTAACATGAGCGATGTGCTTGCCAAACTGAAGAAGATTTATTTCTTTGAAACCAAACTGTTTTCTCTTTCTGTACTCAGCCTGATATCGGCTGTATTTATATTTATGTACCTGAAAAGCTTGCTCTTTCTGCTTACAAAATACCTACGTGTCATTTTCTCTGACAGGTCGTTGTCGGACGATACAGATTCGCTGGAGATAATAGTTTATAATATGGGGTTATTGCTGGTAATCATGTCTGCAATGCTTCAGCTTGGTATCACATGGCAGATAGTCGTGCCTGCTGCGGGTGCTCTTGGTATAGGTATCGGATTCGGTCTTCAGGCTGTAATTAATAACTATATCTGCGGGTTTATTCTTCTGTTTTCAAAGAAGGTGCGCATAGGCGATTTTGTGGAACTCCCCGGTTCTGCCGGGAGTGCTGTGGGGGTGCAGTCAGGGTCTGTCTTCGGTCGTGTTGTATCCATAGATATGTTTGCAACAACAGTGCAGACTTACGACAACATAGAAATAATGGTTCCGAACTCTATCTTTATCTCTGAGACAATAATAAACTACACCAGAAGCGATAAATTTATCCGTGTGCGTGTTCCTGTTGGGATAGCCTATTCCTCTGATATAGACCTTGCGCAGAAGCTCATGAGAGAAGCTATCGAAGACTGCGAGCATGTGGTCAAGCATAAAGGGCAGGATGTATGGTTTATGGGATACGGTGAAAGCTCGCTGGACTTTATGGTGCTTTTCTGGCTGAATATGTCCGAAGGGTTTCAGATAACCGCCGTCAAGAATGTTTTTTTAACGTCCCTCTGGCATAAATTCAAAGAACATGATATAGAAATCCCGTTTCCTCAGTCGGATGTATGGTTTCGTAATGAACTGCATATGGCTGACAAGACGGTTAAGGAGAATGATTAATGAGATATAGCAAGTATTTTATCCCTACGCTGAGAGAAGTTCCGGCGGATGCGGAAGTTGTCAGTCATAAGCTGATGGCACGTGCCGGAATGATCAAAAAAGTTGCATCGGGGATATACAGCTATCTGCCTCTTGGGCTGGTGGTTATTAAGAAAGTAGAGGATATAGTGCGTAAATGTATGAACGAAGCGGATGCTGTTGAGCTTATGATGCCTTCTGTCCAGCCTGCGGAACTCTGGCAGGAATCCGGCAGATGGGACTTCTACGGCAAGGAGCTTCTCAGGATAAAAGACAGACATAACAGAGAGTTCTGCTATGGTCCAACACATGAGGAAGTTACGACTGACATTATCCGCAGTTACATAAACTCATATAAGGCATTACCTGTAAACCTTTATCAGATACAGACAAAATTTCGTGATGAAGTGCGCCCTAGGTTTGGTCTCATGCGTGGGCGTGAGTTCATAATGAAAGACGCTTACTCATTTGACATGGACGACGCAGGAGCAAATATCAGCTACCAGAAGATGTATGATGCCTACCGCCGAATATTTGAAATGTGCGGTCTGCGCTATAAGGTTGTTGATGCTGATAGCGGCGCAATCGGAGGTTCATTCTCTCACGAATTCATGGTTCTTGCCTCAACTGGTGAGGATTTTGTTATAAGCTGTAATAGCTGTGATTATTCTGCAAATGTGGAAAAAGCTACCGTCAGAAAGAGCACTGAGCCTTTTAGCGGTGACATGAAAGCTGCCGAGGACATTAACACCCCTAACGCTAAGACTGTGGCAGATGTCGCAGCATTTCTTAATATAAAAGAGTCTGAGGTTATCAAGACCATGGTGCTTAATGTGGATGACAAAATCATTGCTGTCTGCATAAGAGGTGATCACGAGCTCAATCTTGCGAAGGTTAAAAACTTTTTTAATGCTTCTGTTGCTGAGTTTGCAACCCCTGTGGAGATATACGACAATACGGGCGGTCCGCTTGGATACAGCGGTCCTGTAGGGCTTAAAATACCTGTTTATGGTGATTATGCTGTTGAGGCAATGGGGAATTACTGTGTTGGTGCTAATGAAAAAGAGATGCACAAGATTAATGTTAATCATGGCAGAGATTTTAATTTTGAGTCTGTAGATGATTTCAGAAACGCAGAGGCAGGAGATGTGTGCTGTGAGTGCGGCGGAACATATGAGATAACAAAGGGTATTGAAGTTGGGCATATTTTTAAGCTTGGTACAAAGTATTCATCATCCATGAATGCAATGTATCTGGATAAAGATGGGAAGAGAAAACCTTTTGTGATGGGATGTTACGGTATCGGTATCACAAGAGTTGTCGCTGCTGCCATAGAGCAGAACCACGATGAAAAAGGGATTGTCTGGCCTGTTAATCTCGCACCGTTCAAGATTTGTGTGCTCCCTCTTGCAATGAAAGATCAAGAAGTTTCAGAAACAGCCGAAAATATATATAAGGATCTTATAAATAAAGGGGTTGAAGTGCTGCTTGATGACAGGGATGAAAGACCTGGCGTCAAGTTTAACGATGCTGAACTTATAGGTATACCGTTGCGTGTTGTGATAGGCAAAAAGACTCTTGCACAAGGGAAAATTGAAGTTACTGTAAGGGCTTCCGGCGAATCCTATGAGGTTGATGTGGAAGGATGTGTTGACGTTCTGCTTCAGAAACTGGAAGAACTAGCTGGTAGATAATAATAATCCCTTGAAAAGACAAGTCTTTTCCGGTACAATATTGCAAATTTCCATGTAGACAGCACGTCGGAGGTTGTATGAAGAAGAAATACACTGTGATGATTTTTGACGAGTCACGTCTGGACGAGGTGAAAACCCGTAAAATCAGCAGCAGATTAATTCGTTTTGTTATGCTATCTTTAGCATTCTATGTGTTTGTGTCCGGAGCTGGTTTCTATTTTCTGAACAACCTTTATAAAGAACGTACGGTTCTTTCCCAGTATAAAGACGAGAATCTTCAGCTTAAAGATAAAATAGCCGGTTATGAGTCACAGCTTATAAGCATTAATGAAAAACTTGCGGGTGTTACCGAGCTTGAAAACAAAGTGAGAGGTCTCGCTGCTTATGGTCAGAGTGATACAGAAGGGCGACAGCTCGCTGTAGGCGGTAAAGAAGTTGACGTGCTTCAGGATCTTTCTAAAGTTTCAGAACGCAAGGATAAGAGATTTTTCGAAGAGCTCAATGTAACTCTTACAAATCTTAGCATGGAGATAGAGAAAAGGTCTGTCAGCCTTTCTGAACTTGCAGATTTTCTCGAAGAGCAGAAACTTATGCTCAGTTCCACACCGACTATCTGGCCTGTCAAAGGCTGGATATCCAGCGGCTTTGGCTACAGGATATCCCCTTTTACCGGCAGAAGAGTCTTTCATGAAGGGCTGGACATCGCAACTAAGTATAATACCCCTGTGAGATCAGCAGCGAAAGGCATAGTTGTTTTTTCCGGCAGAAAAGCAGGTTACGGCAAGATGGTGATTGTCGATCATGGCTACGGATATATTACAAAGTATGGTCATAACAACAAGCTTCTCGTAAAAGCAGGTGATAAAGTCAGCAAAGGTGATTTTATTGCAGAAGTAGGAAGTACAGGTCGCAGTACCGGTCCCCACGTGCACTACGAAGTTCTTGTGAACGGAATACCTGTTAACCCTTTGAAATTCATAGTCGGTTACAACTAGTTTTATAAATTATAATCTTAAGAGCCTGCCCATTCGGGTGGGCTTTTTTTTCGTCTGAAAGAGATAGAACCGCCCCGTGAATCCGCACATCTGCTATTTATACTTTAAAATCCTATATTGATAATGTAATATTACTATCTTAGTTAAACCTTTGGAGTGTTCCATGAGTATCAAAACAAATAATAAACTGATAGATTTCGTAAAGTTATACTTTTTTAGCATCCTTATCGTTTTTGCTGTTTCTGCATGTGTTTCATCTGAAGACGAGGCTCTTTATAATTCCAGCCTAGCTATGTTGCAGGATGGGCATAAAGATAAAGCATATGAGAACCTTAAGGGACTTTGTTCGAAATTTCCCGATGATGAGCGTTTTTGCAAAGATGCGGAACTGATCAGGAGTGAGCTATACAGAGAGAGCATAGAGTTTGTTAAAGTGAAACTTAACGCAAATCCGCCTGTAACTGTCCCAGAGCTGAAGGCAGCGGAGAAAGCTCTTAAAAGAGCAGCGCTTTATGCAACAGATAAAACAGAAGTCTCAAGTTATGAATCAAAGCTTATAGAATATAGTAAAGCGACAGATACCATCGTTGAAGGAGCCTTGAAAAGTTCTGAAGAAGCAGCCTTAAAGGGTGAGTATATAACAGCCCACAGCAGAGCAAGCAGAGTCAGAAACCTTAATCCGGCTGTCGTTGGTCCTGTTGCGGACTCTTACGGGAAGAAAGCTGTCGAGGTTAATCTGAAAAAAGCAGAGAACCTTCTTGCTTTAGACAACCTGAAAGAGGCGAAAGAGCTGCTTGTTAAGCTGAGGAATATAGACCCTAAAAATAATAAGATAAGGGAATATATTAAAACAGCAGAGCGTAATGACAACTCAGACTATTATATGTCAAAGGGGGATAACTCCAGTGAGTCTCAGGAGCTGGAAAAAGCCCTCTCATATTACATGAAAGCCGTAGCATTCCCAGATGCAAGACAACAGGCTCAGGCTGCCATACACAATACCAGATCGAAAATCATATCAATCAGTTTTAAAAAAGGTGTGACCTACACTCAGCAGGAAATGTATAAAAAGGCATACGATTATTTTTATCAGGCTTTTGAAACGATGAAACAGTTGCCGATGGAACTTCGCGCAATGATAAATGTACCGAAAAATGAATTAGAGCTTTATTACGACAGTATGTACTTTATGGGGCAGAAAGCACTTGATGAGGGTGCATACGGTCAGTCTTATCTTTATTTTGATATGCTGAACAATCTTGCTCCGACATACCTTGGGCTTAAAATGATAAGGCAAACTGTTGAGGGGAAACTGCTCGACAGAGCTCTCAAAAGCATTGCAGTGATCCCTTTCAGAAGCCCTGCGGGGGCACCTGAAATAGGCTTTCAGATAACTTCGAATATCATGGAAGCAGTTCAGGGAAATATGAAAAGTGATGTCCGTGTGATAGACAGAGAAGCGCTTGAAGTGCTGATTGAAAAGTACGGACTGGATGCTGATGGAAATGTCAATACAGCACAGAAGGTGGATTCTAGGGTAAAAATTGAAAATGCTGACTATCTCCTCGTTGGCGAAGTTCTGGACTATAAAACAGAGACGAACATGCAGCGGAACAAGAAGAAGGTTCGTGTAAAAGTTGGCGAAACCAAAGTGCGCAACATTGAGTGGGAAGATTGGAAGAAAGAAGCCGATGCTATGGCATCCGCTGGAAAAGAGGTTCCGAAAGAACCTGCAAAATATGTTATGAAGCCTAATTACGAAATTGCAGAATACGACTTTGCTTTTCATCAGAAAACCAGCTATATGAGCGTCAGCTACCGTTTAGTAAATACTGCAAACGGAGATGTTGTATACAGCAATTCCGTCCGTGTTAAAAAAGACGCACGAGATGATTCCACCAGTGGAATTGACCTCGGTAATTACAAAGTTGAGATGAAGACCGCTCACCTGCCGTCTGATATAGAACTTAGCGGTGATGTACGCAAAGAAGCAGTTGAAAAGATCGCTGCTCAGGTTGTGGAACAGTTCGAATCTCAAAATGAGGTTTATGTGCGTGAGGCGGATAAATTTGCCGCAACCGATAATTATAAAGCTGCCGTAGAGATGTATATTGATGCACTGGTTCTCAAGGAAAGAAAGGGAGAAGATGCATCCCCTTTGAAATACAAAGCTTCAGAATACCTTGACGGGCTGCTCACGGACTAGAACCTGTCGAACAGGTATGCGATGCTCACAGGCTTTTTACTGTCTGAACCGCAGATGGCTGTTGATGTCCATTCCTGAGAGACCGTAGATATTGAGTTGCCGTTAATCCAGCGAATGCGGTCGGAGGAGGCAGGCTTTGCGCCTTTGTCGTCGGGCTTGTTTTTGTCTATGGTCTGCTCCATCTGAAAGGCTGTCATGCATGAAACGTCTTTCAGTACCAGTACATTGAGGACTTGCCTGTCATTTAATACCCCTGCGTAATATGCAAAGCCGTTGCCTGCAAGCGATGCGTGAGCATAGTTATTTTCATCTGAGAGAATGCCAAGTTTTTTAAGTTCGATGAATGAATCGTCAACGTCGGGTGTCCGGTCTGAAATACCATTTATTTCACCGGAGTCAGCCTGAAGATCAGCAAAATCTATACGTCCGTCATTGTCACTGTCTCCGGCAAATCTTCCTGTTTGTTCAAAATATCGATTTTGAGCGTTTGCCAGAACCGTAGCCTGAACGATAATTTTCTTTGATTCAGATGTTTTTATTATGCTGATAGAGCTTATTGCCGCACTAACAACAAAGCCTATAATGACGAGAACAATTGCTAGTTCTAAAAGAGTAAAGCCTGATCTTTGCACCTGTTATTTCCTTTTAAGTTGCAGGACGAATGTTGGACCTTCTGCCGAATTTTCTGCCCACAGCTTGCCGCTGATGTTGCTGGCTATGCTTCTGCAATGGTAAAGCCCTATCCCCAGCCCGCCTTTTTTATCAGAGAAGAATGGTTCAAATATACGTTCTGTATTGGGAATCATCGAACCTGTATCCGAAAATGAGATTGTAAAATATTCTTCAGATTTGCTAATACTGACAGTAAGTTTAATGCCTGGTTCATTTATGCTTTTGTCGTAAAAATTTTTAATCAGATTTTCAAATATAATTATCAGGCTTTTTCTGTCTGTAGATATTTCTTCTTCCTCTCCGTTACATTGAATAGGCACATTCATTATGGAAGCTATGTTTCTGGCTATCAGGCAGGGGGTTACGACTTCATCTTCGGTCATGAAATCCTTAGTATTTTCCGTAATAGTGCTCAGAACCCTGTCAGCTCGCATTTTGATAGTTGGAGCAGAGCTTTTCATGTATCTTATAAGGCGCTCTTTGTCATTAGAGGTCAGGTTGCCGGATAAATTGTGCTGCATAATATTGAGAAACTGTACAAGGTTTTTTACGTCGTGGCTGAGAAACGCATTAATTTTGTTAAATTCAGAAAGTGCTTTGTTGGCAGCGCGCAGGTTCAAGTTTACGTCTATCTTTAGTATAAGAAATACTGTTTCCACAAGCAGGCGTACGAGGTATGCCCTTTCCCAGCGGAGTTTACCGGGAGATATTTCTAAAAAAATGGTGAAATCCTGTGCGCAGACGAATTTTTTGAAAGAATTCTTTTTGTGATTAGCATGTTTCTGATGCTCAGTGTCGTGATAGTAAAGGTAATACGAATAAGAGTGAATCCCTAGTTTGTCAATCAGAGGCGGTAGAGTTTCCAAAAATTTTACAGGATCATACTCATTGAGTTCATTCACTTTAATTATTTCAGTTATAACTTTTAGAAAGCCTGAAGCCGCACGTTTCATGTAAAAGATGACGGCGAAAATAACAAAACCGGCAAATATAAGTGATTGGTAGAGAATGTCAACCATTTCAGTTTCGTTCCAGATGAAATTTCTTTATGAAATAGTAGAGGCTTTCCCTTTTGACCCCGAGTATCTGGGCAGATTTATAGACATTAAAGCCTGTTTCGTTCAGAACTCTGATAATAATATTCTTTTCAGCTTTTTCTCTGATATCCTGTAACCCGTTACCTATTTCAACCTGAATATCTATACGTTCGACGCCTCTGCTTTTAAGTTCGTTTTCAGTGTCTATGAACAGCTTGGCTCTGTCCATTGAAAATAGCAGTTGGTCAATGTTTACAGGTTTTTCCAGATAGTCAAAGCAGCCCATTTCAAGGCTCTTTACTGCGGCTTCTCTGGTTGCCTGTCCGGTCAGAACTATAACTTTGCACGAATAATTTTCGCAAATGTGATTAATGATGAAAAGACCTTCATCCGGAGAATTCTCGTTTGGAGGCAGCCCGAGGTCCAGGATTGCTATCTCCGGCATATGCTTTTTCAGCATATCCAAAGCCTCAAGGCGGTTGCCTGCTTCTGATACTTCGTGATCTGATTCCAGAGTGAACAGCAACTGTTTCCGCAGTGCCTCATCGTCTTCAATTAATATTATCTTTGTCATAACCTACTCTAAAAACTCTTGAATACTGTACCCGCAGACTGTATTGTTAAACATGAAACTATTCAGCGCAGATATTACAACAGCCGGAGAAAGTGACGTCGCCAAGGCGGTAATCCTCAGAAAGACACGTAACGGCTATCATATTCTAAAACATTATATCACAGAACCCGAGAATCTAAAGGCACTTTCAGGTGATCTCCCTCTGAACCTTTCTACAGACTATTTCGAAACTGTTATAGGGAGCGTTTATCTGCCTGTGGTAAAAGATCCGAAGACATTTATGATGCTGGCTCAAAACAAGCTGAAAGATCAGCTGGAGCCAGGTGTGGATTATCTCATGGCGTACAGACCGGATGAGAGCACTCCCGCTGACAGCTTCGGGAACTCTTCCTATAAGATTTATATGATACCTGCATCTGTATACAACAGAACAGCAGTTATCCCTGAGCAGGATCGACAGCGGACAAATATGTTTACATTGTCCGGGTTTGCTATATGCGGGATATCTGCCGGATGTTTTCGGGACGAGACGGTTTTTCATGCTTTTGCTGACAGCAGAAAGATTCTTGTGACTGTCAGCAGAAATGAGACTGTCTTATATACCAGAGATATGGAATACCAAACAGGCGAGCCGGGGCAAACTGACAACATTTTTTATGAAAGTCTGCATCTGACTTATCTGTTTGTAGTGAATAATGTACAGGTTGATGTGGAGAGAGTTGTGCTTTCTGGTTTGCTGGCAGAACGGGAAGGGCTTTCCGCAATGCTTTTTGCTTTTAATGAGGTTACGCAATCGGTTATAATTCCGTCAAAATTGATAAACGGCTGCGGCAGAGAAGAGTTACACCGGTTTATGCTTCCGATATCACTTTGTATGCTTGAAGACGACTATGACTTTACTCCAATTAAATATAAAGAGACCAGAGCATATAATTTGCTGAAATCCTGTGCGGGAATTATTTTGCTTCTCATGGCGTTTATTATTGCGTATCTGGACGTAATAACCTATGCGGATCTGGACAAGCTGAAAGATCGTTACTCTCGGGAAGTGGCTGTTCTGGGGGCGGATGCAAAGCAGTATGCGGCAAATTTCAGAGATGTTGAAGATGAAAAATACGGTCTGTACTATCTCTCACAGATTCAGAAATATAAATCAGGTGCCTTTGATATATATAAAGATACGGCAGAGCTTATTGATACCGGAGATTACGCTCATGTTGTTTTTTCCACTGACGAGCAGAACCGCCCCGCAGTGATGTTACGCGGTACCGTTAGCTATTCCGGTCTGAAAGATATAGACAGGCATCAGCATTTAATAAAAGAGGAGATCAATAAACTGGATGCATCCGGTATATATAAAGTTAGTAACGGCTCAAGGTATAATATGGAAAAACAGACCGGTGATATAAGACTGCTGGTGGAGCATGCTAAATGAGATGCGTTATGAAGTTGCTCGGCAGCTATTCTATTCTTCTTTTGCTTGGTGTCATCTGTGCGCTTCTTTCTGTCCAGCTTATTGTCATGCAGGGCGTTAGGGATGAACTGAAACAGGCATCAACAGAAGTTATGAGAGAAAAGAGGGGCTTGAGATCGGGCGAAACGCATAAACTTCTGATCAAACTCGAGAAGATAATGAAAGACTCGGAATTCCCAGCCTACAGAAGAGAAAACGCCAGAGGACATCTTCTGGAAACTGTGGAGGAGTTCCGGTCAGCTTACGGCGCAAAGGTGCTTACTTCAGTTCAGGAAGAGGGGAGCAGCCTCATCATCGACATACAGTTCAAATATCTGCCTGCGTCCCCTGAAGACCTTATATCACTCTTACAATATCTGAAAAACAGTATCTCGCCTATATATCAGGTTACAAAAGCTGAGTTCGTAGAAGACAAGAACAAAAGGACAGCAGATATACGCTTAAAACTGATACAACCGTTTTCCGGAGGGGATTATGTTTTTTAAATCCATGCAGTATGCTCATGTCAGGCACGTTTTAAAAATTACATTTCCTTTTGTGCTTGTTTTATTTGTGTTTATTCTGCGTAGCTCAATATCTTCACCTGTGGGGGCATATACAGCAGAGAGGCTTGACTCAGACAGAGATGCTGTAAAAAGTTTGCTGAGTGCCAAAGATGTGGAATTTTCTACTGCACTTGCAGACCTAAAGAATATTGACCAGATAAAAAAATACAATTATAGTGTATATGTTAACAGAGGTTTTATTCAGAGACAAAAGAATGGTTCTGGTACCATGAAAGAGGGTGACGGAAAAATAAATAACCCGGCACCCGCAGGGCTATACCGCTTTCAGCCGCGATATGACGTCAGCAGTGTTTTTATAGGCACGTCACGCAGATATGCTGTAATTGACGGCAGGATATATGTGACAGGTGACAAGCTGGAAAGCGGAGAGCATGTTTCTGCGATTTTGAAAGGTAAAGTTCTTTTACAGGGACACTGGGGAGATAGATGGCTATATGTAGATTACTGATTGTATTGTTATGTATGACGGCACTTGGGTGCGTTGCGAAACAAATCGACGCTCCCGAAAATGTCAGTCTTATTCCGAATGTGGAAAGCCCTCCTTCTCCTGCCCCAAAGCTTCTTTCGCCCCCGCCTCCGGTTTACAAAACAGAAATAGCAGAATACGACCCAATGGACGATACCTATGTGACTCTTGACTCTGTGGAGGAGTCCCTTTCGTCCATACTATACATGATCGCATCCGAAGCCGGACTGAACCTCATCATAAGTCCTGACATTAATGTTAAGAACCCTTTCACTATAACTGTCAATAATATGCCTGCAAGGGACGCTCTCGACATAATTGCTGAAAATACCGGTATATATTATGAAGTGACAGGTAGTTCTCTGAAAATGCTTGGCAGTGTTACCAAAACATTCAAGTTTCCGTATGTTAGGATGAAGACAACACAGAATTCAGAAATAGGCGGTGATGTTTTCGGTTCCGCAGAAGCAAACCTTCGCGGGGATTATTCTCTGAAATATGAAAACCTGCCTGAGTCCAGTGACGTACAGACTCAGATCATCAACAGCGTTCATGCCATTATTTTTGCAGGGGAAACAGAAGATATCCTTGGGTCAAGAGTGGGCGAGACGAACGCCATCGGCTCTGGCAGCGGTCATTTCAGGGGAGCTGAGGGTTATATATTCAACAGGTTCACAGGCATTCTCAAAGTTACCACCACTCCTAAAAAGATGAAAATTGTCAGCAGCTATATGGAAGATGTGATACGGGAGCTCAACAAACAGGTTCTCATTGAGGCAAAGCTTGTGGAGGTTACGCTGAATGATACCAGTGCCTACGGCATAAACTGGCGTGGAACGGCTGACGGAAAGTCCATAGGGCTTAGTCTTGGTACGGACGGAGGTGCTGCTGTTCTGCCGGGCGGGCTGACTGCTGTGGGCGCAATATCCAGCTTTGACTACAGTGACTGGTTTGCTTTCATGGCGGCATACGGACGTGTGGAGTCGGTGGGAAACCCACGCATACGGGTGATGAACGGTCAGAGTGCCATGATAACATCCGGTCAGCTAAAGCCATTCTGGGAGATGGAGCGGGAGACGGACGATGACACAGATGATGTTACAGTCACTTACACACGGGTAACTGTCCTGGACGGAATTATGCTTGGTGTTACCCCCCATGTTAAAGAGGACGGCACGATTACTCTTAATATTGTGCCTGTGTTTTCTGATGTGGAAGAAACTCCTGAGCAGCAGCTTGATGAGAACGGTGTGGTTGTAGCCAGCTATCCGAACATTAATCTTAAGGAAGCGGGAACTGTGCTGAACCTTGAAAGCGGCTCGACAGTTGTGATGGGCGGGCTGATAAGCAATGTTGAAACCGAAGACGAAACAAAGGTTCCTCTGCTCGGGGATGTTCCTTTTCTCGGGTATCTTTTTAAATCTAAATATAAATATACGCAAAAAAGAGAACTGGTGATTTTTCTGACTGCCACCATTATCAGCGGGTAAAGGATGAGTGCTATTTTGAATAGCCTGAAAAGGCTCAGGACAAATTCAGCCGGCAGTCTGCTGCCCCTTTTATGGATATCGAAGACTGCAAAGAAGCAGTCAAGCAGCATAAGCACTTTGCTTTTGATATTATTGGCTGTTTCACTGACGGTATTTGCCATGACATTTTTTATTGATTCAGGTCAGGGAAACTATAATAATCTAATACTGAATAAAATCGTGAGTGCAGATACCGGGAGATCCGGAGCGGATACGGGCAGAGTTTATCTGAGCGAGGAAGAATTGCTTGAGAGGATTAATGAGGCCGTAGACAAGGCTCTCGCTGAAAGGGATGCGGAGCTTTCCCGGAAGCTGAATGGTATCAGAGATGTAAATGTCCGGCGTTTGTCTGTAATAGAAGCACTCCCTGCACAGGCAGGGGAACAGGCGAGCGGTGGTGATAGTTTACGGGCTGAAGTGCAGACCGCAAAAGCGTCAGTTCAGAAAACTGAATATGAACATTTCAATGCTGCTCCACCGGAAGCTGATTCACACAAAAAAAAGACAGACAGTAAAGTTCATTACAATGCGCTGCTGGGTATGAGCGACAGAGCTTTTGAAAAAGGTAATTATCAGAAGTCCGCAGAGAACCTGACCAAAGCTCTGCAAATGAGAGAAACAAAAATGTCGGTGCTGAAACTTGTCAGAGTTAAGCTCGCTATGGGAAAACCGGAAGAGGTTAACAGAGTCCTCGAAGCTTATCCTGATACAGTTGATGACAAGCTGATAGCCTCGGCTGCTTCTTATGCCGGGAGCGTGGGATACAACGCTTATGCTCTGAATCTGATCGACAGTTATGCCGGAGTCTTTTCAGGAAGTTCGGCCTTGTACTACTCTGCCGGACAGATATACGAAGATCTAAAGAACTATCCTATGGCAGAGAGTGCTTATTCTGAAGCGGTTCGGCTAAGTCCTTTTGATTCATATTATAAATATGCCTATGCGCGTATCCTTGATATTAATGAAAAACATGAAGATGCTCTGAAAGAATATTCGGATATAAGTGAGTCTGCGTCAGATAAGACCATCCTCATACAATCAAGGAAGAGGGCTGAAATTCTGGAAGCTTATCTGACGGGAATCAGGGCTCGGAATGACGAAAACTTCTGAAGACAGTGATAATAAAAATAAATGCTGTGGCGGCTGCGACAAGCTGAAAGTTGAAATTAACTCTGTGCACATCGGCTGCTTTTGCTATTGTATCCATTACTATAGGTGAGAAAAACTGACCGATGAATATGGATAGGGTAACTGCTGATGTGGCTGCTACATTATTGCCCTTTGCCGCTTCTGTTGCCTTGACCATAATATACGGTATGGACATACTCAGGGTATATCCGTTTGCTATCATGGCTAAGTTGACTGCTGCCACAGAGCTTGTAAAGCCAAGAAGCAGATGACATATGAGCATGGAAAAGGCTATTGAAGGTACGTAGACACGTCCAAGTTTTTTTCTGACTTTTGCAACTGTGAGCCCAAGAAGCATCGCTGTTCCTGTTGAGAATGCCATAGCGTATCCCGCTTCTTTCGGACCTCCCAGCCCTGCGGAGGCAAGATATACTGCGATATTGGTAGGTATAGTGTAAAACCCCAGAAACACCAGAAAGCCTGGGAGTGCTTTTATATATACCTCAAGAGGCAGTTTAAGTCTTGGTGCCTTTTTGTCAAAATTCTTTGTCTGTTCCGGTTCTTTAATGAAAAGCATAGCAATTATGAAAACCGGTATCCCCATAGCATAAACAAGGAAAGCGTACCGCCAGTTTATGGATGCCAGCAGTCCGGAAGAAAATGTTGCGAGAATTCCGCCGAAATTCGCAAAAGCGGCATTGTACCCCATCATGCGCATCCGCTTTTCTCCATGAAAGAAGTCTGCTATCAGAGCTGCTGCAACAGGCATTATGATACCGACAGCAACGCCCAGAACTGCTCTGGAGGCAAGAAGCATATAGATATCTGTTGCAAAGAAAGCCCAGCAGCCTGAAACGGTATAGATTGCTACCCCTGCAAGAGCAAGATTTTTCTTAGATATTCCGCCGGAGAATTTCCCGATACAATAGGATGTGGGGATAATAAAGACAGCGGGCAGGGTAAGGATCATTTTTATGAGTGTCGGCTGGGCACCCTTTATGCTGTTCTGAATATCTGCAAGTGCAGGAGACACAGCGGCTCCCGCCATTATTGTCAGTAGAGAAAGTGATAGTATTCCGAAGGAGAGGAGAGGTTTATTGTTACTCTGCATTGCTTCTGAGGTATGCAGCCAGTCTGAGGTCATAGCCCATTATATGTTCTACAAACCACACCTGAAGCAGAGTTGTGAGCTCATCTTCCACGCGTTCAGAATTGCCTGAAGATATAAGTTTTTTATAGCAGGCCATAAGAGTATTCACAATATTTCTGTGTGCAGACATATGCTCTTTCAAGTCAGGGTAGCCGCTCTTTCTCATAAGTTCTTCTTCAGTGCTGAAATGGAAACGGACATATTTTACAAGATAGTTCAGGGTGCGCACGGTTATTTCGTGGCTGAACTCTCTGCTTATGCTGTCAAAGAAGTTATTGATGTGTTCAAATAGTTCTTTGTGCTGTTCGTCAATTGTTGCGTTACCACTTTCAAGCGATGATGTCCATACTGCTTTCATCGGCCCTCCGGAGCTATAGATACTAAATATTACGTTATATTTGTTACAGAGCTTTACTTATTATTATCGTCGTGACAGTTGCGGCATGTATCCAGAGGCGCATGATTACCGTTTTGAGGCCATTGGTTGTGACACTGGAAACAATCATTACCACACTTCTCCGAACCGCCCCCACCAAGCTGAAAAATCTGTTCGCTTACCGGCTTGTGGCACTGAATGCATGTAGTCAATGCCAGATGGTCTTTGTCCCCTTCGAGCTGTGGGTGACATGTCATGCAGTCACCTGCACATCCTGCGTGGGCCGCTATGGTAAGAGCTGCCACAGCAAAGACTGTACAGAGTCCAGCAGCAATTCTCCCCTTTTTTTCAGCGACACGTTTGAACCATCCCATGATAAAAGCTCCTTTTCTGACAGGTCAGAAAACAAATTATATATTTTTTCCTTTAGTTCTGCATTAACATTCGTACATATTTTTTCAGCGTCCAGCCCTTTTGCCAGTCGCAGCCCGAACACAATCTCTTCCAGAGCGGTTTGCGGAGGCTCTGTGATCTCTGTTTCCGCATATTCCTTCGGAGAATGAATATACTCAGGCAGATTGTCGGATTTGCCTCTGAGTATGCGCTTGCCATCTTCGTAGCTGAGTGACCATGCAGAAGAACCTATGCCGTCATATTCACCAAGCATCCAGTAGTTTATATTATGCATGCTCTCATGTCCGGGTCTTGCAAAATTTGATATTTCATATTTTACATATCCTGCATTTTCAAGTTCGTCACGTACAACCATAAAGTCTGTTGCGTCAGCATCTCCCTCTTTGAGGAACTCTGTATCAAAGCTGTATGTGTATGCAGAAATATGTTCAGGATTTAATGCTATTAGGTCTTTGAGTGTTTTATAAGTGCTCTCAAACTGTGTGCCGGGTATATCATACATCATGTCAAGGCTGACATCAGTGTCCGGACAGAGCTTACGCACCATGTCGTAAGAGTGGAATATATCGCTCGCTGAGTGTATCCTTGTCAGCTTTTGCAGTACATCGTCAGAGGTACTCTGGCACCCTATACTTACCCGTGAAAACTTATAAAAATCCACTATCCTGCAAAACTCTTTATCAATACTTTCCGGATTTGCTTCAATAGTGCTCTCTTTAAAATCCCATCTGCATGTTATTGAAACAGCGTCCAGAAATGAAGCAAGGAGCTTTCTGTCTGCTGTTGACGGTGTTCCTCCGCCAATATACAGCGTTTCGTAAGCATGTTTTTTCCTGCTTCGCAGATCAGATATCAGGGCTTTGAAATAGTCCGCCTGTGTGTCATAGCAGTCTGTCTCAGAGTAGAACCCGCAGTATGCACACTTGTTTCTGCAAAATGGCAGATGGACATAAAGACCTTTCACCTTTCACTTTTCCTCTTTATCCTTCTTTTTTTCATTCTTTTTCATCTTTTTGTATCGATCCTCGATACTGCAGCTGTCTGCTCCGATGCCTCAGCCGCCGCCTGGTTTCAGCCTTGCCATAACTATG
Organism: Denitrovibrio acetiphilus DSM 12809; assembly: GCF_000025725.1. Taxonomy (GTDB): domain Bacteria; phylum Chrysiogenota; class Deferribacteres; order Deferribacterales; family Geovibrionaceae; genus Denitrovibrio; species Denitrovibrio acetiphilus. The sequence goes on from NC_013943.1 coordinate 369,523, forward strand.
ACAAAGACAATGAACAGGATAAGTCCGATATAATCTTCCATAAATCCCTCTTACAATTATTGAACGAGACCTTCTACAGGTCTGCCGTCAATAAAGTATTTATATGATATTCTGTCAGTCATTTTTGGAATATAGTTTCCGTTAATGCAGATGTTCAGTTTTTCGGAGCTCTTTTCGAATAATAGGTTTATCTCACCTTTGCTGTTGTTTTGTAATATACCATTTTTAACAAATCCTACCAGTGGATAAATGTCAAGGGGGCTGGTGTTGTAATGCCTTTTGATGTCACCGGTGATGCTCAGTTCGAATCCGGTGAGGGATTTACCAGGGTAAGAGAACACTGCTTCATAGCAGTAGTCGGGGGTTCCGTCCGCTCCCGGCTTGTTTCTGTCGCCGATGAGATCCTTCGCTTTTTCGGCTTTGTTTATGAATACGAAAGGACGGACGGTTTTTACTTTCTGATCATTTTTTGAGTATTCTGTTATTATTATGTACGGCTTTAATGAGTCGTACTGGGATTTTTCAGTAGAGAAATTATGGTTTCCATAGCTGCCTGCTTCCGGTACTCCGCCGATGGCAACAGATCCGCCATCTTTTAAAAGAACATCTGTAATATCTATCTCCTGGCTGTACGGCTCTTCGCTGGGGTATATCTGACCTGCGTACTGACTGTTGCCTAGGTAGTTTTGTGTTCCGTCTTGCAGAACGTCATACTTAAATATCGAGATGCGCCCCCGCTGGTTATCCGGCAGGTGGGTTAAGACAAGCTTGGCAGAGATATGCTTTATCGGATCGAGCTTAAGTGCCTCTCTGTTCGGAGATATATAGATCATTGCGTTTGAGTCGCGTCCTGCACCGATGTTCAGAATGTTGTCTGAGGAGCGGAGAAGTTTTCCGTTGAAATCAACTGCATAAGTTTTAATATCCGCAGTTTTATCGGTAAGAATAACTTTCCTTTCAACAGGTCTGTAGCCACCGGTATCAGCATTGAAGCTGCCGCCGCCGCCTGTTCCTGTCCATTTGCCTTCAAGTGTTCCGTTTTTGCGGGTTGCGTTGAAAACCTGCTCACATCCGAAATCAGTACCCGCCCTTTTGCAGTCGAGGGTGAGTGTTATCCCGTCTTCTGTTGATTCCCCTTTGATCGGGTAGCTCTGATAACCTTTGGATGTATTTACATAGGCAGTTCCAAAGACCTTTGTGCCTGCTGTTTCAAGGTTCCATATCTGTTTTCTGGTCTTTCCGCTGGTGTCATAAATCATAGCACTCTCAAAGAAACCACCCTTGAACATGGTCATTTTAGAAGCCTGATCGTAGTCAAGGTAGAAAGTTGCTCCAAGCTCTATGTCGTCTATGCCGTCAAGCATTATAGAATGTTTAAAGTTGCCTTCGCTGTCTGTCAGAAAGCTGTCTCCGGTTTCGAGAATATTTACAGTGGCAGCCGGCAGAGGATCAAGTTCTTTGGTAAAAACTTTTCCGCTCACAGTGATGCTTGCAGGAAAATCAGTGGTAAATGCAAGCTGTTTGGTCTGAAGCTCATACCCTTCGGCAGACACTTCCAGAGTGAGCTTTTTTATCAGGTACATGTCAGTGTTATCAAGGATGAATTTATCAAGAGCTTCGTTAACAGGGTTTGCAATGTCCATCAATGCGAAGCCGTCATTTGCGTGCATCCAGACAACAAAAGTTTTATTTATAAAAACGAGATAAAAATCTGCATCGTTGATGTAGCCTGATTTCGGGTAGATGAAGAAAAGCCCGCGTTCCCCGAAACGCACCTGCTGGCTCCTGTTTTTAGGCGCATCTTTGGTTAGTTCATGGAAATACATTGAAGCGTCCACAAAGTTATTAAAGGAGTATAGAGCGATATTGGTTTCAAACTGCCCCTTGCGGATGATATTCATCATCTTTTTTGATTTGCCGGAATAAAATGAATAGGTTGTTGAATATACCGTGTGATTGTCCTCAGTTTTCTTTTTGACACCTGTGTTCAGCCAGAGCTCAGCTCCTCCGTCAAGGTCGGTGACCTTTGGGAAAAATGCACGTACCTGCATTTCAGAAACAGGAGCGGCGTAGGCGTAGCCCGTTGTGAGTATTAGAAGTGAAATGAAGATTAACAGCTCGCCGGTGAGTATTTTTATAATTTTCATAATATGACCTTTCTGTTTTATTGATAATGTGGGGACGCTAAAGTTCTGCGTAATATAACTTTGCATATAATTGCACATAGTTAAACCTTGGCGCAAGACATAAGCAACATATTGCCGTCAGGTCGTGATATGCATAATAACCTGATGTTTGTTATAAACTTGTAAGTTGACACGCAGATATGATAGTTATAGTATAGCTGAACGATTGTACACGTGAGGATATGTTATGACTGACGATATATTTCAGATATCTGAACCCCATGAGGATCTTCTGTCTGAACTCAGAGGGAAGATGCTTTCTGACGATTCGCTGAAAGATCTGGCGGACACATTCAAGCTTTTATCAGATTTCACAAGGGTGAAGATCCTTTATGTGTTGTCCCTCTCTGAACTTTGTGTTCAGGACATTTCCGAACTGACAGGGGTCTCCCAGTCTGCTGTGTCACATCAGCTTCGTATATTGCGCAACTCCCGTCTCGTCAGCTGGAAGAAAACCGGCAAACAGGTCTTTTACAGCCTAAACAGTGATGCTGTACGTGCCCTGATAGAAAAGGGTATGGAGCACAGTGTTTAAGGCACAGGATGTGCCTCATGGAGCGAACCGCAGGTTTCAGCGTAATGAGAGCAAAGCGTGACTTTGTTATGTTTTGCGATAGATACAATTCTTTAGGACAAAGAATTGTATTTGCTTAATCAGTGATGCTGTACATGCCCTGATAGAAAAGGGGATGGAGCACAGTGTTTAAGGCGCAGGATGTGCATCGTTTAAATTAGTTTTTTATACAGAGTTTTATTTGCAATATAGACAGTGAACCATATTTCATTATATGTGTCATTTTTACACTAACTTTATTTCGGAGATGTCATTATGCAGTTTTGTAATCTGAAGAAACAGTATCAGGAACTTAAACCTGAGATAGATAATGCGATAGCTCAAGTGCTTGAGCATGGTATGTATGTCGGCGGACCTGAAGTCGGCGAGCTCGAAAAGAAATGCACAGACTTTACAGGTGCAAAATTTGCGAAGGCATGCAGCTCCGGTACAGATGCCCTTGTGCTTGCACTTATGGCTTACGATGTAGGAGCTGGTGACTATGTCATTACAACCCCATTTACATTCATTGCCACAGCAGAATGCATCTCGCTTGTGGGGGCGAAACCTCTGTTTGTTGACATAGACCCGCAGACATATAACATATGTCCGAAAAAGCTGAAAGAACTTTTAGATACTACTGATATTCCTGAAGATAAAATAAAAGGTGTTATCACTGTGGATCTTTACGGGCAGTGTGCGGACTATGATGCTATACGTGAAGCAATGAAGGGGCATGATCTTTTTCTTGTACAGGATGCAGCACAGTCATTTGGTGCGGCTTATAAGGGCAAAAACGCAGGCTCACAGGGTGATATTGGTACAACTTCATTCTTCCCGGCTAAACCTTTTGGTTGCTATGGCGACGGCGGTATGGTATTCACTGATGATGCAGAACTTGATCTCAAACTGAACTGGCTGCGCAATCATGGTCAGAACGAAAGGTACAACCATAAAATTATTGGTATGAACGGACGTCTTGATACTATTCAGTGTGCAGTGCTGAACGCTAAGTTTGACAGATTCAGGTATGTTGAGATTAAAAACAGAAATAACGCAGCTGATAAATATATGGCGCTTCTTAAGCCGCTGGCTGATGCGGGAAAAGTTGTTCTGCCTTATGTGATGCCTGACAGTGTCCACGTGTGGGCACAGTTTACGCTTAAGGTTGAAGATAGAGACGGGCTTATGGCTCATCTCCAGAAGAATGATATCCCGTGTGCTATCCACTATCCGAAGCCTCTGCATATGCAGGAAGCTTTTGCAGATCTCGGATACAAAAAGGGCGATTTCCCTATTTGCGAAGAGATGGGTAAGAAAGTTATAAGTCTTCCCATGTGTGCATATAAGGAAGATGGTGAAATAGAAGAAGTGTGTGAAGTAATAAGTTCATTCTACAAGTAAGATAACCGCTGTGGGCGGGGCTTGTAAGGAACTTTTAGAAAGTTTATAAAAAAATCTAACAAAAAGCTTGACATATTTTTGCTTAGGTTATACTATTTGCCTCCGTTTTGATGCGGAAACTTCAGCTGGTGTAGCTCAAACGGTAGAGCAACTGACTTGTAATCAGTAGGTTGTAGGTTCAAGTCCTATCACCAGCTTTTAATAAGATGTATATCCGGTGTACGCCGGGCACGTGTAGGGGAGATACCCAAGTGGCCAAAGGGGGCAGGCTGTAAACCTGTTGTCGTATGACTTCGAAGGTTCGAATCCTTCTCTCCCCACTTTAATGTTAGCGGGTGTAGCTCAGTTGGCTAGAGCATCAGCCTTCCAAGCTGAGGGTCACGGGTTCGAGTCCCGTTACCCGCTCTTTTTTCTAAAGTGGCTTTTATGAAATAAGGACGGACGATAGAGTTACGTCTGTTTTTTTTTATATTGCCCACGTGGCTCAGGCGGCTAGAGCGCGTCCTTGGTAAGGACGAGGTCACCGGTTCAAGTCCGGTCGTGGGCTTTGACTTGAGGAGGACAGATCAAGATGGCCAAGGCAAAATTTGAAAGGAAGAAACCTCACGTAAACGTGGGTACAATCGGTCACGTAGACCATGGTAAAACAACCCTTACAGCCGCAATGACAACAGTTCTTAGTAAGCGCGGTTTTTGTGAGGCAGTGGATTTCGCAAATATCGACAAAGCTCCAGAAGAGCGTGAGCGCGGTATAACCATTGCGACATCTCACGTCGAATACGAATCAGAAGTTCGCCACTACGCACACGTAGACTGTCCGGGTCACGCGGATTATGTAAAAAACATGATCACAGGTGCCGCACAGATGGACGGAGCAATTCTTGTAGTAAGTGCATCTGACGGTCCTATGCCTCAGACACGTGAGCACATCCTTCTTGCACGTCAGGTAGGAGTTCCTACGATAGTAGTCTTCATGAACAAATGTGACATGGTAGACGACGAAGAGCTTCTTGAGCTTGTAGAGCTTGAGATCCGTGATCTTCTCAGTGCTTATGAGTTTCCTGGCGATGATACACCAATCATTCAGGGATCAGCTCTTAAAGCTCTTGAAGGTGATGTAGCTTATGAAGAGAAAATAATAGAGCTTGTCCAGGCACTTGATGATTTCATTCCTGAACCTGAGCGTGACATAGATAAGCCTTTTATTATGCCTATCGAGGATGTATTTTCAATTTCCGGACGTGGTACAGTTGTGACAGGACGTATTGAGCGTGGAGTTGTAAAAGTATCTGAAGAGATTGAGATCGTAGGTATTAAAGATACAGTAAAGACAGTAGTAACCGGAGTTGAGATGTTCCGTAAACTTCTTGATCAGGGTGAGGCTGGAGATAATGTCGGAGTACTTCTCCGTGGTATCAAGAAAGATGACGTAGAGCGTGGTCAGGTGCTTGCTAAGCCAGGTTCCATCACCCCTCACCGTAAGTTTAAAGCAGAAGCTTATATCCTTACTAAAGAGGAAGGCGGCCGCCACACCCCATTTTTCACAGGCTACCGTCCACAGTTCTATTTCAGAACTACAGACGTGACAGGCATCATCACACTTCCTGAGGGAGTAGAGATGGTAATGCCTGGTGACAACATCTCTTGTGATGTGGAGCTTATCACTCCGATTGCAATGGACGCAGGTCTTCGTTTCGCTATCCGTGAGGGTGGTAGAACAGTTGGTGCCGGTGTTGTAACAGAGATATCGGAGTAACAGAATGAGAGAAAAAGTAATCCTTGCCTGTACTGAGTGCAAGAACAGAAACTATACAACTACCAAGAATAAAAAAACTATGACTGGTAAGCTTGAGTTGATGAAGTATTGCAGAACAGACAGGAAGCATACTCTACACAAAGAAACTAAATAGTTTAAATAATACAAAGGATGCAGGCTAGTAGCTCAATTGGCAGAGCACCGGTCTCCAAAACCGGGGGTTGGAAGTTCGAGTCTTCTCTGGCCTGCCATTATCATCCTTTAACTTACAAACGAGTTTAATCATATGGGCAAGTGGTCTAAGTTTTATAATGAAGTCAAAGAAGAGCTCAAGAAAGTGGTATGGCCTACGAAGGAATCCACAATCGGTACAACAGGTGTTGTTATCGCTATCTGCATAGTGTGCGCTATCTTCATGGGTGTTGTTGATTTCGGGCTCGCTAAGATTACTCAGTTTATATACTAGGTAGACAAACATGGCAAAACAGTGGTACGTGGTTCACACCTATTCAGGATTCGAGAAGCGTGTTGTTACGCTACTTGAAGAAAAGGTGAAAAACGAGAAGCTCGCAGATCAGATCGACGATGTTCTGATCCCTACAGAAGATGTAATAGAGCTTAAGAAAGGAAAAAAGAAGGTCAGTAAAAAGAAGACCTTCCCTGGCTATATTCTTGTGCACATGGAAATGAGCACCACCAACTGGCATGTCGTTAAAAGCATTCCTAAGGTGACTGGCTTTGTGGGCGGAATAAACCCCGTTCCTATCCCTGAACATGATGTTAAAGCCATGATAGACCTTGCTAAATCAGAATCTCCCAGAATCGCTTCTAAATATGTTGAAGGCGACACTGTGGAAGTTATTGACGGACCATTCCTCGGTTTCACAGGTACTGTGGACGAGGTTAATCCTGACAAAGAGAAGGTACGCGTTATCGTAAGTATTTTCGGAAGACAAACCCCTGTAGAGCTTGATTATCTACAGGTTAAAAGAGTGGGTTAACGGAAGGACCGGTTTTCGGACTTTCCGTTAAAGAAATAAAGAGCAAATTCGCTGACAGTGCGGGTTTGCCCTTTTGCGTATTGAAACCACAGGGCTATATGCCCTGATAAAAAACTAAGGTTTTATATAAACCGGAGGTTTAGTTAGATGGCCAAGAAAGTATCAGGTCAGCTTAAACTCCAGATTCCGGCAGGGAAGGCAAACCCTTCTCCTCCAGTTGGTCCCGCGCTCGGTCAGCGTGGTGTCAACATTATGGATTTTTGCAAGGCCTTCAACGCTGAGACACAGAACCTGGGTGACTCTATCATTCCTGTGGTAATCACAGTTTATGAAGACAGAAGTTTCTCTTTTGTAACAAAGACACCGCCAGTTTCTGACCTAATCAAAAAAGAGCTGAGTATTAAAAGTGCATCCCAGACACCCGGAAAGGCTGTTGCGGGACACCTGAAAAAAGATCAGCTGCAGAAGATTGCGGAGATCAAACTTCCCGATCTTAACACAAACGATGTAGAACAGGCGATGAAAATTGTCGCAGGTTCAGCCCGCAGTATGGGCATCACAACAGACTAAGAGGTGAATCATGGCTAGAGGAAAACAGTACCAGGCTGCCTCAGGTAAGATAGACTCAGAAAAATCTTACAACCTGGAAGAGGCTATAGCTCTCGCTAAAGAAGCCGCATTCGCTAAGTTCGACGAAACTATTGATATTGCTGTTAAACTGGGTGTAAATCCTAAACATGCAGATCAGATGGTTCGCGGATCAGTGAGTCTTCCCCACGGTACAGGACGCGACGTAAAAGTTCTTGTATTTTGCAAAGGCGACAAACAGAAAGATGCACAGGATGCCGGCGCTGACTTTGTCGGCGACGACGAACTTATCGCAAGGGTTCAGGACGGATGGACTGATTTTGACAAAGTAGTAGCAACACCTGACATGATGGCTCAGGTGGGTAAATTGGGTAAGGTTCTCGGGCCAAGAGGTCTTATGCCTAACCCTAAAGTAGGAACAGTAACACAAGACGTAGCAAAAGTTGTTAAAGAGCTTAAAGCAGGTATGATCGAATTCAGAGTCGACAAAGTAGGTATAATCCACTCTGTCGTCGGAAAGAAAAGTTTTGAAGACGGTAAGCTGAAAGATAACATCACAGCGTTGCTTGACACACTGGTCAAGCTGAAACCGGCAAGTGCCAAAGGGCAATATGTTAGGGGCATTTATATTTCTGCAACGATGGGCCCCAGAGTCAAACTTGACCACTCAAAAATAGTGAACGAACTGTAACAACAGAAACTAATTCTGGTTAAAGAAGCAGGTTTCGCATTATAAAATGTGTGTAAATCTCCTGCGGAAACCGGTTGATATACAACCGGAAACGGAGGAACAGCGTGAAAAAAGCTGATAAAGAACAACTGGTAGCTGAGCTTAGTGCTCAGGTAAAAGATTCCGATGCGCTGTTTTTGACGAACTACAAAGGTCTTACATATCTTCAGCAGACTGCTGTAAGAAGTGAGATCAAAGAAAAAGGTAGCGATTTCAAAGTCGTCAAAAACACACTTTTGAAAATTGCTCTTAACAACAACGATATAGACTCTATGGATTCATACCTCGTAGAGCCTACTGCATGTGCTATTGTTACCGGCGACGTTGCTGCTGTCGCTAAAACAATCAAGAAATACGCGAAAGAATTTGATAAGTTTGAAATTAAAGCTGGTTACCTCGACGGTAACGTACTCACAGCAAATGATGTTAATGTACTGGCAGACCTGCCGAGCCGCGACGAGCTGCTTGCTAAAATGCTCAGTAGCATGAACGCTCCTGTGTCCAACTTCGTATCGCTTCTTGCTAATATTCCAAGAAGCCTCGTGAACGTGCTGACCGCTGTGAAAGATAAAAAAGATAACTAATCAGGAGAGACAAAATGTCAGTAACTAAAGAACAAGTAATTGAATTTATCGAGAACATGACTGTTATCGAGCTTTCTGAGCTCGTAAAAGAACTCGAAGACAAATTTGGTGTTTCCGCATCTGCTCCAGTTGCTATGATGGCTGCTGGCCCTGCAGCTGGCGGCGAAGCAGCTGCTGCTGAGCAAACAGAATTCACTGTTGAACTTACAGCCGCTGGCGATAAAAAAGTACAGGTTATTAAAGTTGTACGTGAGATCACAGGTCTCGGACTTAAAGAAGCTAAGGCTCTTGTTGACGGTGCTCCTGCTCCTGTTAAAGAAGGCGTATCTAAAGAAGAAGCTGAAGAGCTTAAAGCTAAAATCGAAGAAGCAGGCGCTTCTGTAACAGTTAAGTAATTTCAGTAAACTACTGATATTAAAGCATTAATAGTATGGGGGAGCACTGTCTCCCCCGTCTTTCGTTTAAAAATTACCGGAAGGTGAAACGAATGTATTTGACCAGCAAACCCACCGAGAGACGTAACTTTTCAAGAATTCAGAAGGTTATAGACATCCCTGACCTTATTGAAGTTCAGAGAGATTCATATGTTGATTTCCTTCAGGCCGAATATACACCGGAGACTCGTGTTGTAAAAGGGCTAGAGGAAGTTTTTCGTGAGATTTTCCCAATAACCGATTTTAATGAAACTGCGGTATTGGAGTATATAAGCTATAGTATTGAAAAATATAAATATACTCCCGGTGAGGCCATTGACCGCAGCACAACCTTCGCTGCGCCGCTTAAGATAAAAGTCAGGCTGGTGACATATGATGTAAACGAAGAGACCGGCGAAAAAATGGTTGTCTCTGCGAAAGAGTCAGAAGTATATCTTTGCGATATACCTATGATGACGGACAGAGGTACTTTTGTCATAAATGGTGTTGAAAGGGTTATCGTTAACCAACTCCACCGTTCCCCCGGTATCTTCTTCGAAGATTTGACTGCATCCAAAGGTGTTATGGAAAAACACCTGTTTAGTGCGAGAATAATCCCCTATAGAGGTTCATGGATAGATTTCGACTTCGATTCTAAAAACATCATGTATGTTAGGATCGACAAAAAACGTAAAATACCAGTTACCGTTCTGCTAAAGGCGCTTGGCTATACAGAAAAAGATATTCTTGATACCTATTATACAAAAGAGAAAATAACTTTTGATGAAAGGGACAGAATCTTCAAAGAATTTAACGAGGACATCATCCTTGGTCTGCGCAACAGCCTTGATATTCTTGATAAAGAAGGCAACGTCGTTGTTAAAGCCAATCATAAGATTACCAAAGCAGCAAGAAAAAGAATGGTAAAAGCAGAGATCGAAAAAATCCCTGTTGCTTTTGAAGACATTGAACATACATTTTTTGCAGAAGATGTTGTAACTCCTGACGGCGAAGTGCTGATAGAGTCTAATACAGCTATAAGCGAAGAAATGTTTGATAAACTTAAAGAGAATAACATCAGAGAATTTCAGGTTCTCTTCATAGACAGACTTACATCAGACAGCATTATGCGTGACATCCTTGCTGTTGATAAAGTGAAGACACAGGAAGAAGCTCTTATCGACATATATAAGAAACTTCGCCCCGGCGAGCCTGCAACTGAGGAGACTGCTAAAACTCTCTTTGATAACCTCTTTTTTAACCCGAAAAGATACGACCTTTCCAAAGTTGGTCGTCTTAAAATAAATAAACGTCTTGGTCTCGATGTAGACCTTGATACAACAACCCTGACTGCTGAGGATATTGTTGAGACTGTGCGTGTTCTTGAGAACATTCGTAAAGGGCTTGATAAAGTAGATGATATAGATCACCTCGGACACAGAAGGGTAAGAGCTGCCGGTGAGCAGCTTCAGAACCATATACGGATCGGACTCTCCAGAATGGAGAAGACAGTTAAAGAGCGGATGAGCATACAGGATGTTGAGGATCTCACTCCTCAGGATCTGCTGAACGCTAAACCACTTTCTGCTTCCATTAAGGAATTCTTCGGAAGCTACCAGCTTTCACAGTTCATGGATCAGACTAATCCGCTTAGTGAGATCACTCACAAAAGAAGGCTGTCTGCCCTCGGACCTGGTGGTCTTAACCGTGACAGAGCAGGATTTGAAGTGCGTGACGTGCATACGTCTCACTACGGACGTATCTGCCCTATTGAAACTCCTGAAGGACCGAACATCGGTCTTATCACATCGCTGACTACGTTTGCTAAAGTGAATGAGTTCGGCTTCATTGAGACACCATACAGAAAAGTACATGACTGTGTTGTTTCAAATGATGTGGTTTATATGTCTGCTATTGAAGAAGAGGATTACTATGTCGCTCAGGCGAATGCTCCTCTGAACCCTGACGGTACATTCATCAGGGATTTCGTGGCTGCAAGATACCAAGGTGATTCACTCCTCACTGGTAAAGAAAATATCCAGTATATGGATATTTCACCTAAGCAGATAGTTTCAGTTTCCGCCGCGCTTATTCCGTTTCTTGAACACGACGATGCTAACCGTGCTCTGATGGGGTCAAACATGCAGCGTCAGGCTGTTCCTCTTGTCAGAACTGACTCACCTATAGTGGGGACAGGTATGGAAGGGAAAGTTGCTGTTGACTCTGGTGCGGTTATCACAGCGAAAAGACCGGGAGTTATTGAATATATAGATTCAGCTAAAATTGCAGTCAGATATAAAGACGGAGATGATTTCGGTCTTGATGTCTATGATCTGGTGAAATATAGAAGATCCAACCAGGATACATGTATCAACTATAAGCCTATTGTTAAACCGGGTGAGAAAGTTGAGCAGGGTGCCATGCTTGCCGGAGGACCAGCCACTGATAATGGTGAGCTTGCTCTCGGTCAGAACATGGTTCTCGCATTCATGCCGTGGATGGGTTACAACTATGAGGACTCCATTCTTATCTCTGAAAATGTTGTTAAAGAAGATAGATATACTTCTATACACATTGAGGAATTCGAGATTGAGGCAAGGGACACTAAGCTTGGACCTGAAGAGATAACTGCGGACATACCTAACGTGTCTGACGAAGCTTTGAAGGATCTTGACGAAAGCGGAATTATCCGCATCGGTGCGAGAGTTAAGCCCAGAGACATCCTTGTAGGTAAAGTTACACCGAAGGGTGAGACACAGGCGACTCCTGAAGAAAAACTGCTCAGAGCCATTTTCGGTGAGAAGGCAGGAGACGTAAAAGATGCATCTCTGAGAGTTCCGCCAAGTATTACAGGTACTGTTGTTGATGTACAGGTAATGACAAGAAGAGGCATTGAAAAGGACTCAAGAACAGAGATCATCGAAAAAGCTGAGTACGAGTCAATCCAGAAGGATTATGAAAGAGAGCTGAAAGCACTTGAGAAATCAAGAAATGATCAGATAAGCTCTTTCCTCGTAGGTAAAAAGCTTAAATCAGATTACTCTAATAATGAGATAAGGATTGCTAAAGATACAGAGCTCACCGCCGAGCTCGTTAAAGATTTTCTTTATACAGACCTTATTCAGATAGAAATAAATGAGCAGAGCGCATTTGAAGCACACATACAATCTGTAAATGGTCAGTATTTTGTAAAAGTGCAGGCCGCAGAGGAATATTTCAGAGATAAAAAGAAAAAAGTTGAGAAGGGCGATGAACTTCCGGCTGGTGTTCTAAAATCTGTGAAAGTATATGTAGCTATCAAAAGAAAGCTTTCTGTTGGTGACAAAATGGCTGGACGACACGGTAACAAAGGTGTTGTGTCCAGAATCCTCCCAGCAGAAGACATGCCATACCTGCCGGATGGTACACCTGTTGATGTAGTTATGAACCCCCTTGCGGTTCCTTCCCGTATGAACGTTGGACAGGTGCTTGAAGTGCATCTTGGCTGGGCTGGACGTAAGCTCGGAATGAAAGTTGCAACTGAAGTTTTTGACGGAGCCAGAGAATCTGACATTAAAAAAATGTTGGTTGAGGCCGGATTTCAGGAAGACGGACAGACAGTCCTTTACGATGGACGTACAGGCGAGCGGTTTGAGCAGGAAGTAACAGTCGGTGTTATGTATATCCTGAAACTTCACCACCTTGTTGATACTAAACTGCACGCACGGTCAACCGGCCCATACTCACTTGTTACACAGCAGCCTCTCGGTGGTAAAGCACAGTTTGGTGGGCAGAGGCTCGGAGAGATGGAGGTTTGGGCACTTGAGGCATACGGTGCTGCGAATGTCCTGCAGGAGATGCTTACTGTTAAGTCTGACGACGTTGAAGGACGTACAACAGTTTATGAAGCTATCGTTAACGGTAACTTCAGCTTTACTCCTAGCATGCCGGAGTCATTTAACGTTCTTATAAAAGAACTTCAGGGTCTTGCGTTGGATATGGATCTGCTCTCGATGGATGAGGACGGAGTTCTTCAGATGCCTGAGAATGATAATAAACATAATGACGATGATAATATGGAGGACTCATAATGGATAGAGTGAGTACCTTGGACAAGAAGAAGTCACAGTTTTTTGATGCTATTCGTATTAAAATAGCATCCCCTGAGAAGATCCTTTCATGGTCTTCAGGTGAAGTGACAAAACCTGAAACTATTAACTACCGTACATTCAAGCCTGAAAGAGATGGTTTGTTCTGTGCGAAAATCTTCGGACCAGTTAAAGACTGGGAGTGTCTCTGCGGTAAGTATAAACGTATGAAACACAGAGGCATCGTATGCGAAAAGTGCGGTGTTGAGGTTATCCAGTCGAAGGTGAGACGTGAGAGGATGGGGCATATCGACCTCGCTTCTCCTGTATGTCACATCTGGTTCTTTAAAGGGACACCCAGCCGTATAGGCTCCATACTTGACCTTTCTATAAAAGATATAGAGAGAATCATCTACTTCGAGTCATACATCGTTACTGATCCTAAAAATACTCCGCTGAAAGAGCGTGAGCTGCTGACTGAAGACAGATACCGTAAACTTGTAGAAGAGCTGGGTATCGGATCTTTTGAAGCTAAAATCGGTGCTGAGGCTATCAAAGACCTCCTTAAAAAAGTCGATCTCGACCTTCTGCTCATAGAGCTGAAAGAGGAGCTCCGTGATACCACAAGTATGCAGAAAAAGCTCAAGCTTGCTAAAAGGCTGAGAGTTGTTGAGGCGTTCCGTAAATCCGGCAACAAACCGGAGTGGATGATACTTGATGTTCTGCCGGTTATTCCGCCGGAACTTCGCCCGCTTGTTCCTCTGGACGGCGGACGCTTTGCAACATCCGACCTTAACGACCTTTACAGAAGGGTTATCAACAGAAATAACAGATTGAAAAAGCTCATGGAACTTAACGCTCCTGAGATTATTATAAGAAATGAGAAACGTATGCTTCAGGAAGCTGTCGATGCACTGTTTGACAACGGTCGTCGTGGTCGGGTGATTCGCAGCTCTAACAAGCGCCCTCTTAAATCCCTTTCAGATATGATCAAAGGTAAGCAGGGTCGTTTCCGTCAAAACCTTCTTGGTAAGAGGGTTGACTATTCAGGACGTTCCGTTATTGTTGCGGGACCTACCCTGAACATGCACCAGTGCGGTATTCCTAAAATAATGGCGCTGGAGCTTTTCAAACCTTTCCTCTACTACAAGCTTGAAAAAGAGAGAGGCATTGCCTCCACAATTAAACAAGCTAAAAAGATGGTTGAGGAGCAGAGACCAGAAGTATGGGACGTGCTGGAAGAGGTTATTAAGGAACATCCTGTAATGCTCAATCGTGCCCCCACACTGCACAGGCTCGGTATTCAGGCATTTGAGCCTGTACTTATAGAAGGTAAAGCTATCCGTCTTCACCCCCTCGTTTGTCCTGCGTTTAACGCTGACTTTGACGGTGACCAGATGGCTGTACACGTACCGCTTTCTTATGAAGCACAGCTTGAAGCACGTACGTTGATGCTTGCTTCCTACAACATTTTGTCCCCTGCGCACGGTAAACCGCTTGCAGTTCCTACGCAGGATATGGTTCTCGGTATATATTATCTCACACGTGAGATGAGAAATGCTATCGGTGCAGGGAAAACTTTCTCCAGCACAAACGAAGTTATGATCGCACTGGATCATGGCAAAGTTGATATGCATGCTGAGATCAAAGTACGTATAAACGGTAAATACTATGACACAATTCCCGGCAGGATAATACTTTACTCTATTGTTCCTGAAGGGATTGAATTTGATGTTGTGAATAAGCTGTTTGGCAAAAAAGATCTCGTGACACTTGTAGACACTGTTTACAAGCGTCTCGGCAACTACCATACAGTAAACTTCCTTGATGCACTCAAAAACCTTGGTTTCAGCTATGCTGCTAAAGCCGGTTACTCCATATGTATTGATGACCTTATCATCCCTGCTGAGAAGCAGGATCTTATTGATCAGGCAAATACAAAAGTGCGCGAGATTGACGAACACTACCGTGAAGGTGCACTTACATCAGGTGAGCGTTACAACCAGATCATTGACACATGGTCTACTACCAACGACACTATTACAGACAAGCTGATGAAAACTATCCAGAACATCGGTGGTGACAAGTCTAAAACTGAAAAGCGTGAACGCTTTTATAACCCTATATACGTTATGGCGCACTCAGGTGCGAGGGGTTCTAAGGCGCAGATTTCACAGCTTGCAGGGATGAGGGGGCTGATGGCCAAGCCGTCTGGTGAGATCATTGAGACACCTATTATATCTAATTTCCGTGAAGGGCTGACAGTACTTCAGTATTTCATCTCTACTCACGGTGCTCGTAAAGGTCTTGCGGATACAGCCCTTAAGACAGCGAACTCAGGTTATCTTACAAGAAGACTTGTTGACGTTGCTCAGGATGTTATCATATCAATTGACGACTGTCAGACCATTAAAGGTATCGAAATATCTGCCCTTATGGAAGGTTCTGAAATAGTTGAGTCACTTGGCGAGCGTATTTACGGACGTTACACACTTGAAGACATTTATGATACTGTGACAGATGATCTTATCGTAGAAGGTAACTCACTTATCACAGGTGATATCGTTAAAAAGATAGAAAGAGCTGGTATCGACAGAGTGAAGGTTCGCTCCGTTCTTACCTGTGAGGCAAAACATGGCGCATGTAAATATTGCTATGGGCTTGATCTCGCAACCCGCAGGGAAGTAGAAACAGGTGAAGCTGTGGGTATTATAGCAGCCCAGTCCATCGGTGAACCTGGTACACAGCTTACTATGAGAACTTTCCACATTGGTGGTGCTGCGTCATCATCTGCTGAGCAGTCCAGCCTTAACGCTAAGATAGGTGGCCGTATTGCTACTGAAGAGATGAAGATTGTTGACAACAGATATGGAGAGCCGACTGTACTTAATAGAAATGGTTTACTTAAAATCATAGACCCCGAAGGGCGTGTTCTTGAGAAGTATAACATCGCTTATGGTACAAAACTTCATGCAAAAGAGGGCGATCTTGTTAAGCAGGGCGCACTTATAGCTGAGTGGGATCCTTATGCTGCTGTAATTATGACAGAGTTCAAAGGTCGTGTTGCATTCGGCGATATTGTTGAAGGGGAAACTCTTAAAGAAGATATCGACTCCATCACAGGTCTGTCTCAGAAAGTAATTATCAGTAACACAAGGGGACGTAAGCAACCTCGTGTTTCTATTAAGGATGAGAATAATAAAACTGTTCAGCGATACATCCTCCCCGTTGGTGCGAACATTATGGTTGAGGAGAATGACGAGATCCTGCCTGGTGATATAGTGGCTAAAATACCTCGTGATACTCAGAAGACTAAAGATATTACAGTTGGTCTTCCTAGGGTAGCAGAGCTTTTTGAAGCAAGAAAACCTAAAGATCCTGCGGTTATCGCGGAGATCGACGGTATTGTGACTATAGAAAATACAGCAAGAGGTCTCAGGAAACTGACCATCACGAACGAAGAAACGGGTGTTAAAAAGAGTTATAATATTTCTGTACAGAGATACATCAATGTACACGAAGGTGACAGGGTGAAAGCTGGTGAGGCGCTCATAGATGGTCTTATCAACCCTCACGATATCCTTGCTGTACTCGGTGAAGAAGCTCTGGAAAGATACCTCGTGGATGAAATTCAGGAAGTTTATCGTAAGCAGGGTGTGCATATTAACGACAAACACATTGAAGTAATTGCACGTCAGATGCTTAAGAAAATCATCGTTGAAGATCCGGGTGACTCTAACTTTATGCCTAACGAAGAAGTCTACAAGGCTGAATTCGTTAAGGTTTATCAGGAGACACTTGATAAAGGTCTCAGACCTCCTCAAGGTAGATCTATTCTTCAGGGGATTACAAAAGCTGCTCTTAACACACAGAGTTTTATCTCTGCTGCTTCATTCCAGGAGACAACAAGAGTGCTCACGGATGCGGCTTGTTCAGGTAAGCTTGATGAACTGAGAGGACTTAAAGAGAATGTTATTATGGGTAAACTGATACCTGCCGGTACAGGTTCTAAACACATATGTAACACTAAATACAAGTTTCTCAGACCAAATCCGGAAGCAGAGACATCTGCATCTGGTGAAGTAAAATAAAGTTGCTTTAGATATATTTTTAAGGGGAGCATTTGCTCCCCTTTTCTTTTGAGTCTTCTACGTCAGGGTCACATTCACCCTGCGAATGGCTGTTCAGCATCAGAACCACCGATTACTTCAAAACTAGCTAAACGCAACTCTGCATAGTGTTTCCGGCAGGAATACACAGTGGATTGCAAATATCAATATAATACTTGACAATACTTGCTTGTATTGGTAGATTACATGCTCTTTCGCCCTAGAGATGGGAGGATTACGTCTTGTCTCAGGGTAAAAGAAATATAAAGGAGGTGCGACGTTGCCTACACTTAACCAGTTAGTTAGAAAAGGCAGGAAGAAACAGGTTGAAAAAACCAAGTCGCCCGCCCTTCAGGGGAACCCTCAGAGAAGAGGAGTTTGCACAAGGGTTTACACAACTACACCTAAGAAACCTAACTCGGCTCTTAGAAAAGTTGCAAGGGTAAGACTTACTTCCGGCATAGAAGTAACAGCCTACATTCCAGGTATCGGTCACAATCTTCAGGAGCACTCAGTTGTTCTTGTTAGGGGTGGCAGGGTAAAAGACCTTCCCGGTGTACGTTATAAGATCGTAAGGGGAGCACTTGACACAGAAGGTGTTAAGAACAGAAAGCAGAGCCGTTCCAAATACGGCGTTAAAAAACCTAAGTAAGAAGGTGTATTAATATGGCAAGGAGAAGAGTAGCTAAAAAACGTGAGGTCCTCGGCGACCCCGTTTACAGCGACACTCTGGTGACAAAGTTTATCAACAGTCTGATGTATGATGGTAAAAAATCTGTCGCTGAGAGAGTATTCTACAAGACGCTCGATACAATCAAAGAGCGTACCGGTAAGGAAGGTATTGAAGTCTTCCGCCAGGCTGTTGAGAATGTGAAACCGGCACTTGAGGTTAAATCAAGAAGAGTTGGTGGTGCCACATATCAGGTGCCAATCGAAGTTCGTTCTGTTAGAAAACAGGCACTTAGTATTCGATGGCTGATAGCAGCTGCAAGAGGCAAAAAAGAGAGAACAATGGTTGATCGTCTCTCTGGCGAGCTTATGGACGCTGCTGAAGGCAAAGGTATCGCTTTCAAAAAGAAAGAAGATACACATAAAATGGCAGAAGCAAACAGAGCTTTTGCTCACTTTAGATGGTAATGGAGGATCTGCGTGGCTAGAAAAGTTGCTCTCGATATGCAGAGAAACATTGGTATCATGGCCCACATTGATGCCGGGAAAACTACTACAACTGAAAGGATTCTCTTTTACACTGGTGTAAACTACAAAATCGGTGAAGTGCACGACGGTAATGCAACAATGGACTGGATGGAACAGGAGCAGGAGCGTGGTATCACTATCACATCCGCTACTACTCAGTGTTTCTGGAAAGACCACCGCATTAACATTATCGACACACCGGGACACGTTGACTTTACTATTGAAGTTGAACGTTCCCTTAAAGTGCTCGACAGTGCGTGTGCAGTTTTCTGTGCAGTTGGCGGGGTAGAACCTCAGTCTGAAACTGTATGGAGACAAGCCGATAAATATAAAGTACCGAGAATCGCCTTTGTCAACAAGATGGACAGAACAGGCGCAAATTTCTTTAATGTTGTTAATCAGCTTAAAGAGAGACTCGGTGCAAACCCTGTGCCTATTCAGCTCCCTATCGGCGCTGAAGAAAAGTTCGAGGGTGTTATAGACCTCGTAGAGATGAAGGCTGTCATCTGGAACGGAGAGGAGCTCGGTGCTTCTTTTGACGTTGTTGACATCCCCGCAGAATATAAAGAGCAGGCCGAAGAGTACAGAACTGCACTCATCGAAGCTGTTGCTGATTCTGACGAGGCTCTCATGGAGAAATACTTCGAAGGCGAAGAGCTTACTGTAGACGAGATAAAAGCCGGTATCAGAAAATGTGTTATAAATATTTCCTTCATACCTGTGCTTTGCGGGACAGCCTTTAAAAATAAAGGTGTTCAGACTCTTCTCGATGCTGTTACTATGTATATGCCGTCTCCGCTTGATGTTCCGGCTATCAAAGGTATTAACCCTGATACTGAGCAGGAAGAAGAGAGACCGGCTGATGATAACGCACCGTTTTCAGCTCTTGCTTTTAAAATTATGACAGACCCTTATATGGGACAGCTTACTTACTTCAGAGTTTATTCCGGTAAACTCGAAGCGGGCAGCTATGTCGTAAACTCCACAAAAGACAAGAAAGAACGTGTCGGACGTCTTCTTAAAATGCACGCCGACAAACGTGAAGAGATCAAAGATATCTATGCTGGTGATATTTGCGCCACTGTAGGTCTTAAGTATACAACTACTGGTGATACACTCTCTGATCCTGACCATAGAGTCATACTTGAGTCTATGACCTTCCCTGATCCTGTTATATCCGTAGCAGTTGAGCCTAAGTCAAAAGGCGATCAGGAAAAGCTTTCACAGGCTCTCCAGAAGCTTGCTCAGGAAGACCCGTCTTTCAGAGTTAAAGTCGATGAAGAAACTGGTCAGACAATTATTTCCGGTATGGGTGAGCTTCATCTTGAAATCATCGTTGATAGAATGATGAGAGAATTCAAGGTTGAAGCAAATGTTGGTAATCCTCAGGTTGCTTACCGTGAGGCAATTACTAAGTCTGTGTCCGGTGAAGGAAAATACATTAAGCAGTCTGGTGGTCGTGGTCAGTATGGTCACGTATGTCTGGAACTTCATCCGCTTAAACCAGGTGAAGGGTTTGTATTCGAGAACAAAATCGTTGGTGGTTCTGTTCCTAGAGAGTATATCCCTGCTATTGAGAAAGGTATCGAAGAGTCACTCTCTAACGGCTGTCTTGCAGGTTACCCTGTGGAAGATATCAAGGCTGTTCTGTTTGATGGTTCTTACCACGATGTCGACTCAAACGAGATGGCGTTTAAAATCGCTGCATCTATGGCATTCAAAGATCTGTCCAAAAAGGCAGGGCCCGTTATTCTTGAACCTATCATGAAGGTTGAAGTTGTTGCACCTGATGAATACACAGGTGATGTTATGGGTGACCTTAGCTCCAGAAGGGGTAAGGTTGAAGGGATGGATATGAGAGGCGGCGCTCAAGTCATCAAATGTATGGTTCCGCTTAAGGAGATGTTCGGTTATGCAACTCAGCTGAGGTCTATTACACAGGGTAGAGCTACTTACTCTATGCATTTCGACCACTACACTCAGGTGCCTAACAACGTCGCCGAAGAAATAATGAAAACTAACTAAAATAAATATTTTAAATTTTTGGAGGACCTATAATGGCCAAGGCAAAATTTGAAAGGAAGAAACCTCACGTAAACGTGGGTACAATCGGTCACGTAGACCATGGTAAAACAACCCTTACAGCCGCAATGACAACAGTTCTTAGTAAGCGCGGTTTTTGTGAGGCAGTGGATTTCGCAAATATCGACAAAGCTCCAGAAGAGCGTGAGCGCGGTATAACCATTGCGACATCTCACGTCGAATACGAATCAGAAGTTCGCCACTACGCACACGTAGACTGTCCGGGTCACGCGGATTATGTAAAAAACATGATCACAGGTGCCGCACAGATGGACGGAGCAATTCTTGTAGTAAGTGCATCTGACGGTCCTATGCCTCAGACACGTGAGCACATCCTTCTTGCACGTCAGGTAGGAGTTCCTACGATAGTAGTCTTCATGAACAAATGTGACATGGTAGACGACGAAGAGCTTCTTGAGCTTGTAGAGCTTGAGATCCGTGATCTTCTCAGTGCTTATGAGTTTCCTGGCGATGATACACCAATCATTCAGGGATCAGCTCTTAAAGCTCTTGAAGGTGATGTAGCTTATGAAGAGAAAATAATAGAGCTTGTCCAGGCACTTGATGATTTCATTCCTGAACCTGAGCGTGACATAGATAAGCCTTTTATTATGCCTATCGAGGATGTATTTTCAATTTCCGGACGTGGTACAGTTGTGACAGGACGTATTGAGCGTGGAGTTGTAAAAGTATCTGAAGAGATTGAGATCGTAGGTATTAAAGATACAGTAAAGACAGTAGTAACCGGAGTTGAGATGTTCCGTAAACTTCTTGATCAGGGTGAGGCTGGAGATAATGTCGGAGTACTTCTCCGTGGTATCAAGAAAGATGACGTAGAGCGTGGTCAGGTGCTTGCTAAGCCAGGTTCCATCACCCCTCACCGTAAGTTTAAAGCAGAAGCTTATATCCTTACTAAAGAGGAAGGCGGCCGCCACACCCCATTTTTCACAGGCTACCGTCCACAGTTCTATTTCAGAACTACAGACGTGACAGGCATCATCACACTTCCTGAGGGAGTAGAGATGGTAATGCCTGGTGACAACATCTCTTGTGATGTGGAGCTTATCACTCCGATTGCAATGGACGCAGGTCTTCGTTTCGCTATCCGTGAGGGTGGTAGAACAGTTGGTGCCGGTGTTGTAACAGAGATATCTGAGTAACCCCGAGGACCTAATGGAAAATCAAAAGATAAGAATTAAACTGAAAGCTTTCGATTACAAAATACTGGACAAGGCAGTGAAGGACATAGTCAGCACTGCTAAACGTACAGGTGCAGAGGTTGTTGGACCTATCCCGCTTCCTACCCGTATCGAAAAGTTTACAGTTCTCAGGTCTCCACACGTTAACAAAAAAGCGAGAGATCAGTTTGAAGTAAGGACACACAAGAGGCTCATCGACATCTTTGAGCACAACCCTCAGACTATTGATGCCCTTATGAAACTCGAACTTTCTGCCGGCGTTGACGTAGAAATAAAACTTTAAAAGGTTAAAGAGAAATGGCAAAAGCAATTATTGGTAAGAAAGTAGGAATGACACAGGTCTTTAATGAAGACGGTACTGTTGTGCCTGTCACCGTCGTGCTTGCGGGCCCCTGTGTTGTTACCGAAGTAAGAACAGAAGAAAAGGACGGGTACTCTGCCATTCAGCTGGGTTTTGATGAAATTGTTAAAGAAACAAGAGTAAACAAACCCATGGCCGGTTATTTCAAAAAGCAGGGCGTTAAGCCTATGAAGTTCCTGAAAGAATTCAGGGGCGAAGCTGGGGAGATAACAGTGGGTCAGCAGGTTGATGTTAATGTCTTCGAGGAAGGCGATCTCGTAGACGTTCAGGGTACCTCAATAGGTAAAGGCTTTCAGGGTGTAATGAAGCGTCACGGCTTTGCTGGTGGACCTAAAACACACGGTTCTCACTTCCATAGAGCTCCTGGTTCTATTGGTATGTGTGAGTTTCCAGGTGAAACCCCTAAAGGCAGAAAGATGCCCGGAAGGATGGGTGGCAAAAAAGTCACTGTACAGAATCTCTCCGTGGTGAAAGTAATCCCAGAAACTAACCTGCTGCTTGTAAAAGGTGCTATCCCAGGCCATGATGATGCAATTGTATACATCAAAGAAGCAGTTAAGGCTAAGAAGTAATCAGAGGAACTAATGGCTACTTTTGACGTTAAAAACGTAAAAAACGAAACAGTAGGGACGATTGATCTGAGTGACGAAATTATGTCATATCCTGTAAAATCCTCCCTCATGCACGAAGTTGTAATTATGCAACTCGCAAACAGAAGAGCCGGTACTCATTCTACTCTGAACAGGGCAAAGATGAAGGGCGGTAGAGGTGCAAAACCTTGGAGACAAAAAGGTACAGGTCGCGCAAGATCTGGTTCCAGAAAATCTCCTATCTGGAGAGGCGGAGCTACATGCTTTGGTCCTCAGCCAAGAGACTACTCCTACAGCATGCCTAAGAAAAAGATTAAGAATGCTCTTAAATCCGCTATCAGAGCGAAGACAGAGGCCGGTGCAGTACATATACTCGATGCTCTCAGTGTAGAGAACGGGAAGACTAAAGAAGCAGTTGAAATCCTTAAGAATTTCGCTGCAGACAGAAAGGTACTTATCGTATTTAAGGAGCTTGACGACAAAGCAGTATGTGCTTTCCGCAATATTCCATACGTAGACCTTCTCGATGTTAACGGTCTTAACGTTTATGATGTAATCAACTCCAGAACAATCCTTGTTTGCAAGGATGCAGTTGAACGCATTCAGGAGGTGCTCGTATGATAACTATCTATGATGTTATTAAAAAGCCTATTATCACAGAGAAAGCTGTTGAGGCTAAAGAGACCCTTAATCAAGTAACCTTCGCTGTTGATCCGAGAGCTACAAAGCTTCAGATCAAACAGGCAGTACAAAAACTGTTTGATGTTAAGGTGAAAGATGTCAGAACTATGAACACCAAAGGTAAAGAGAAACGTTTCGGACGCACAACAGGCAAAAGAAACGATACTAAAAAAGCAATTGTTGTTCTGGCTGATGGCGAAACACTGGAGTTTGTATAAGAGAGGATACCTTAGATGGGAATTAAGAAGTTTAAACCGACTTCAGATGGTGTTAGGTTTAGAACCAACAGTGATTTTCAGGATGTTACAGCTTCAAAGCCTGAAAAATCACTTCTCGCCCCAAAGCACAACAAAGCAGGTCGTAACAACCACGGCCGCATTACAGTTAGGCATCAGGGTGGCGGTAATAAACAGAAATATCGTCTGATAGACTTTAAAAGAAATAAAGACGGGATTGCAGCGAACGTAAAAACAATCGAATACGATCCAAACAGAAGTGCAAGAATTGCTCTTGTCTTCTATGCAGATGGTGAGAAAAGATATATACTCGCTCCAACAGGTCTTAAAGTAGGCGATCAGGTTCTTAGTGGCGAGCAAGCCGACATTAAACTCGGTAATGCTAAAATGCTGAAAGACCTGCCCGTCGGGACAGTAATACATAACGTGGAAATGAGGCCCGGGAAAGGCGGACAGCTTGCCCGTTCCGCAGGAACATACGCACAGCTTCTCGCTAAAGAGGGAACCTATTGCCACGTCCGCATGCCTTCAGGTGAAATCAGACTCATTAAAGCTGAGTGTAAAGCCAGCATAGGTCAGGTTTCTAACCAAGAGCATGAGAACATTAAAATCGGAAAAGCGGGCCGGTCCCGTTGGAAAGGCGTTCGTCCTACCGTTCGTGGTGTTGCCATGAACCCAATCGATCACCCACACGGTGGTGGTGAAGGTAGAACCAGTGGTGGTCGTCACCCAGTTACTCCTTGGGGTGTTCCTACAAAGGGATACAAAACAAGGAAGAAGAACAAACCGTCCAACAAGTACATCGTTACCCGCAGGAAGAAGTAGGAGGATTGACTAGTGCCTAGATCGCTAAAGAAAGGCCCGTTTATAGATGACCACCTCATGAAGAAGGTGACAGCAGCTAAAGAGAGCGGCGATAAGAAAGTCATCAAGACATGGTCAAGAAGAAGTACAGTACTTCCTGATATGGTCGGGCTTACATTTGCCGTACATAACGGAAACAAGTTCGTACCAGTTTATGTTACTGAAAATATGGTGGGACACAAACTCGGTGAGTTTTCCCTTACCAGAACCTTCAGAGGGCATAAGAAAGACGATAAAAAAGTAAAGGGTAGATAAGATGGAAGCTATAGCTCGTGCAAAATATCAGAGAGTTTCTCCTAGAAAGACACGCCCTGTAGCAGACCTTATAAGGGGTAAAAAAGTTGAGGAGGCTCTTGCCATCCTTAAATTTACTCCTAATAAAGGCGCTAAAATCCTTTACAAGGCTGTTAAATCCGCTGCAAGCAACGCAGAGGAGAACCACAACCACGCTGATGCTAGCCGTATGGTTGTGAAAGAGGTTAGAGTTGATCAGGGTCCTGTCTGGAAGAGATTCCTGCCAAGAGCCTATGGTAGAGCAACCGGTCTTCGCAAACCTACCAGCAACATAACAGTAGTTCTTTCTGACTAACGGAGGTATTTGTGGGACAGAAGGTAAACCCTAATGGATTCAGAGTTGGCGTGAACAAGCCGTGGAAATCGGTTTGGTATGCTAACAAAAAAGAATACAGGCAGCAGCTTCTTGAGGATATCAGAATAAGAAAATTCCTCAAAGACAGGCTTATGCAGGCTGGTCTCTCCCGAATCGGTATCGAACGTATGGGAACACGTGTCAGAATAACTCTGAACACATCACGCCCAGGTATTGTTATCGGTAAAAAGGGTTCAGAGATCGATAAGCTCAAAAAAGAGCTTAAGAAATTTACAAAATCAGAAGTGCTTCTTGTTATCAGAGAAGTCAAAAAGCCAGAGATCAACGCAGTTCTTGTAGCTGAGAACATCGCTATGCAGATCCAGCGTCGTGTGGCTTTCAGACGTGCTATGAAAAAAGCTGTACTTCAGGCAATGAAGTCAGGCGCACTCGGTATCAGAGTTGCGTGTGCGGGTCGTCTTGCTGGTGCTGATATGGCGAGAACTGAGTGGTATATCAAAGGTCGTGTGCCTCTGCAAACACTCAGAGCTGACATAGATTACGGCACAACAGAAGCTATGACCACTTACGGTATAATCGGTATCAAAGTCTGGGTCTTCACTGGTGAAGTTCTCGAAGACAGAAAATCCGAGGCAGGTGAGTAAACATGCTTATTCCAAAGAGACTTAAATACAGAAAGCAGTACAAAGGCCGGATCAAAGGCAAAGCCAGCAAAGGTAACTATGTGGCTTTCGGCGACTACGGTATTTCTGCTGCAGGCAAAGGGAAGCTCACAAGTCGCCAGATTGAAGCGGCAAGGATTGCGATTAACAGATACCTCAAAAGGGGTGGTAAAGTCGTTATCCGTATTTTCCCACACAAACCTGTTACTTCCAAACCTCTTGAGGTTAGACAAGGTAAAGGTAAAGGTGCTGTGGAATTCTATGTAGCTCCTGTTAAAGAGGGTACAATCCTCTATGAAGTAGGCGGCGTTACAGAAGAGCAGGCTCGCGAAGCATTCAGAAGAGCAGCTCATAAACTGCCTATCAAATGCAAATTCGTTAAAAGAGACGATATAGCGGAGGCTGCAGAATGAAAGCATCCGAACTGAAAGCAATGAAAGATGCTGAGCTGGTTGAGAAAGAGACTGAGCTCAGAGAAAATATCTTCAGAATGAAGTTCAAGCTTGCTACTGGGGACATCGAAGACAGTTCCCAGATCAAGAAGGCTAAAAAAGACATAGCTCGCATTAAGACCATACTTAACGAGCGTGCTATCGAGGAAAAATAATGGAAGCCAGGAACAACAGAAAGGTAAGAAAAGGGGTGGTTGTCAGCGACAAAATGGATAAAACCGTTGTTGTCAAAGTTCAAAACCTGAAACTCCATCCAAGGTATCAGAAGTTCATCAAGAGAAGTAAAAACTTCAAAGCCCACGATGAGAACAATGATTGCAGAATGGGCGACACAGTGGAGATCGTTGAAACACGTCCGCTTTCCAAAGATAAACACTGGAGAGTGACTAAAATCATCGAGCGTTCCGTTGAAGTTGCAAACGAGGGGTAACATAACATGATACAGGTAGAATCCAGACTGAGAGTTGCCGACAACTCCGGAGCTAAAGAAGTGCTTGTGATTAAAGTACTCGGTGGTTCTAAGATGCGTTACGGCAGAATCGGTGATATCATTGTCGCTACTGTGAAAGTGGCAGCTCCTGACAGTAACATTAAAAAAGGTACTGTTGTTAAAGGTGTTGTTGTACGTACTGCCAAAGAGCAGCGTAGAAATGACGGCACTTACATAAAGTTTGATGACAACGCTTGTGTTCTTCTGAACAAAACAACACTTGAGCCAATCGCAACCCGTGTTTTCGGGCCGGTTGCCAGAGAGCTTCGTGGGAAAGGATTTCTCAAAATCGTTTCCATGGCTCCTGAAGTACTGTAAGAGGGTGCATAAGTGAACGTAAAACTTAAACTTAAAACAGATGACCCTGTTATCGTTACCACTGGTAAAGATAAGGGAACTAAGTCAAAAGTCGTTAAGCTTGACAAAGCAGACGGTAAGGTTATCTGTGAGAATGTAAATGTGTCCAAGAAACACATGAAACCTAATCAGTTCAACCCGGATGGCGGCATTATGGATAAACCAATGCCTCTTAATATCTCTAACGTTGCGTACTACTGTAGTAAATGCAGTAAAGGCGTAAAGCTTGGTATTAAGGTACTTGAGTCCGGCAAGAAAGTTAGGTTCTGCAGATCTTGCGGCGAGATAATCGATAAGGACTAACGGAGAATAACTAATGGCGGAACTCAGAAGAATCTATAAAGAAGAGGTAGTACCGAAACTTACAGAAAAGTTCGGCTACAAGAACGTCATGCAGGTTCCTAAAGTCACAAAGGTCGTACTCAATATGGGTGTCGGCGAAGCGGTTACAAACTCTAAAGTTATAGAGGGTGCAATCAGAGACATGGAGCTCATTGCAGGACAGAAACCTGTCGTATGCAGAGCTAAAAAGTCAATCGCTACATTCAAACTGAGAGAAGGAATGCCTATCGGATGCAAAGTTACACTTCGCGGCGAAAGAGCTTATGAATTCCTCTACAGGCTGACTAGGATCGGACTTGCTAGGGTTAGAGACTTTCAGGGTGTAAACCCTAAGTCTTTTGATGGACGTGGAAACTACGCAATGGGGCTCAAAGAGCAGATCGTTTTTCCAGAGATAGACTACGATAAGATCGATAAGGTCCGTGGTTTCGACATCATTATAACCACAACTGCCAATACAGACGAAGAGGCTAGAGAGCTCCTTAGAGAACTCGGTATGCCTTTTGCAACTCAGGAGGCATAAATTGGCCACAAAAGCTAAATATCACAGTGCATTTCTTAAGAAGAAATACAAGGTAAGGGAAGATAACCGCTGTCCTATATGCGGAAGACCCAGGGCTTTTATGCGCAGATTCAATATGTGCAGACTTTGTTTTAGGAAGTTCGCGCTCGAGGGAGAGATCCCAGGCGTGAGAAAATCCAGCTGGTAATATATAAGGAGACTAAGTCATGGGAATGACAGATCCTATTGCTGATATGCTCGCAAGAATGCGTAACGCACTGATGGTGCGTCACCAGGAAGTAGTAGTACCTCATTCAAAGATGAAGGAGGCTATGGCAGTTCTTTTCTCAGAAGAGGGCTATGTAAGAGACTTCCGTGTAGCTAACGATGGCAATCGTAAAAATATAATTATACACCTTAAGTACAATGATCACGGCGAATCTGTAATTCGTGGTATGAAAAGGGTTTCAAAACCTGGTCAGAGAGTGTATGTGAACACAAAGAACCTTAAACCTGTTCTTGGCGGACTTGGTAATGGTGTTGTTTCAACATCACGCGGCATCAAAACCGTCAAGCAGTGCATAACTGAAAAAGTTGGCGGAGAATACATCTGCCAGATTTGGTAACGGAGAGTTTGTAATGTCCAGAATTGGTAAATTACCGATAGATATCCCAGCCGGAGTTAAAGTCGACCTTAAAGGCGCTAAACTCCACGTGGAAGGACCAAAAGGCAAGCTTGAGCAAGACATCCACTACAAGGCCGTTGTTAACATCGACGGCGCTGTTGTTAATGTAACAAGAGCGGATGAATCAAAGCTTTCCAGGTCTGTGCATGGTCTTACAAGGACACTTATCAACAACATGATAGTTGGCGTAACTACAGGGTACGAAAAGAAACTTGAAATAATAGGTGTAGGTTATAAAGTTGCTCAGAAGGGCAAAAACCTTGACTTCGCACTTGGTTTCTCTCACCCGGTAGAGTTTGTTCCGCCCGCAGGTATTGAACTTGTCGCTGATTCTCAGACAAAGATAACTGTTAAAGGAATCGACAAGCAGCTTGTAGGTCAGATTGCGGCAAACATACGTGAGCTGAGACCTCCAGAGCCATATAAAGGCAAAGGTGTTAGGTATCTCGGCGAATACGTCTTGAGAAAAGCCGGTAAGACCGGTAAAAAATAAGGAGTGTTGAAAGTGGCTAAGGTATCAAGAGCGACTGCCAGAGTCAGAAGGCATGTCCGCACAAGAAAGAAGATAAAAGGCACAACAGAAAGACCTAGACTCGCTGTTTTTAAAAGCAACAGCTATATATATGTTCAGGTCATAGATGATGTAAACGGCACTACACTTGTTACAGCCAGCTCACTCGAAAAGGAGCTGAAGGAAAAGTTCAAGAGCCGTGTGAATCTTGAGTCCGCAAAGGCAGTAGGTGCTGAAGTGGCTAAAAGAGCTTCCGAAAAAGGTATCAAATCTGTTATTTTTGACAGAGGCGGTTTCCTTTATCATGGCAGAATCAAAGCTCTCGCTGAAGCTGCCCGTGAAGCCGGTCTTGAGTTCTAAGGAGGATGACTTTGAACTTTAATAAAGACGATAACCAGATAGTTGACAAAGTTGTCAATATCGGAAGAGTAACAAAAGTTGTAAAGGGTGGTAGGATCTTTAAATTCACTGCTCTTGTTGTAGTGGGTGATATGAACGGTTCCGTTGGGATCGGATACGGTAAAGCACGTGAAGTGCCTGACGCTATTAAAAAAGCCCTCGAAAACGCTAAAAAGAGCATGGTTGCGGTTCCTGTTGTTAACGGTACTATTCCTCATGAAATCATCGGAGAATTCGTTTCTTCTGAAATCGTGATGAAACCGGCGGCACCTGGTACTGGTATCATCTCCGGAGGCGTAACACGTTCACTCTTTGAGCTTGCTGGTGTTCAGAACATACTTTGCAAGTCTACAAGAAGTAGAAACGCCTATAACTCCCTTTACGCTGTTATGGACGGATTTAAAAAAATAAGAACACTGGAAGATGTTGCCGAAGCTAGAGGCAAAACTATCCAGGAAATTATCAGGTAAGAGGTTATATAAATGGAACTTCATGATCTGAAACCGGCAGTAGGCGCCAATAAGAAGAGAAAAAGAGTTGGTCGAGGCAGCGGTAGCGGTCTTGGTACAACTTCCGGTAAAGGTACTAAAGGTCAGAAAGCAAGATCTGGCGGCGGTGTTAGACCCGGATTCGAAGGCGGCCAGATGCCTCTTAATAGAAGACTTCCTAAAAGAGGTTTTAATAACGCAAGATTTGCCACTGTTTACGAAATTGTAAACCTTGACTCTATCGAAGCCAAATATACAGACGGAGAGGTTGTTAACCTTGAAACTCTGAAAGAGAAAAACCTTGTTGCAGGCAACAAAAACGGCATTAAAATTCTCGCAGAAGGTGAGCTTACTAAAAAGCTTAAATTTGAGATCAACAAGATGTCTGGTTCTGCTCAGGAAAAATGTGAAAAAGCTGGCTGCGAAGTAGTCATACTGGGGTAATTAATGTTTAAAAAAGTTGAAGAGATATTCTCTATACCGGAACTTAGAAGAAGAATACTGTGGACTCTGTTTTTTCTGTTTGTATACAGAATTGGTGCTCACGTTCCCACTCCCGGTATCGATGGCGAAGCACTTAGCCAGTTTTTTGCACAACAATCAGGCAACCTGCTCGGATTTTTCGACATGTTTACCGGTGGTGCACTTTCGAAACTGACTGTGTTTGGTCTGGGTATCATGCCCTACATCTCAGCTGCTATTATACTTGAGCTGATGACTGTTGCTGTTCCGCATCTTGCAGAACTTAAAAAGCGCGGTCAGGAAGGGCGTGATAAGATCACAAGATATACAAGATACGGTACAGTTGCCATATCCCTTGTTCAGGGGATGGGTATCGCAATCGGACTGGAGGGGATGACATCTCCCGGTGGTTCACCTGTTGTAATGTTTCCCGGTACGGGTTTCAGGATAGTTACTGCTATCACTCTTACAACTGGTACTGTATTTCTTATGTGGCTTGGTGAGAAAATCTCTGAAAAAGGTCTCGGTAACGGTATATCTGTAATCATTTTTGCGGGTATTATCGCAGGATTTCCATCAGCGGTGAGCAGGACTCTTACGCTGGTTCAGACTGGTGAAGTGCAGCTGATAACAATTATAGCCGTGCTCGCCATAATACTCGCTGTTACTGCGGCCATAGTCTTCATGGAGACATCCAGCAGAAGGCTACCAATACAATACGTTAGAAAAGGCGGCGGTGGGAAAGGCAATGTTGCCACTTCCTACCTCCCCCTTAAGTTAAACCCGGCGGGTGTAATCCCGATCATTTTCGCTATGTCCATCCTTGCTTTCCCAAGCACACTTGCGTCATTCAGCGAAAATCTTCTTGTTCAGAAGATCAGCTTTTTTCTGTCTCCGAGCTCATGGGTATATTACGCTGTGACACTCGGATTCATCATCTTCTTTACATACTTTTACACCTCTATCATTTTTAACCCGGATGACATTGCTGAAAACATTAACAAGTCCGGCGGGGTTATTCCTGGTAAAAGACCGGGTGTTGAAACTGCTAAGTTTATAGACTTCACTCTTTCAAGATTAACATTCGTAGGTGCACTGTACCTCGGTGCTGTGGCTATCCTGCCGCAGTTAATCATAAGGGGCTTTAATGTGCCTTTTTACTTCGGAGGCACATCTATACTCATCGTTATCGGCGTTGGGATGGATGTAATATCGAAAATCGAGGCGCACCTTGTAACACATAATTATGACGGCTTTCTCAAAAAAGGCCGTATACAAGGGAGGAGCATGATATGATTAACCTTATCTTCCTGGGCCCTCCGGGGGCTGGTAAAGGTACTCAGTCTGCGAGAATTATTGATGATTATAAAGTTGTTCAGATATCCACCGGTGATCTCTTACGTGCTGCTGTAAAAGCTGGCACATCCCTCGGGAAAGAGGCTAAGGTTTATATGGATGGCGGGCAGCTTGTTCCTGACACTCTGATCATTAACATGATGAAAGAGCGATTTGAGTCTGATGACTGTAAAAACGGGTTTATCCTTGATGGCTTTCCAAGAACAACAGCACAGGCAGAAGCTCTTGACTCTATGCTTGAAAATGAGCTGAAGACATCTATTACACATATCATCAGCCTTGAAGTTGATGATGAAGTTGTAGTGAAAAGAAACACCGGAAGACGTGTGTGTCCTAAATGCGGCGCAACATATCACATAAAATTTAATCCTTCAAAAGAGGGTGGGATTTGTGATAATGACAGCGAAACACTTGTTCACAGGGATGATGACCGCGAGGAAACTATCCGTAAAAGACTCGGTGTTTATCACGAGACAACTGCACTTTTAAAAGATTATTACGGCAAAACAGGAAAATTCGCTGAACTCAACGGTGATGACGCGCCTGAAAATGTTTATGCCAAAATCAAGGAAATACTTGGCTGATGGTAGTTATCAAGTCTAAAGCAGAACTTGAAAAAATGCGCGTTGCCTGTGGCATCGTGCGTGAAGTACTTGAAAAGCTAGAAGATTTCATCAAACCGGGAATGACAACATTAGATGTTGACAAATTTGTAGAGAATATTATAAACTCTCGGGATGCTGTGCCGTCCTTCAAGGGCTATCATGGCTTTCCGGCCGCTGCGTGCACATCTGTTAATGAAGTAGTTGTTCATGGAATACCCGGAGAAAGAAAGTTAAATAGCGGTGATATTGTGAGCGTTGACGTAGGGGCCTACATTAACGGCTTCCACGGGGATGCAGCTCGCACTTATCCTGTTGGGGATATATCTGAGGAATCAGAGAGACTGATTAGAGTGACAAAAGAGTCATTCTTTGAAGGTATAAAAAAAGCTGTAGCCGGTGGTCGGCTTACTGACATCTCACACGAGATTCAGGTTTATGTCGAAAAGCATGGCTATGGCGTAGTAAGAGACTTTTTCGGTCACGGAATCGGTAGAGAACTGCACGAAGAACCATCAATCCCCCATTATGGGAGAGCAAACAGAGGTTTGCGGCTGCGTGCAGGGATGGTGCTCGCTGTGGAACCAATGGTTACCGCAGGGCATTATAGTGTTAGAACCCTCAACGACGGCTGGACTGCTGTTACAGAAGACAGCAGCTTAGCGGCACATTACGAAAATACTATAGCCATCACACCGAACGAACCGGAAATATTAACGTTGTAAAGGTATATGGGAAAAAAAGAAGACGTAATCGAGACCATAGGGACAGTGTTAGAATCACTTCCCAATGCGATGTTTAAGGTAGAGCTTGAAAACAAGCACGTGATACTGTCGCACTTATCCGGAAAGATGAGAATGCACTTTATCAGGATACTCCCTGGGGACAAGGTTACTGTGGAGCTTTCTCCCTATGACCTTTCCCGTGGTAGAATAACCTACCGACACAAGAAATGACGGGGTGGAACAATGAAAGTCAGGGCTAGTGTAAAGCCTATTTGCAGCAAATGCAAAATCATAAAACGTAAGGGGATCGTCAGAATTATCTGCGAAAATCCCAGACATAAGCAGAGACAAGGTTAAAGGAGGCTTTTTGTGGCAAGAATAGCTGGTGTAGACATCCAGAACAACAAAAAAGTCGAGGTTGGCCTTACAAACATCTATGGTGTAGGTCGTGCTACAGCAAGATTGATTCTTGCTGATATCAACGTTGACCTCTCCAAGAGAATTGGTGATCTTTCTGAGCAGGATATCTCTGCTATTAGAAAATTTATCGAAGACAACCTCACTGTTGAGGGCGACCTCCGTAAGGAAACAGCGCTTAACATTAAAAGGCTTATGGAAATCAACTGTTATCGTGGCTCCAGACATAAGATGCATCTTCCTTGCAGAGGTCAGAAGACCAGAAGTAACGCAAGGACAAGACGTGGTCTTGCCGGTAAGCGCGGTATCAAGAAAAAGTAAGGGGTAGATTGCTAAAATGGCTAAAAAAAGCTCTAAGAAAAGAGAGAAAAAGAACGTACCGAAGGGTGTTGCCCATATCAGGTCAACTTTCAATAATACCATCGTTACATTCACCGATGTAAACGGCAACGCTGTTACATGGGCAGCCGGCGGCGGAGTGGGCTTCAAAAACTCACGTAAATCCACCCCCTTCGCTGCGCAGATTGCAGCAGAGCAGGCAGCTAAAAAAGCTGTGGACAACGGTATGCGTGAAGTAGAAGTGAACGTGAAAGGTCCAGGTGCCGGTCGCGAGAGCGCTATTCGTGCTATTGCCGCTGCTGGGCTAAAGATAACTGTTATAAGGGACGTAACACCTGTTCCTCATAATGGTTGTAGACCCAGAAAGAAGAGAAGAGTGTAACGGAGGTCCAAGTTGGCTAGGTATACAGGAGCAGTATGTAAACTCTGCCGTAGAGAGGGCATGAAGCTTTTCCTTAAAGGAGAGCGCTGCTACAAAGATAAATGCGGATTTGAGAAAAAACCTTATCCTCCCGGTCAGCACGGACAGGGTCGCAAAAAAATTAGCGACTTTGGTACCCAGCTGCGTGAGAAACAAAAGGTTAAAAGGCTATATGGCGTACTGGAAAAACAATTCAGACGTTATTTTGACAAAGCAACCAGAATGGATGGCATCACTGGTGAAAACCTTCTTCAGCTTCTTGAAAGAAGACTTGATAACATTGTCTACAGAGCAGGATTTGCGGGAAGCCGCAAAGAAGCAAGACAAATGGTTAAACACAGCCACTTTCTTATAGACGGCAAAAAGGTTGACATCCCTAGTTTTCTTGTCAAGCCTGGCATGGTTATAGAGGTTCGTGAAAAGAGCCAAAATGTTTCCAGATTTAAAGACTGTCTGGACACTGCCGAAGGACGCGGTGTTTCTGACTGGCTCGCTCTGGAGAAATCTAACTTTAAGGCTGTTGTAAACAGATTGCCTGAAAGAGATGACATTGGTTATGACATTCAGGAACACCTGATCGTGGAACTTTACTCTAAGTAAGTTTTACACGGAGGTTAAGATAATGGTCATCATGAACTTTCATGAAATCATAAAGCCCAGAAAAATAGAAGCCGTGGGCGAAGTCACTGACAGATACGGCGAATATGTTGCGGAGCCTTACGAGAAAGGTTTCGGAATCACTATCGGAAACGCACTACGCAGAGTTCTCCTTGCTACTATTGAAGGGACTGCTGTAGTAGGCGTTAAGATAGATGGTGTAAGTAACGAGTTTGCTACACTTGAAGGTGTTTATGAAGATGTCGTTGATATCCTTATGAACATTAAGATGCTGGACCTTAAGCTGCATACACATGAAACAAGACGTGTGTATATTAAGAAAACAGGTGAGGGACCCGTGACAGCCGGTGATATTACTGGCGACACTATGGTTGAGATACTGACACCAGATCAGCATATATGCACTATCACTGACCCGAACAAAGAACTCAACATGGAATTCGTTGTTCAGAGGGGAATAGGATATGTACCTGCTGAAGAGCTGGAGAAGGATTACGACGAAATCGATATGCTTTCCGTTGATGCAGTATTCACACCTATTAAAAAGGTGAACTACCATGTGGATAACGCGCGTGTCGGTCAGTCTACTGACTATGACAGGCTCACTCTGGAAGTTGAAACCGACGGTTCCATCAACCCTGAGGACGCGATAGGTTTCGCAGCTAAGATTATTAAAGATCAGATGAACCTTTTCATCAATTTTGATGAACCTGTGGTTGAAGTCAAACAGGATGAGGAAGAAAATCAGAATGATCAGCTTCTTGATCTGCTCGATAAGAGCATAGAAGAACTTGAGCTCTCTGTTCGCGCCTATAACTGTCTGAAAAATGCCAACATCAAAACTCTTGCAGAACTCTGCATGAAAACTGATGCTGAGATGCTTAAGACCAAAAACTTTGGTAGAAAGTCACTTGAAGAGATTAAGAAAGTTCTTCAGGAACTTGGACTTTCACTCGGTATGGATCTTGAGGCCATAGGGTATAATAACAGCATGGAATCGGAGGAAGAATAGATGCGCCATAAAGTAAGCGGATTCAAACTCGGCAGAAAACCAGCACACAGAAAGGCTATGGTTCGTAACCTTGCCACTTCTCTGTTGGAAAACGGCCGTATTGAAACAACCGTTACAAGAGCGAAGGCACTTCGTATGTTCGTTGAGCCCCTCGTGACTCTTGGAAAGAGGGGTGACCTTGCAGCACGCAGACGCGCTATGCAAAAGCTCCCTAATAAGGCGGTTGTTCACAAACTTTTCGACGAGATTGCTCCTAAGTTCAGTGAGCGTCCCGGCGGATATACAAGAATTGTAAAAACTGGTTTTCGTCAGGGCGATATGGCTCCGATGGCGATCATAGAGTTTGTAGACTAATAATATATTAAGGCGATCTTCGGGTCGCCTTTTTTTATGCAGTTGAAGACAGAACACCACGCAGTTATGCGTGGATGAATGAGCCTTTCGGCGGTATAATCTGCTGTGCAAGTCATTAAATCAGCTCACAGTATTAGTATATTTAGTACATTGAAACCTACTTAAAATTGAATCTTTGTACGTTGACTGTGTTTAATTTGAGTACAAAAGGCTGATTTTAGTACTCCTTAACTTGATTTTAATTATATTAGGTATTGTAAATAATCTACACCATTAAGCTTTTTATTAAATTATCCTTAACTGTGCATTCACTGTGGTAAAAATGCTATGTTTAGTGTATTAAATTGCAAGGTGAAATGAACATACTTCAATTAGGACAAAACTACTTTTTGGCATCTGGACACCAGCGTATGTGTTATGTGCATCCTCATGATGAGAGTAAGGTAATCAAAGTTGCTAAGTTTGCGGAATCCACAGTAAATATAAAAAATCAAAACCTTATTGATTTTTTTTATAGCAAAATTATTGAAGACCGCATTAATGACTTATCCCATATTACAAGATGTTATGGTTGGGTGAGTACTTCTATGGGGGAAGGTCTCGTAGTTGACAGAGTACAGAATTATGATGGTACTCCAGTATGTTCATTTTACGATGCCGTTTTGGCTAGTGTGCTTCCGACAGAATTAGAAAGGAAGCTTATAAGTGATTTAAATAAATACCTATCTGTTAACCAACTCTTATTTGTTGATGCAGTGCTGCTAAACATATTACTGCAAAAAATAAACGCTGATGAGTACAAACTCGTTATAGTTGATGGACTCGGAGCCAGGAAACTGACTTTGAAGTATGCTTTGGAAAATGCTGTATATCCCCTGCGGAAATACAAAATTACTAAGCAGGCGTTAAGGCTTATAAAGGACTACAAAAAAGTCAAGGCGCGTGCTGAGCTCAATTCACTATAGAAACAGTCTATTTTCGTAAGCTTCCCCTTTAGGAGTACAGTTCTAAACTAGAGTTTTCTGCTTTTTCATCATATATTCCATCGGTGTCATACCGTCAAGAGCATCGTGCGGACGCTCCTCGTTATACTCGATCATCCACCAGTATGTAACTTCCCTTACCTCTTCCAAATTATCAAACAAATACAGGTCAAGTACCTCATTACGATAAGTTCTGTTAAATCTCTCTATGTAAGCATTCTGGTTCGGTTTGCCAGGCTGGATATACATAATCTCCATTCCAGCGTCCTCAGCCCAAGACACGAACTCTGCTCCGAGAAACTCTGGACCATTATCGCATCTAAGTACTTCAGGTAATCCTCTCTCAAGTCTGATCTTCTCAAATACGCTTATAAGCCTCCTGCTTGTAAGAGAGGTATCAATCTCAATGTGCACAGCCTCTCTGTTGCAATCATCTATAACATTGAACGTCCTAAACCTCTTACCACAATACAGGCTGTCACTGACAAAGTCGGCTGACCAAACCTGATTAGGCAGCTCTGGGACAAACAGCGGGTTATTCTCCCTTTTAGGCAGTCTTTTCTTTGCCCTGCGCTTCTGGTTAAGCTTCATCTGGCAGTAAACCCTAT
The DNA here is from genome assembly GCF_000025725.1 of Denitrovibrio acetiphilus DSM 12809. GTDB lineage: Bacteria > Chrysiogenota > Deferribacteres > Deferribacterales > Geovibrionaceae > Denitrovibrio > Denitrovibrio acetiphilus. Next base: position 407,520 of record NC_013943.1, read on the forward strand.
GGACTCGTTTATGGTTCCACTGATACTTCTTTCTAAGCACCTTAAAAAGCTTCCAGAATCCCCAGCGAGGGTGTTTCTTTACAAGCTCATTCAGCGCATTTATCACAAGTATATCGTCTGTATTAACAACAACAGGCTTATAGTAGGCCGACCTTGAGAGACCTGCACAACGGCAGCTCTGTGAAACAGAAAGACTATGCTCGTTAACCAGAAAAGCAACAGCATCACGCCTTTCCTGCGGCCTTAGAGCTTTTTTTATAACAAGTTCGGTGCAGAAACATGTCTGATCATGACATGTTTTCTATTAAATCCTTCATCGTTTTATTCTCTAAAGCGAGGTCAGCATACATCTTTTTAAGCTGGGAAAGCTCCTGCTCCATGTCTTTCATCTTTTTAAGATCGGATGCTGTCATGCCTCCGTATTTGGACTTCCAGTTGTAATATGTTGCGTCAGATATGCCATGCTTAAGGCAAATATCTTTTACCAGCATTCCGGCATCCGCTTCGTTAAGAATTGAAATGATCTGTGTTTCGGTGAATCGTGATTTCTTCAAAATGAGCCTCCTAGCTTTTATAGTTTGCCAGAAAAACTCTAAATTTGGAATGTCTACTCAGTGGGGAAGCTTACGTTTTCATATCTATTTCTAACTGGAATTTGACATTATATTCTAACCTCCTACATTATAAATATAAGTTAACAGGATAAAACAAGTTGGAATCAGTTAATTTGTACATAATAATCATATTGGAGGATATTATGCTTTATACAATCAGCGTTGTGCTCATAATACTTTGGCTTCTCGGGATTGTTTCTGCACATACCATAGGTGGCTTTATACATATACTGCTGGTGATCGCACTTGTTAGCATACTCGTCAGGATAATTCAGGGGCGCAGGCTATAGTTCAATCTGACAGGGTTTGCTATCCAGCAGAGATTATCGTATTGCGGCCGCTTTTTTTTGCTTTGTATAATGCTTCGTCAGCTCTGGAGACCATGTGACTTAGCTCCTCGTCAGTTTCTTTAAACTGAGCAATTCCGAACGAGCAGGTTAGGTGTACTTCTTTATTATCAAACCTTGCGGAGCTAATTTCAGACCGGAACCTTTCAGCAACATTTTGTGCTTCGATAATATTTGTTTCAGGAAGAAGTATGCAAAATTCTTCACCGCCAAATCTACAGGCAATGTCTGACGGGCGCAGCTTGGCATTAAGTATATTTGCTGTTTTTATGAGAACCTTATCGCCTGTTTGGTGACCAAAATTATCATTTATATTTTTAAAGTAATCGGCGTCTGCGATAATAAGGCTGAGGGGGCTTCCGTATCTTTTGCTTCTGGCAAATTCCACGTCTGCTTTATTGAAAAAATAACGTCTGTTATATAACTTGGTAAGCGGGTCAGTTTCGGAAAGTTCTTTATATTGCTCCTCAGCAAGCTTTCTTTGTGTAACTTCTCTGCGAAGCTGTTTCTGTTTTTCAGCTAGTTTTCTAAGGTTTTGGCGGAGTAAATGATCTATAAATCCCGAAAGCAAAACAACGACGACACCCATAGCCACAAAATTATATATAGCGGCAAACCATGATCTGGCGGCGTAATTGTAAATATTGAAGTCAATGTTGTGTAGAAGATATCCGCCAACCTGAAGGTAGGCTACTATAGACACTAGAAAAGTGTTTACGATAGCCAGAACCAGACCAGTTTTAAACCCGAAAAGCATAGTGGCAAGTGCTATGCTAATTACTATGTCAAGTCTGCCGGAGCTGCTCAATCCTATGGAGAAAAAACCTGAATAGCCTATAAACATGAATCCTGTAACTGCGATCACGGCTTTGAGCTTGAATGGTATTTTTCTTCTGTATAAGGCAAGCAGTAACACAAGACCTGTTAGAAATATATGTACAAACATTTCAGGTCTTATGCCTATGGCGGGAATACGGGAAAGAGAAATGAGAAGTCCCGGGAAAACAACAATAGTAAAAAATATAATCAGCATGTCTACGACATAGTTCTGATATTTTCTGAATAACTGATCCATGTGACATATTATTACTAAAAAAAAGAAATTGCCAGATAAAGAAGGTTCTTAACTAGTAAAGATAATTAGATATAAATTGCTGTTATTCTGACAGTACGGCAATTTTCACGGATTTACTGTTGCTTTTGATCAGCACAACAGCATGTAACGATATTGTAAAGCACTATAACTTTATCGCTATAGTCTAACGCAGGTTAATCGTGTCTTGGACGCGATTTGACAATTATAGAAGCTTCTTTCATTTTTCTGTAGATCTCTTCATCAGAAACTTTGTTGCGGGCAGCACTTATATTATGTTCCTCGCTATGGTAACATGGCGGGAGCGAGTTGAGTGTGATAGCCATCAGATCAAGTATGCAGCTTTTGCATATACACATGTCAGGATTATGCTCCAGAAAGACTGAAATTATCTCCCAAGCTCTCTTCTCGTTTATATTTTTAAGCATATCTATGTCATATGGATTGATTTGAAGCATAAAATCACCTACAATTTTTTTGCGTACCTTCAAATAACAAGATATCATTGCGGGGTGATTCATGCAAGATAAAATGGCTGTGATAGGAGCCGGTAACTGGGGAACAGCGTTGGCGGAGCTTGCTGCAAGCAACGGTTTTAATGTTGATATATATGCATTCGAGGATGAGCTGGTCAGAGATATTAACGAAAAAGGCATAAATACTTTGTTCATGCCTGATACGCTATTGAATGAGAAGATAAAAGCTAAGCACTTTGACGAATTGAAAGATGTAGATACTGACAGGATAATCTGGGTTGTTCCGACACAATTTTCCAGAAAAGTTGCCGTGCAGCATAAGGATGTGCTGAGTGGTAAGAAACTGCTTATAGCAACTAAAGGTATAGAAATCGAAACAGGAGATCTGATTGTCCATGTTCTTAAAAGCTGTTTTGATGCAGAATTTTCTATTCTTTCCGGTCCGTCATTTGCAAAAGAAGTTGTAGCAAAAAAACCCACAGCGGTGAGCATCGCTTCTGAAAAGGAGGAGTGTGCTATCTGGTGGCAGGAGAAGCTATCTACGGATTATTTCCGTGCTTACTATACAGATGATATTCCGGGAGTAGAGGTCGGTGGAGCTATTAAAAATGTTCTTGCCATTGCAACAGGAATATCTGACGGGCTGGGGTTTGGTCCGAATGCCCGTGCAGGACTCATAACAAGAGGGCTTGCCGAGATGGCACGCCTTGGTACTGCTCTGGGGGGTAAACCTGAAACACTGATGGGGCTTTCAGGTATGGGAGACCTTGTTCTCACCTGCACAGGAGACCTCTCCAGAAACCGGACTGTGGGGCTTAAGATAGCCGAAGGGATGTCTATGGAAGAGATTACCGGGAGCATGAAGATGGTCGCAGAAGGTGTTTATACTACAATGGCTGCTAAAAAGCTTGCAGAAAAGCTAAATGTAGATGTACCTATAATAAATGAGGTTTTTGAAATACTCTATCTGGGCAAGAAGCCGTACGATTCGGTTACATCCCTGATGGGCAGACCTCTCAAAAGTGAAAAGCTTGAAGGATAAAGATGAAAATTGTCATAGACGGAAGTTATATAGCATTCAGAACATATCATAAGTCCCCTCCGCTTACAAACTCCGCAGGGGTTCCGACATCAGTTATACACGGGGTTATGCAGAGCATCATCACACTGATAAATAAATACGGACGAGAGAATATCGCTGTTGTTTTCGATGCAAAAGGTAAGAACCGCAGGCATGAAATTCATCCTGAATATAAAGCCACCAGAGACGCCACACCGGAAGACCTCGGGTTGCAGTTTGGTATTATGGACGAATTGATCCCCTTGCTTGGTGTCGCTTATTATAAGGTCGATGGCTATGAAGGCGATGATATCATGGCTACAATAGCAGCCCACACAAAAGATGATGTGGGGATGCTCACTAAAGATAAAGATATCTACCAGATAGTTGATGACAGAGTAAAAATCTATGACTCCCAGAAGGGGGAGTTTTTCGGGCGGGATATGGTTATAGAGAAGTTTGGTGTGCCGCCTGAAAAGGTTCGTGAGCTTCTTGCTCTTGCCGGTGATACCGCGGATAATATACCCGGTGTCGCTGGGGTGGGTGTTAAGACCGCTGCAAAACTGCTGAACGAACACGGCAGTCTGGACGGAATATATGAGAATATTGAGTCTGTTAAAGGTAAACTCAAAGATAAGCTCATAGACAATAAAGACAGTGCTTACCTTAGTTATGACCTTGTGGGGCTTGACATTCTGGAGAGCATCCCTGATGTCGAAATCGTTAAAGATGATAAGAAACTAAGCGAAAAACTAACTGAGCTGGAGCTAAAAACCATCCAGAGTAAATTATTCGCAGATTCAGACAGCGAAGATGTTCAGCCGGATGTTAAGGCGGTTGAAGCTGGTGATGTCAGTGATGTACATACCGCTGTCTTTCTGGATGGGAAGATATATGTGACTGACGGAGAAAAATATTGCGAATATGACGGGCATAACCTTAAAAGTGCTCAGTTTTTTTACGATATAAAAGGTATCTACAGACTTATAGGCGAAAGATATGAAGAGGCATATGATGTGTTTCTTATGAGCTGGCTGAATGATCCTGATTCCGGCGGAATAACAAAGAGCAAGGCAGAGAACATTGAGCAGTTCATAGGAAATATAGTTGTTCATGCGCAGGAAGAGAAGGACAAGCTGAAGGCAAACGGTTTGCTTGAGGTATACCTCGGTATGGAGCTGCCTGTAGCTTATTGTCTCGGAAAGATGGAAAACAACGGCATCGGTTTTGACAAAGACGTTATGGCAAAGGTCGCCGATAAGCTTCAGGACGAAGTCGCGGAGATAAGTGAGAAGATCAAAACTTTTGTAGGCTATGACATAAACCTTAATTCTCCAAAACAGCTTCAGGTCTTTCTGTTTGAGGAACTTGGTGTTGAGGGGCTTAAAAAAACTAAGACAGGTTTTTCTACTGATGAAGAATCTTTGCGTGCTATGATTCCGATGAACCCTCTTTATGCACATGTTCTGGAGGATATCCTTGTTTACAGAGAGCTTGCGAAACTACTTTCAACCTATGCTCTCCCCCTTAAGGACTATGTCCTTGCAGACGGTCGGATTCACTCCTCTTTCAGGCAGACGGGTACAGCAACGGGCAGATTGTCATCTGTTAACCCGAACATGCAGAATATACCCATGAAAGGTAAATGGGGTGTGAAGCTTCGGGAAGCCTTTATACCGAGAGAGGGGTACAGCTTTGTATCATTCGATTACTCGCAGATAGAGCTTAGGATACTGGCGCACCTGACAGGTGATGAGCACCTGAAAGAAGCTTATAGAAACAACGAAGATATTCACACTAAAACTGCATCAGGCATATTCGGTGTTGCCCCCGAGAAGGTTGACAGTGGTATGCGCAGGCTGGCAAAGGCTGTGAATTTTGGTATACTGTACGGGCTTTCTCCATTTGGTCTTTCCAGAGATACCGGTGTTTCCCAGAAGGAAGCCAAAAAGTTTATAGAAAAATATTTTGCTACCTACCCGAAAGTGAAGGGATTTATAGAAAAGATCGCAAAAGAGACAAAAGAGAAGGGGTATGCCGAAACACTTGCCGGCAGGAAACGTTTCATACGCGAGATACGCAGTAAAAACAGAACAGTTGCCATGCGGGGCGAGAGGATCGCAACAAATGTACCCATGCAGGGTTCGGCTGCTGATATCATAAAGCTTGCTATGGTTGAGTGTCAGGCTGTTTTGGACGATAAAGAGTATGACGCATTAGTTGTTTTGCAGGTGCATGACGAACTTGTGTTTGAAGTGCTTGATAAAGATATAGATGAGTTCAGCGATAGAGTGCGGTCCATAATGGAAGGTGTAATGGAGCTTGATGTGCCGCTGGTGGTGAACGGAGCAGCCGGGAAAAACCTTGGAGAATTGAAATAATGAACAAAGTCAATAACATGATCAAAGAGAACTCAGATCTGAAAGGTGAGCTTTCGGGGCTGATGGAGCTTGTTAAGGAGAATGAGGCGAAACATGCTGGATTCAAAGCTGTGGAATTCGCCTTTCTGCTTGCGGACAGCTTGAAAGAGGTTATAGAGAAACCCCTCAGATACCTTGAGGATATCTTTGGTGTGGACAGAGCTGTGCTTTTTATTAATGCTGATGAACTTGACTTTGACAGAGAAGAGAATAACTTAGGTTACAGAATATATTTTATGCCGGAAGGGGTGTTTAAAACGTTTTTTCTGGAGAAGAGACCCTATAACTCGGACAATGCGCTTAATCTTATAAGCGAGTTTAACGTTTATGAGGATATGGGGTCATATATTTTCGCCCCGCTTGTGCAGAATGATAAGATAATAGGCAGTATAAACCTCTACAGCAGGGATGAGTCAAAGTTCGGGGGAGAGGTTGCTACAAATTTTATTAAAGACCTTGCATCCATAGCTTCTGTTTCAATGCAGAAGCTTTATAATACAGAGCTGATATACAGGCAGACGAGAACCGACTTTATGACCGGAGCGTATAACAAACTTGCTATGGGTGAGTTTCTTGAGCGGTTCATGGCAAAGTATAAGCGGCATGATCAGGGGTTTATTTTTATCCTTATGGATATTGATAATTTTAAACAGATAAACGATTCCGCAGGTCACCTAACAGGCGATACGATCATTAAAGAGATAAGCGATGAAATCGCCGAAGGACTTCGTTCAAGCGACATTTTGGGAAGGTTCGGTGGTGATGAGTTCTTTATGATTGTCCCTTATGCGAACATTGATAATGTCTTTGTTCTGGTGGAGCGACTCCAGGATATAGGCAAGCAAGTCTTTGGCGCCTATGGGTTCGGGGATGTTGCAAGTCTTTCCGGCGGCGTTGTTTCCGTGCCGGGGGACATCTCCAAAGATGACACCACAGAGGACATTGTCCGTCTGGCGGACGGAAGACTTTATCACAGCAAAAAGAATGGGAAAGGATTTTTCACAGGTGTATAGATGATTATTAGAAAAGATGACAAAAGACTTCAGGATATTTTGAAAAGAGGCGAGATTATGGAGGGTGAATACCTTCATACTGTGCTGGACATAATAGCAGATGTCAGAACCAGAGGGGATGAGAGCCTCGCTGAGCTGACACTCCGGTTTGACGGATATGATATGCTGAAAGGCGGCATTGAGATCAGCAAACGGGAGATGAAGGACGCATGGGAAGCCCTTGACGACAGGCTGAAGCTTGCTCTTGAAAACGCAAAAGCAAATGTGATCTCTTTCCATGAGAAGCAACTGGAAAATACATGGATTTATGAGAAAACACCCGGTACTTTTCTGGGGCAGAAGGTTACGGCGCTTGAGTCTGTGGGGGTCTATGTCCCTGGCGGGAAAGCTGTTTATCCTTCGTCTGTCCTGATGAACGTTCTTCCTGCTAAGGTTGCAGGTGTGGAGGAGATCGTTATGGTTACGCCTGCTACAGGCGGCAAAGTCAACCCTGTTGTGCTGGCTGCGGCTTATCTTGCCGGAGTGGATAGAGGGTTTCGTATCGGAGGTGCGCAGGCTATCGCTGCACTTGCGTATGGAACAGCAAGCGTACCGAGAGTTAATAAGATCGTAGGGCCGGGGAATATATATGTCGCACTGGCGAAGAAGATGGTTTTCGGTCAGGTTGATATCGATATGATAGCGGGACCGAGCGAGATTCTTATTGTGGCAGATAGTTCGGCAGACCCCGACCATGTGGCAGCAGACATGCTTTCTCAGGCGGAACACGACGAACTTGCCTCAGCGATAGTGGTAACTGACGATTTGGAGCTTGCAAAAGAGATAGAAAGTTCCGTTTACGCACAGCTTGAGGAACTTCCGAAGAGAGAAATAGCAAAGAAATCAATAGAGAAATACGGTGCTATAATCGTTACAGATGACCTTAACGAAGCGGCGGATATTACAAACAATATAGCTGTTGAGCACCTTGAGCTTTGCGTTGCTAACCCTATGGAATATATGCTGAAAATACGCAATGCAGGGGCGATATTCTTAGGAGCAAATTCACCGGAGCCTGTCGGCGATTATTATGCAGGCCCTAACCATGTGCTCCCAACCGGCGGTACAGCAAAGTTTTTCTCTCCGCTCGGTACTTATGACTTTCAGAAAAAATCCAGTATTATCTACTATTCAAGAGAACAGCTTATTGCTGATATGCCGGATATAAGGGTGCTTGCGGAATCAGAAGAGCTGATTGCCCACAGAAATTCTGTAATAATAAGAACTGAAGATTGACATGGACAACAAAGCATCGCATAAGAAAAAGTATACTAAAGGATTCTATAGGATTGCTTGTCTTGTCCGTTATGTTTAAGCCGGAGATAGAGGAAGTAAATAATAATAACAGAAATTGTGGCTCCTGCGGTCAGGAGCTGGTTTTTTGTCATTGAGTCAGAAATTACAGCAGTCAACAGCATAAGTATGAGGGGAACTATGTATACTACAAAGAGTGATTTGTAGAAGCTGTTTTTTTCGATGCCTATTTCTACTACATCTCCAGTTTTCAGATTTGCAGAGTCTTTGAATTTGAGCTTTATATTTGTGTCGTCAGTGAGCGTGCATGAACTCTTTTCACCGCATGCGGCACACGCGCTCCCCCGTGCGACCTCAACAGTGGCAGTTCCTGCTTCATCAACATCCAGCACTACAGCTTTGTGTTTCAGAAGTTCCATCAGTTTCGCCCTTTTTTGAGTCCAGTCCCAGGTGCGGCATCGGGTTTCAGCATCACGACATTACCTGAACTTTTATCAAACACGAATTTGCCCCCTTCGCATTTGAGCGGAACAATATATTCAGTATTGTATATTACAACCTTTATCCCTTCGTTTACCTCTTTTGTTGCAAGGACATAAGGCATAGTGTGCATAGAATCTTTTATAAGGTTTTCGATTTCGCTGTCGATAATCTCGTATTTGTCATACAGTATTTTTCTGTTTGATATTATGCTCTTGAGCTGTTGCTTATGTTTGATATCCGGTGTTTTTTTTGCCAGTGAGCGGATTATGCTGTCTGTTTCTTTCAGTTTGTTCTCAATGTTGTTTTTTCGGTCTATCAGTTTTTCTATGTGTTCATTGAGAGAGTGTTTCACACCAACATGAAGCGGGAAAGCGCTGCTGTTTTTGAAGCCTATCTTTTTTGCTTCGATACTGCTGAAAGCGTATAGCTCACCGCCGTTTATGACTCCGTCACCTGATAGTGCAAGAATTTCTCCTTCGCAGAATACCTTTGAGTTGTAGCAGTAATTTTTGATAATGACTGCTGTCCCTGCATAAACTGTTGCACCTTCTATAAAATTTGCTGTTACGGTTTTCCCTGCTTTGGTGACTCCGCTTCCGGTGGAAAAAATACCGGTGCGTACGCTTATGTCCTCCTCAGCTATAAGTGTTGCGTCCCTTGCTACACCCCAGATAACAATATTTTTTGCTTTAACTTCAAATCCGCTGAGAACATCACCAGATATGCGCACTGTCCCGAGGAAATCTATATTCCCTTCAGAATAGTCGACGTCCCCTTTGACAGAATATACAGGGTTTACGTTGAGGCGGTTGTTTCTGAATGTCACGTGACCGGCAATGTCTGAGTAGTAAAGCCCCTGCTCTTCTTTATAAGCCACTCCGTCGCCTTTGTGGATAGCTATCTTTTTCCCTTTTTTAGCCGGAATCTTTTCACCCCGGACTTTTTTGCCGTCAATACCATCAGTCTCTTTATGATATCTCAGGAGAACATCGCCTTTCTCAACCATAATGATATTATTTATATCCTTGAAATCCACACTGCCGTCAGCAAGAACTTTCGGTTTTTTATCCTCTATATCAAAATAAAGATCATAGGTTGCGTCAGTTCCGTCTTCTTTGGAAATGCCGTTTGCGATTATCTCCTGATAGACTATATTTCCGTCAGAGTAATCCTGAAAACATTTTTTGAAAGCTTCCCAGTCTATGGTGTCGGTATCCAGTTTTTTTTCATCTAAGATAAATTCTTCCACCGACGCTTTATCGATCGGTTCGCCGTTATTCAGAGGTGGGAAGAGGCTGAGGCGTGCGGTCATTCCAGAATCCATTATGTCAAGGGAGATCCCTGCGGGCTTATCAATGAAGGTTTCAATGGTTATGACTGCGCATCCGTCCTCTTCGCAGTTGACTTCAAAGTCTTCACGGCTAAGGTCGTAAGCCTGTTCAATAAGCTTATGCAGCCGGTAATGTTCGATTTTTCTTGTGGTGTATAGTTTGCGTTCACTCATCTTCTTTTAATCTGGAGAGTCCGTCCAGCAGTTTTCTTGCCCGCTCATGTCCTTCATTCAGATCCAGACAGATTCGGAGCTGTATTTTTGCACTGGAAACATATCCTGTAAGAGCAAGGGTTTCTGCAAACATGTATCTGAACTCTGCATCATCAGGTTTCATCACAGATGCGGCAGCAAAGTGCCTTTTGGCTCTTTCGGGGTCTTTGTCCGTGAGAAGCTGCATCCCTCGGCTGTAAAGCTCCTGTGCGTCTTTATCCTGTGAGTATGGTTTGATAGTGGTGAAAAGTTCATTGTACAGACCTGTTTCTCCCGGAGTTATTGACAATACGGTTATTTCACCTGAGAGATTATTGTCATTAAAGACGTGAGCTACAGTGTTGTCACCGTTACTTTTTTCCATGTACAGGCTTAGTGAGCCGACATTGACATCATTATATTCTTTAACATCTAGGCTTGTCAGTGACTTACGGAGGAAGAGCGGTATGAGTCCTATCTTTTCGTGAAAGAAAAAGTCTGAAAATTGTTTTGCATTTTCGTAGCCCAATATACGCATTCTTTTATAAACCGGCTCAAGTGACGAATTATTATTCATAATTATATAGCCGAAGTCAGGGTTGTGAAAGGTCACAGATGTACGGTCACCATCAGAATCCACTGAAGACAGGCTGAAATTCTGCGGAATGACTATGTTGAAATTAAATGGGAGGGGGTCGAATTCGGCAGTATAAGGCTTCTCTTCGAAACGGTAAGTATTATACGAAGGAAAGTTGTTCCAGCTGTTTTTTGCCCACAGCGCAAGGTATGCAGCCGTGACAAGTGTCAGAAACCAAAAGAAGAATATGAATATTCCGGCAAGACCGCGTTTAAATTCAAACCTTACCCGGAATTGCCTTTGATTAAGATATAAAATAACAAAAGCGAGAAAAAGTATGCCGGCAATAATTTTCCATTTATAAGGGTACACACCGAACAGAAAAATCCTCATTATCAGCCCTGTATAGCACAGAGCAAGTGCCATGACTGTTATGTACCGGCTGAAAACAAAGCCTTTTAAGAGGAGATAGCCGGACTGAAGCAGCAGAAACGAAAATATGGCTACGATGATAAAATTAGCGACGGCAAATATTCTGCTTGCAGGATCGAAGAGCATCTCCGGAGCCAGAGCGTAACGCATCCCTGTATCCACAGCAAAAAGAAGCCCCGCAAGCATCACAAGTGGACCCAGCACAGTGAATCCCGGTACTTTTTTAATTGAAGAATAGTATGACATAAGTCATTTTATCAAATGGATAAATTTTTGCAAAGCAGTTTAATGTACTGAGATATCATTAAGCCGTTTTTGCCACTTCTTTTTCTTAGGGCGCAGGGTGAGCAGGTGCACAAATGAAATGACAAAAAACAGGTAGAAGAACTTCAGGTTTGCACTTGTCAGATAAATAACTAATCCGAATATAGTAATTGCTTCAGACATTGTCATGTTTGCTATTTCTGCGTACAGCAGTCTTTTCCCAAGCTTTCCGAAGTCCAGACAGCCGCGTATGAAAAGTGCCTCAATAGCGTATGTCAGTGGAAAGAAGACTATGGTCAGTATCATGAAGACAAGCCCCATGGATTTCATGGTTTCAAAGTTCAGAAAGTGAAAGATACCCCAGTTAAAAGATTCTGCCATCGCAACGAAAAGAGGATATATAAATATGCCGTACACCATTGTGCGGTGCAGTTTCTCTGCCAGTTCAAAAGTTGTCTGAAATTTTGTTTTCTCATCCATAGGTGAAATATACATAAAAGTTTCGATAATATAAAGCTTGAAATTAAAGTCATTTATTCAGTACTCAGAAATTGTCTTCAAATTACGTTAAACAGTTAATTTCCTTTTGATAAAAAATTCCGAGTGTGGTAGATTATCAGACTTTACATTTTTAAGTGAGAATAAACAGGAGCGCATCACATGAGAAGCGATAGGGTTAAAGAGGGGCTTGACAGAGCTCCCGCAAGATCTTTGATGTATGGAACAGGTGTTCCGGAAAGCAGCATGAAAAGAGCGCATATCGGTATCTGCTCCAGTTTTACAGATCTCATCCCCGGCCACACAGGCATGAGGGAGCTTGAAAGATTTATCGAGAAAGGTGTACACACAGGCGGCGGACACGCATTTATTTTCAGCGTGCCTGGCCTTTGCGACGGTATTGCTATGGGGCACAAAGGGATGCACTATTCCCTCCCGTCAAGAGACGCCATCGCCGACATGATAGAATGTGTTGTGGAAGCGCACGCCCTTGACGGTGTGGTTTTTCTCAGCAACTGCGACAAGATCACTCCCGGGATGCTCATGGCGGCAGCCAGGCTGGATGTTCCTGCTATATCTGTTACCGCTGGTCCTATGCAGAGCGGTGTTTACCGTATGCAGAGACGCTCATTTGTCAGAGATACATTTGAGGCTATGGCAAAATGCCGTAAAGGTGAGATTGACGAACAGGAGATGTCCAACCTTGAGCAGTGTTCATGTCCGGGGCAGGGTGCCTGCCAGGGGCTTTACACAGCGAACACTATGGCATGCCTTACAGAAGCAATGGGGATGTCGCTGCCGGGCTGCGGAACAGGGCTTGCAGGTTCTGCTAAAAAGAAACGCATAGCTTTTGATTCCGGTGTTGCTATCTGTCAGCTTGTTGAAAAGGGCATTACAGCCAGACAGATAATGAACGAAAAAGCATTCAGAAACGCCGTGATCATGGATATGGCACTTGGCGGTTCTACAAATACATGTCTTCACCTCCCTGCTATAGCATATGAGGCACAGGTTCCTTTCAGCCTTGAGCTGTTCGATGAACTCAGCAAGACAACACCGCACATTACAAATGTCCGTCCGGGCGGGGAATTCTTTATGGAAGACCTCGACTATTCCGGCGGTATACCAGGCTTTCAGCAGAGGCTTATCGATATGCTGGAAGACAATATTACAGTTTCAGGTCGTACAGTTAAAGAGATAGCGAAATCAGCCGTCATCTATGACGAGGATGTCATTCGTCCTGTCAGCAACCCATTTCACAAACAGGGCGGTATAGCCGTTCTTCGTGGTAATGTTGCAGAGGACGGATGCGTTGTTAAACAGGCGGCTGTTAATGACGACATGCATGTTTTCACTGGCAAAGCTATCTGTTTCGACAGCGAAGAAGAGTCTATGGAAGCCATCAAGTCCGGCAAGATCGAAGACGGAATGGTGGTTGTTATAAGATATGAAGGTCCCAAGGGCGGTCCCGGTATGAGGGAGATGCTCGCTCCGACAGCAGAGATAATGGGCAGAGGGCTGTTTCATGTAGCTCTCATTACAGATGGCCGTTTCTCCGGCGGAACAAGAGGGCCATGCATAGGTCACATTTCACCAGAAGCAGCAGAAGGGGGCACGATTGCTCTGATTAAAGATGGCGACGATATCGCTATTAACATCCCTGAGCGCTCCATTCAGCTTAATGTTGGTGAGGAAGAGCTGGAAAAGAGAAGATCAGCATGGGTTAAACCTAAGCCGAAATTCACAAAAGGGTATCTGGCTAAATACGCCACCCGTGTTTCCAGCGCAGCACAAGGTGCTATATTTAAGACTGAAGATTTCTTTAGCTAAGACGAACTTTCTGCGCTGGAAAAGACACAGAATGTGTCTCACGGAGTGCAGCGGAGTGTGAGTGACGCATAGGCTTTGCAGATGCGGAACGTTGGCAAAAAACTTAGGACAAGTTTTTTGTTTGTCTAATCAGTCGCAGCACAAGGTGCTATATTTAAGACTGAAGAGTTTTCCGACTAAGAAATATGTACTGAACAGTATGAGTTATTTCTTGAAAGGGAGTTTTTCAGTAATATCCTTGTTTATTCATTAAGGTAAGCAGGGATCTCAGAACTTATGCTTTAGCTTATGTCCTGTATAAGCGAAAGGCACTTGTTTACGACTTTATGACCGTTACTCTGGAGTAGGTGGGGTCTGTGCAGAAGGGTTTGACCGGCTCGGATGGCAGGCTATACATAAGATGGCGGTTAATATAGAAGTGAGGAGACTTTATAATGAAAATGACAGGAGCAGAAATCCTCGTAGAGTCATTGCGCAAGCAGGGTGTTGACCTGATATTTGGTTACCCTGGCGGCGTACTTCTCGGAATCTACGACACACTTTTTGACTCAGACATCAAACACATCCTGCCGAGACACGAGCAGGGCGGAATCCACGCAGCAGACGGTTACGCAAGAGCCACAGGCAAGGTCGGTGTATGCTTCGGAACATCAGGTCCGGGCGCAACTAACCTTGTTACCGGTATTTGCAACGCACATATGGACTCAGTTCCGCTGGTGGTTTTCACAGGTCAGGTCGCAAGCAACCTAATCGGCGGAGACGCATTTCAGGAAGCAGACATCATCGGCATCACAAGACCAATAGTCAAACACAGCTACCTGATAAACAATCCGGAAGAGATTACAACTGTTATAAGAGAGGCTTTCTACATTGCCGCCTCCGGACGTCCCGGTCCTGTTGTTATCGACCTTCCTAAGGACATTATGGCTCAGAAGGCTGAGTTCAAATGGCCTAGCAAAATCGAACTTCCAGGCTATAACCCTACAGTAAAGGGGCATCTGGGGCAGATTAAAAAAATGCTCCGTATGCTCGAAGGGGCTAAAAAGCCAGTAATATACATGGGGGGCGGTGTCATTCTATCCGGCGCAAGCGAAGAGATGACAAAGCTTTCCGAACTGACAGGTGTACCTGTTATTTCATCCTTTCTCGGGCAGGGCGGTATCCCCGGCACACACGAAAACTATATTGGGTGGCTGGGAATGCACGGTAATTATGCGTCGAACATGGCTATGGCAGAGCCAGATTTTATCCTTGCTGTGGGGACACGCTTTTCAGACCGCTCAACAGGTCGTCTGGACGGGTTTGCTCCTAATGCCAAAGTCGCCCATATTGACGTTGACCCATCAAGTATCAGTAAGAATGTCCGCATTGATGTACCTATCGTTGGGGACTGCAAAGTAGTGCTGAATCAAGCGCTCTCAGAGATCGACAAATACAGCTGGGATAAAAACCTGAAAGCCAGAAAAGACTGGATGGAAAAGATCAAAGCATGGGATAAAAAACAGCCTTTCGGCTATGATCGTGAATCAACGCTTATCAAACCTCAATATGTTGTGGAATCAATCTATAAGGTCACAAAAGGCGAGGCTATCATCTGTACAGAAGTTGGTCAGAACCAGATGTGGGCAGGTCAGTTCTATAAATATAAAAACCCTCGTCAGTTTGTTTCATCCGGTGGTCTGGGCACAATGGGATATGGATTTCCTGCTGCTATCGGCGCAAAACTCGGATGCCCTGACAAAGAGGTTTTTGACATTGCAGGTGACGGCTCTTTCATGATGAACATACAGGAGATATGCACCGCTGTGCAGTATAACGTAGCTGTGAAAGTTGCTATACTGAACAATAAATATCTTGGTATGATCCGTCAGTGGCAGAATATGTTTTTCAACAACCGCTACAGCCAGTGCTGTCTTGACTGTCAGCCTGATTTCGTAAAACTTGCTGAATCTTTTAACGCCGTGGGTATGCGGATAGATAGAAAAGAGGATGTGGAAGGGGCTATCAGAGAATCACTTAAGATCAAAGATAAGCCTGTTATTATGGACTTCACCGTGGACAGGGAAGAGAATGTTTTCCCTATGATCCCCGCTGGCGCCGCAATAAACGAAATGCTGCTGAAGTAAGGAGACTGACATGAGACATACAATATCAGTACTTGTTGAAAACAAGTTCGGGGTACTTTCCCGCATCTCCGGTCTTTTTAGCGGCAGGGGATACAACATAGAGTCATTGTCTGTTAATAAGACAATGGATGTCAACATATCTACTATGACAATCGTTACCACTGGTGACGCTGATGTTATCGAGCAGATAATCAAACAACTCAGAAAACTTGTTAACGTTCTGCGCGTGCGTGACGTAAGCGAGATGGAGCACATCGAACGTGAGATGATGCTTGTCAAAGTCCGCACAGAGAAAAGCACAAGGTCTGAGATTTTTAACGTTGTTGGCACTTTCAGAGCGAAGACTGTGGATATAACAAATAACTCTCTTGTGATAGAGATCACCGGAGACAGGGGTAAAATACTCGCTTTCCTGAAAGTCCTTGAACCATACGGAATCATAGAGGTCGTTAGAACCGGAGCCATAGCACTCAGCCGCGGCAGTAAGGCAACAAGCGATTTTAAATAACTGGTTAACACCAGAGGCATATTACAAAGCTGATACGATTTTAAAATTAGATAGAGGTGTTATTAAATGAAAATCTATTACGAGAAAGATACTAACCTTGAACTCATCAAAAGTAAAAAAGTTGCTGTTATCGGATACGGCAGCCAGGGTTACGGTCACACAAACAACATGAAAGATTCTGGTGTTGATGTATGCGTTGCCCTCCGCGAAGGCAGTTCCAGCTGGAAAAAAGCTGAAGGCGCCGGTCTGAAAGTTATGGAAGTAAAAGAAGCTTGTAAATGGGCTGACTTCATAATGGTTCTCGCTCCTGATGAATGTCAGGGGGACATCTATAAAGAAGCTATTGAACCGGGGCTGGAGGAAGGAAACTACCTCGCTTTTGCTCACGGTTTTAATATTCTTTTCAACCAGATCGTTCCGCCGACAGATGTTAATGTTGTTATGATTGCCCCAAAAGGACCTGGTCACCTCGTCCGTGCTGAATACCAGAAGGGCGCTGGCGTCCCTTGTCTTATCGCTATCGAGCAGGACTATACAGGCGACAGCCGTGAGATGGCTCTCTCTTATGCTAATGCCATCGGTGGTGCAAGAGCAGCTATCCTCGAGACAACTTTTAAAGAAGAGACAGAGACTGACCTTTTCGGTGAGCAGACTGTTCTTTGCGGTGGTCTCGCGCAGCTTATCCAATACGGCTTTGAGACTCTGACAGAGGCTGGTTATGCTCCTGAAATGGCATATTATGAGTGTCTGCACGAAGTTAAGCTTATCGTAGACCTTATCTATGAAGGCGGCATAACTAACATGCGCTATTCAATCAGCAACACTGCTCAGTATGGCGACCTTACAAGAGGACCAAGAATCATCACTCCTGAAGTGAAAGAGAACATGAAACAGGCTCTCTATGAAATTCAGTCCGGTCAGTTTGCGAATGAGTGGATGCTTGAGAATAAAGCTAACTGTCCTAATTTCCACGCTCTTACAAGAATGGGCGCAGAGCACCCGATCGAAAAGGTTGGTGAAAAACTCCGCGGTCTTATGAGCTGGCTTGATAAAGGCAAAATCGTAGACAAAAGCAAAAACTAATAAATGATATATACCTGTTAGTTATCAACAGAATATATTAGAACTTAAGAATATGAATCATTATATCCCCGGTGTTTTACAGGCATCGGGGATATTTTTATGCGGTCGAAGATAGAACACCACGCATTCATGCTTGTATGAATGAGCTAATCACAGCTTTAGAGCTTATAAGTCATTGCGGGGAATGTAATAGCAATCTCAGGATTAACTAACGAGTCAGGAGACTGCCACAGCCTTGCGGGGTTCGCAGTGACGTATTTTACATATACTCTAGCTTTGAGAACGAAGTTGTAAATTCAAGTGTTAAGCACGTGCGAAGCATCAGATTAATTATACAGGTAATCGAAAACAGGTACAAAAAAAGCCGTACCCCTTATGGAATACGGCTTTGATTATCGTCAGTAGTAAGTGTTTACTTTGTTACAGACTTAACAAGTGTCATGCTGTAAGCCTGATCTTCAAATGAGCCGTGCTCATCAGGATGATTCTGGAACAGCCAGCCGTCAAAATATACTTCGCCGAATTTGAATACCTTGATTTTAGCAACCGGATTATTCTCTTCAGCGGAGCGTGTTGTTATTGTTCCGTCAGCTTCTATAACGAAGTCTGGGAGGTAATACTCTACAAGCACTTCAAAAGGAGTACCCGTAACTTCGGATTTCTGACCGATGAGAACATCTGTCTGAACAGAGCTGTTTTCAGTGAGATTTTTAACCTCTATTATGAGGCTTTTATATTTTTCGGATACCTCTTTAGGGACAGAGATTGTTCTCTCTTTCGGTACGCTGACTCCAGCATGAGGATCAGCCGCAGCAGGATCCTGTACAACTGGGTCTTGGGTTGTTTGTGCAGGTGCAGCAGTTTCGGAATTACCCTCTTCTACAACACCTTGGGAACATGCTGCAAGCAGTGCAACAAGCATAAGAGACATCAATAATTTTTTCATACTATCCTCAAACCACGTCGTTCTAAAACGGAGCGGGAGGGATTCGAACCCTCGATACGGTATAAGCCGTATACTCGCTTAGCAGGCGAGCGCCTTCAGCCTAGCTCGGCCACCACTCCAAATAATAAAAAAACGGAGGAGGTAGGATTCGAACCCACGGAACGCTCGCACGCTCAACGGTTTTCAAGACCGCCTCCTTAAGCCAGACTCGGACACTCCTCCGTATCAAAGCAGGGAATATTTATATGATATTATGCGACATTTTTCAAGCACTATTTGAAAAAAGATTAAGATAGTTTCGGCAGCTCTCTTTTTTCTTTCAGTATCTTCCATGTATTCTGTTCTCTGGTGAGAACAGTTTTCGAGTAGTAAGTGATTAGCTCGCTGTTTTCACTGATGTGTTCTATGTATTTTACCTCTGCGAGGCTCCCTTTTATATTTTCGGCAACTATGACAAGTCCCGTATGCTCTGCGTTTTTAGTCAGCATTCGGAAATGGTTTGCAAAGTCGTCCGCCTGAAATAATTTTCTGAGGTCGCTTTTAACTGAATAGAGTGAGTATACTCCTGCGCCGTCAGAGACTTTATAACACTCTGCACGGAATTTGATTATCTCGCTGGGGCTAAGTTGTTCCATCTATGCTCCTGTGACCGAAATAGTCTTCTATCCCCATAGGTTCAATGTCTATGCCGTCCGCGAAAAGTGTGAGTCTTATCAGTTCCAGCAGTTCTCTGAAAGACTTTCTGTGAAGTGCACTGACCATGCAGACTTTGTTGTATCTTTCTATCAGGTTTACGATTCTGTGTGCACGGGTGAACATTTCCGGGTCTGCATCATCCGGCATCTCCCCAAACTGGATATAATCAGTTTCGTGCTGCAGCAGGAGGTCTGTTTTATTTAAAACGAGAATGCTCTCTTTATCGGTCAGTTCCAGTTCCTGCAATATAGTTTCTACGGAGTGAACGTGAGAGTCGAATCCGTCAGAGCTGATGTCAACCACATGCAGAAGCACATCAGCGTCCTGAAGCTCTTCCAGTGTACTTTTGAAAGCGCCTTTAAGGTTTTCCGGCAGGTCACGTATAAAGCCTACAGTGTCGGTGATGATCACGTCCCTCTCCTGCGGAAACCTTATCCTCTTCGAGCTGGTGTCAAGTGTTGCAAACATAAGGTCGTCCGCATAAACACCGCTTTGGGTGAGGCTGTTGAGCAGGGTGGATTTCCCTGCATTTGTATATCCTATGATAGAGACAATGGGAAGCTCGTTTCTGTTGCGTTTCCGTCTCATGGTCTCGCGGTTTTTTTCTATTTTTTTAAGCTTTCTGGAAAGCATGGCGATACGGTCGTTGGTACGCCGTCTGTCTATTTCCAGCTTTGTGTTACCAGGTCCACGTCCGCCGATACCGCCGGTTAGACGGCTGAGTGAGTCGTCCCTTTGTGAGAGCCTCGGCAGAAGATATTTGAGTTGCGCAAGCTCCACACGTATCTTACCGTCGTTTGTTGTTGCCCTTTTTGCAAAGATATCGAGGATAAGCTGTGGTCTGTCAAGTATTTTAAGGTCGGTGAAGTCTGCAATAGCTTTTGCCTGTGCAGGGGACAGCGGGTTGTCGAAGACAAGAAATTCAACCCCGTTCTGCATGGATTTTATCACTATCTCTTTCAGTTTACCGGAACCTATCACGTACTTCGGGTGCAGTTTATCTTTAATCTGAACAACTTCTCCGGTTACGTACATGTTGGCGCTTCTGGCAAGTTCCGAAAGTTCCGCCATGTTCTCTGAGCCTTGCACTTTTGACTTGTAACAGCCGATAAGCAGCGCATGACTTCCTGTGTCCACTTTGTGCAGACGTTTAGTCTTGGAGGAAATTTCAGCTTCCAGCTCGGTTATAAAAGCAAGGTAGTCGATCTTTTGCTGATGGGGGTCTTTATCTGTAAGGAAATCATAGTAGTTTACATTATCCGGTGGGAGGAGGTGGGCGGTCTGCATACCGTATGAGTGCCCGTCCTGATTAAAGTGCAGAGCTGTGACAGAGTCCAGACGCAGGAGCGCAAGGTCGGTGAGGTCGTCATCGGTTATGTCTTCTCCGCTGAGGTGTGTGTGCAGAAGCCGGAGACCACGCAATGAACCGGGAACAAGAGGGAATCTCTCAAGACCGGGGATAAAAACTTCTGATGTGTCGCCCACAATTACATAGTGAACGTTGCCTTTCCTGTCTGCCAGTATGCCTATCTGTCTGTTCAGTTCATGGGATATTGCACAGATTGTTTTTGCCAGCTCGGGCTGGATGGTTTCATTCACTCCTGCCTTTCTGGTATATAATTTTTCCAGTTTTTGAATCTGTTGGGGTTTTAAACCGCCTGTGTTTCCGTGTAGTATGTTACATCTCCGATTAAATACCGTACTTGTAAGCCGCTGCACAAGCTCCTTCAGAGCTGACCATGCATGGACCTACGGGGTTTTGCGGCGTACATGCTGTACCGAAGAGTGCGCATTCAGTTGGTTTGATGTAACCTTTGAGTACCTCTCCGCAGCTGCATCCTGCTATTTCGTCGTCCCCTTCGAGGGTAACGTCAAATTTTCTGAAAGCGTCAAACTGTTCATACTCTTTGCGGAAAGCGAGCCCGCTCTCCTCTATGAATCCGATACCACGCCACCAGCACCCCTGTTTTTCATAAACAGCGTTGATTACATCCCGTGCTTTCGCGTTCCCTTCGTCCGCGACGACCCGTGAGTACATGTTTACTGCTTTAAAGTCCTCAGTGTTCACCTGACGCACCATTTCGAGTATAGAGCTGAGCACGTCCACAGGCTCGAATCCGGTTATTACTGCCGCCATCCCTTCTTTGACAATAGGATCATACAGCCCTATACCCGTTACTGCTGTGACATGCCCCGGGCAGACAAAACCGTTTATCTGTAGGTTTTTGTCTGAGATGATCAGAGAGAGCACTTCAGGCATAGTTTTGTTGTACGGGGTTATGCTGACGTTTTTCACACCTGCTTTCTCTGCCATTATGGCAAGCCCCGCAACTGCGGGTGCAGTTGTTTCAAAACCGATACCGACAAAGACAACTTCCTTATCAGTCTCTTTTGCTATCTTCAGAGTATCAAGGGGCGAGAAGACAATGCGTACATCGCACCCTTCGGATTTCATTTTCTGCAAATTCTGCCCTTTCGAGCCGGGGACACGCATCATGTCCCCAAAAGTTGCAATGACAGCACCTTTTTCAGCTATTTCGAAAAGAGCATCTATCTCGCATTGCGGAGTGACACAAACAGGACACCCCGGTCCGGACACAAGGTCGATATTTGATGGAAGTACACTTTTTATCCCGAACTTTGCTATCGCCATTGTATGGCTGCCGCACACTTCCATAAAACGGTAAACGTCTTTTGTTGCTTCTTTTTCGATCTGTTTTATCAGCTTTTTGCAGATGTCTGCATTGCGGAAGTCCTCAATCATCAAGCCCATCAGCAAATTCCCTTAAAACCTGTAGTGTTTTTTGCGCTTCTTCAGGATCCATTTTTGCAATGGCTGTGCCCGCATGTACCATAACCCAGTCGCCGACAACGACTTCATCCGGCAGTATCATTGTAGATACTTCTCTTTTAGTTCCGCCTATGTCGACTGTTGCGCCGAACTCGTCCATCTCTAGTATTTGTCCCGGAAAACCTAAACACATATATAAACTCCGTGGCCTAAAGCTCTTTTTGTTTTTTTAAGAAATATATCGCATATCCCAGACCTGCAAGGAATCCCCCGATGTGTGCCCACCAGGCGACATTGCTGTATGCTCCGCCCCCTGTTCCGTTCAGAAACTGAAAGAGAAACCAGATCAGCAGGAATATAAATGCAGGAATTTCTGCAATAGTGATAAAAATTATAATTACTATCAGCGTCTTGACTTTTGCTCTGGGGTAAAAGACAAGGTATGCTCCCATAACACCAGCTATCGCACCGCTTGCGCCCACCATAGGTACGACAGAATCAGGAAACATTATTATCTGAGTTGCCGCTGCTGCAACACCAAACAGAAGGTAAATGAGAAGATATCGTATGTGCCCGAGTTTGTCTTCAACATTGTCCCCGAAGATGAACAGAAAGTACATATTGCCTATGATATGCATAAACCCGCCGTGCATGAACATGGAGGTGAGTATAGGCACATATCTGTCTGTGAGGGTCAGCATAGAATTTTCTACGAAAAGTTTCTTCGGCACCAGTCCGTACTCAAAGATAAATTCCTGTTCGTTCGGTGATGTCATATGAAGCATGTTGTAAAATACAACGATATTTATAAATATTATAGCCCAGTTCACAAACGGGAACGTGGACGACGGAACCGAATCTTTTAGTGGAAACAAATTTTCACCTCGTCCAGAAGAGAACCGTCACGGGCTCTTCTGAAGTCTGTTTTTGTCTAAAGCCTGATTAGTTTATCAGATTTAAAAAGTTTGTCAGCAACTGTGTAAGCGTCAGATATCCTGCCTATAGCCAGTTTGTCTGTGATGCCGTAGAATTCAAGACACATGCCGCATGCAAGAATTTCCACCCCTGAATCCACAAGCCCTCTAACGGAGGCGATCACGTCTTCGTTGAAAGTGAGTAGCTTTACACTGTTGTTTACAAAAATAACTGTTTTCGGAAGAATATCCATGTTTTTTAAGTTACCGATAAATCCTTTCATCAGCATTGCTCCGAGTTCTTTGTCATCCCCCAGAGTTTCGCCTGTGATAAAAACGACAATGTTGGTGTCTGTATCTGCTTCTGTTTCTTCAGCAATAGCGCAGTCATAGCCTTTGGCGGCTGATATTTTATAATACCCGTCAGTCTCGTCTACGCTGACAGTGTGTCCGTTTGCCTCGCAGAAATTTTTAACGTTTATGCTGGAGCCTTTATTGTCAACAAGTATTGTTACAACACCTTCTTCGATTTTTTCGAGTTCAGCTTTAATCATCAGCACCGGTTGCGGGCAGGCAAGCCCTCTTGCATCAATTTCCATGATATTCCCCTGAATTTAATAATAGTAAGCTAATATTACTCTTTGAAAAAATTGTTTCAAGCACTTTTAATTTGCTTTGTCTTAATAGTTTGCCTTAGAATCAGGTAAGTATAAATGTAGTGCAGACATGCTGACTAATCACTGAGAGATGCTTATGCAGATTAATTTATTTGGCGAAGAACGTTGAGAGTTTATGTTTTTACCGAAGGGGGCACAAAAACCGGTTTCGGTCATATCACACGCTGCTATGCCTTGATTCAGGCTTTCAGAGAGGCAGGGGTCGAGTCGCTGATGTATGTTGACGGTGACCCTGAATGTGCAGCGGCTGTATGCGGCGGGGATTGTGCCATGAGCGGCTGGCATGATAACCCGCAGGAAGCCGCATCGTTTATCACAGCGGACGATATCGTTATCATAGACTCTTATCAAGCACCAGCAGAGGTGTATTCTATCCTGACTTCAAACACGTTAAAACGTCTTTTTTTCGATGACTTCAGTAGGATTGCATATCCTCACGGTTATATAATAAATCCTGCGGCAGACGGTATAGACGGCTTTTATGGTATGCAGCACGCTATACTCAGGAAAGCGTTCTGGAACACTGCGGAAAAAGATGTCCCTGCGAATATCAGCAGAATATTTGTCACCCTCGGTGGGAGTGCTGCCGGTGAACTTGTAGAAAGCTTTTGTAAGGCTCTGCGGGAAGCATTTCCTGATGCAGAGTTATGTGTTCTTGCAAAGGGTGTTGCAGGCGGTTACTACGGACTGAGCGATGTTGAGACAGCGAAACTCATGCAGTCCTGTGATATTGCTGTTTCCGCAGGCGGACAGACGATGCTGGAGCTTGCGGCTTGCGGGGTTCCTGCTGTGATAGTTAAGACAGAACAGAATCAGACCAGCAACATCAGGCGTTTTGTGGAAAAGAATATGGGATTTTATGCTGGGGAAATATCTGAAGTCTCCCCGGAGCTCATTGCAGAAGCCGCGATAAAACTCACCTCAGTTCCCCGGAGGGCAGAGTACATAAGGAACAGCCGGATAGCCGTTGACGGGCAGGGGGCGAGGCGGATCGCTCAGTTTTTCACCCGAATGTGATGCTTTACAAAAGTTTGCTCCGGAGAGTAAGAATTACTTATAAAAGTGAACACCACTCTCTTTTGATATGATACAATAAAGAATCGATGCAAAGGAGTCTGAAATGTTTGATAATAAATCGATACTTATTACAGGCGGGACGGGGAGCTTCGGCAGGAAGTGTGTTAAAATGCTGCTTGAGCAGTATAAACCTAAAAAGATTGTAGTTTTCTCCAGAGATGAACTCAAGCAGTTTGAAATGTCTCAGGAATTCTCCCAACCCTGTATGCGTTATTTCATCGGTGATGTACGTGATGAAAAACGTCTTGAACAGGCAATGTACGGTATTGACTATGTGATACATGCTGCTGCGCTTAAGCAGGTTCCGGCTGCGGAGTATAATCCTACTGAATGCATAAAAACAAATATAAATGGCGCTGAGAATGTTATTAATGCAGCTCTTGCAAATGACGTGAAGAAAGTAATTGCCCTCTCAACGGACAAGGCGGCAAACCCTATTAATCTGTATGGTGCAACCAAGCTTGTTTCAGATAAGCTGTTTGTGGCTGCAAATAACATCAAAGGACCGAGACAATGCATATTCTCCGTCGTGCGTTACGGTAATGTTCTCGGAAGCCGCGGCTCTGTTATCCCTTTTTATAAAAAACTGATAGAGCAGGGGGAGAAAGAGCTGCCCGTTACAGATGAAAATATGACACGTTTTTTCATTACTCTCGATCAGGGGATAAATTTCGTATTCAAAAACTTTGAACGCATGAAAGGGGGGGAGATATTCGTTCCTAAAATCCCTTCTATGTATATAAAAGATCTGGCAAAGGCTATGGCGCCTGATATGCCGATAAAAATAATCGGGATACGCCCCGGGGAAAAGCTGCACGAAATAATGTGCCCTGCGGATGACAGCCACCTGACTCTTGAGTTTGATGATCACTATGTCATCACTCCGGCGATACTCTTCATGAGCAATCCCAAATATGATCTGAATGCCATTGGAGAAACAGGAGTTCCAGTCGAGAAGGGGTTTGAGTATAACTCCGGTAATAATAAAGAGTGGCTGACCCGGCAACAGTTTCTTGATATGTGCGAGGGGAACTAAGTGAAATTTATTCCATATGGAAAACAAAGCCTGGATAAAAGCGATATTGACGCTGTGGCAGAGGTTCTTAAGTCTGACTTTCTGACAACAGGACCTGCTGTTGAAAAGTTTGAAGATGCTATAAGCGAATATACCGGAGCTACTTATACCGTCGCTGTGTCGAGTGGTACTGCCGCTTTACACCTTTCTGCTCTATGCCTGATAAAGCCGGGTGAGAAGGTGCTTGTCTCTGCTGTAACTTTTGCGGCCACCGCTAATGCCGTGTTTTATGCCGGCGGTATCCCTGTTTTTTGTGATATTGACGACGAAGGAAATATTGACCTTGATCTATGCGTGGAGATGATCCGCAGTGATACGTCTATCAGGCACCTGATCGTGACACACATGACAGGCAGACCTGTTGATCAGGATAAACTTGAACAGCTTAAAGACCGTTTTGATATAAGCATTATCGAGGACTGTGCACACTCTTTCGGTGCTTCTTTTAAGGGGCAGATGGCGGGGAGATGTCCGGTTTCTGACTGTTCTGTTCTTTCATTCCATCCGGTCAAACACATCACCACAGGCGAAGGCGGAGCGGTAACCACAAACAGCGAAAGGCTTTACAGGCGGATAAGACTTCTGAGAAGCCACGGCATAACAAAAGATGAGATGTATTTCAAAAATAATAGTCTGGCATATGACAGTAAGGGCAATCTTAACCCCTGGTATTATGAAATGCAGGATCTCGGGTTTAACTACAGGATAACAGATATTCAGTGCGCTCTGGGGCTTTCTCAGATGAAGAGGCTTGACGGGTTTGTTAGCCGTCGCCGTGAAATAGCAAAGATGTACGAAGATATATTTTCTCAGAGAGGTATCTTCACACCCCTTTACAATTTCGACAAGAACAGTTCTTATCACCTTTATGTTGTACAGGTTCCTTTTGATAATCTGCCCGTCACTAAGGCAGAATTTTTTAATGAGATGCGTGACTGCGGTGTGGGGCTTCAGCTTCATTACATCCCCGTTCCTATGCTGCCTTACTATGCTGATAAAGGGTACAATATGCGAAATCTGCATGAAGCGGAGCTGTATTATGCCAGAAGCTTTTCTATCCCCATGTACCCCGCAATGGAAGATAAAGATGTCCGTTTTGTGGCGGACTGTCTGTACAAGTCAATTAAGTAATTTTAATAGAAAAAGGGGAGACGGTTTTAAACCATTCTCCCCTCTCAAGTCTGAGTAAATTTTCTATTTAATTCTATCTAAGAAACGTTTACTTCATCTCTTTGAGCATCTTTTCGGCATAAGCAACATTGTGGCTCATGACAACTTTTATCAGCTCAAGTTTCTTTTTCTTTTCTGCATCTTTTTCTTTGTTTATAAGATGATGAAGTTTTGCTGAAAGCTGAAGATATTCTGCTTTCCCTTCTGCATATTTCTTGTCGTCAAACTTAAGCTCAAAGTCGATACCTTTGACATTCCATACACCATTGTTGAGTATGAAAGGAGCAAAATGTTCTATTTTTCTGCCTTCAACAAGTTCAACTTCGGAGTTGGTGAAGTTGTCGAATGTTATGCCGTCTTTATCAGCTTTGATTGTATAAGAGCCGTAGAAAGGTTTCTTAACATCTGTCGGGCTGAAATATGTGTACCATGACGTAAAGTTCTGCTCGTGTGAGGCGTGGCAGCTATCGCAGTCCCTCGCTTCGCCTATGGAGTGAGACATTTTATCCATCTGTATCCATGCGAGCATTTTGTCACTGTCTCCGAAGCCGTCATATGTTCCGGTGATGATGTACATGTCGTTCACCTGATCAGCTTTACGTTCAATAATAAAGCTTTCCGG
Organism: Denitrovibrio acetiphilus DSM 12809; assembly: GCF_000025725.1. Taxonomy (GTDB): domain Bacteria; phylum Chrysiogenota; class Deferribacteres; order Deferribacterales; family Geovibrionaceae; genus Denitrovibrio; species Denitrovibrio acetiphilus. Next base: position 435,127 of record NC_013943.1, read on the forward strand.
TTCGCCTATCTCAGTTTTGCCTTTTACGGTTGTTTTGTTTATGGTTCTGAGCTTAAGGTCTGTTGCAGGAACATCTTCGCCTATACCCATTGTTCCCATAGGATAGGGTTTCAGAGGTATCCAGAGACCTGTTTCAGGTTGTTTGACGAGCATCGGCTGGTCACGCTTGCCGTAGAACTCTTTATGTTTTGCGAACTTGTTATTAATGCCTTCAGACTTACCTGGACCCCAGAAGGTGAACTGGTAAGCGCCTACTTCCTGAATATGACATGATGTACAGTCTACATTCTGGTGGTCGCCGGCTTTCACGGCATCATATATCTCTGTGTGGCAGCTCTGGCATGACTGTCTTGCGTCCTCTGAGCCTATGTGCCCGTATGAGTGATCTTTGAAAGTGTGGCAGTCGCTGCAGTTTAGACCGGCTTCTTCGTGAGCATCCCTTGGAAGTTCATTTACAGGGAAAGCGAATTCCTGACGGAAGAAACCTGCACCGCGTCTTCTGTCCATGGGGCCTGCATGGCATATTGTCCCTTTACCGCTTCCGTAGCAGGAGAGTTTATCCGGAGTTTTTGTGAAAGAGTGTCTTGCTTCTGTTTTTTTGAAGCCTTCATAGTGGCAGTCGTTGCAGCTTGCGTGGCATTTGTTGCACCCTCTGCCTCTTGCTTCCGCCATAGTACCTTTATACTCTTCCGGCTTTGTGCACTCGCCTTTTACAGTTTCATAGTTTTCTTCATCGCCGAACCAGTAACCGCAGTTTTGCGGGCCGGGGGGCGATTTTGTCCATGATGTAAAACCTCTCTGATATTTGTTAAGTCCCATACCGGATTTGTTATAGTCTGTGACTTCCTGCTCATGGCAGTTTCCGCAGGTCTGTCTTGCTATTTCTGGATTGTAAGCCATAGTTTCAGGGTCGTGATCGTGATAGTAGAGCTGTATGATCTTTTTGATGCCAAGCTCTTTTGCTTTTTCAGGATCAGGTTTTCTGAGAAGAACTTTTGTTCTGTTTTTCCCTTTCGGCTGAATAGGATCGTAGTTTGTGATCTCTCTGCCTACGGCCTGATATTTATGATTTTTACCTATAGCCGCATAGAAAGGTCTTGGCATACCTTCATGAGCTTCGTTTTTATCAAGTTTGGTATTGTCACCAAGGTGACAGCTGACGCAGGATATCCCGCCCATGTTTACTTCTTCGTCCACTTTTGCAGGGTCGAGGTACATTTGGGGGTACCCGAGTTCTTTCATCATTACTTCATCACCGTGACAGCGGACGCAGGTAGAGTCGTCTTCGTATGCGAATGCTGAGAGTGAAAGCATGATAAATAATGTTAATAATACTGCTTTACGCACATTACACCTCCGTAATATATGAGAGTATATGTGCAATAGACGTGCCTGAAGTGATGGCATGTGATGAAGGTTTTTCGTGGTGTTTTTTGCAAAATGCAAAAAACAGGGCGTATGGATTCTTTTATTGCAAAAATAGGGTCAGTGCCTTTTAGAGTTATTGCGCAGGGTGGTTATCGTCATTGCTAACGAATGTGAAGCAATCTTATCCACTCAGCCGATACCGTATTCTTTTAACTTGCGGTATATGGTGGATGTGTCAACTCCGAGGGTCGCAGCGGCTTTCTGCTTGTTCCCTTCGTGTGCATCAAGGACGCTTAATATATGCTTGCGTGTGATGGTGTCAAGCGTCATGTCCTCATCGGGTACACTGCAACCGAGGTTGAGTGATGCGCAGGTCAATCTGTTTGTCTGCTCCAGAATCATAGCACGTTCTATGATGTTTGAAAGCTCGCGGATGTTGCCTGGGAATGCATAACTGCGCAGGCACGCCAATGCGGATTCTTCCAGCCCCATAACTTTTGTATTGATATGTCTGAATTTTTCTATGAAATGTTCAGCAAGTGGTATGATATCATCTTTCCGCTCCCTGAGCGGTGGCAGTTCTATGTTGAAAACATTCAGGCGGTAGTATAGGTCTTCACGGAAAAGTCCCTTTGCCACCATCTCCAGAGGGTTTCTGTTTGTGGCTGCAATTATGCGGATATCTGATGTCTCCTGAGTTGAAGCACCAACAGGGTAGAAACTTTTAGTTTCCAGAAAACGTAGAAATTTAGGCTGGAGATCGATTGGCATTTCGCCTATTTCATCCAGAAAAAGTGTGCCTCCGTATGCGGTCTGGACAATCCCCTTGCTGTCTTTATCTGCACCGGTGAATGCGCCTTTCTTATGTCCGAATAGCTCACGCTCGAAGAGGTGGGGCTGTAGGTTGCAGCAGTTGATTGCGGCAAATATTTTTTTCCGGCGGTTGCTGTTTTCGTGTATGTATCTTGCCATAACTTCTTTGCCTGTGCCTGTCTCACCTGTAAGCATTACATTAGTATCTGATTTTGCTACACGCTGTGCCTGTGACGCAATATCTTTTATCGACTGCGATTCCATAACAAAGCTGCCCGGACGCCCTTGGAGGTCTGCCGTATTTTTTAGAGAGATGTTCTCCTCTATCATCTGGAGTTTATAGATAAGAAGTTCTGTATCTACCGGCTTCGGTATATAGTCGTAGGCTCCCTTTTTGATAGCTGTGACAGATTCGTCGATAGTGCTTTGACCTGTCATGAGAAGGACATATGTTTCGGGGGTTGCTGTTTTTATCTTTTCCAGTACATCAAACCCTGTCATGCCCGGCATACGGATGTCACTGACTACAGCGTCTGCGGAGCTGTCCGCCAGATATTCCACAGCAGCAGCAGGGGAAGTGAATGCCGTTATGGAATAATACTTTTCAATAGCCCGTTTAAGGACTCTGTTAAGTGTTGCGTCATCTTCAATCAGAACAACTTTCATCTTCCTTCTCCAACCTGATTATAAACCTTGTTCCTCTGTTTATCTGCGAGTCAACATTTATCTGCCCGCCATGTTTCTTTATGATGCTGTATACGAGGGAGAGTCCCAGTCCCATCCCTTTTTCCGGAGATTTAGAGGTGTGGAAGGGGTCAAATATTTTATGGATGTTTTCATCATCTATGCCTGAGCCTGTATCGGATATGATAAGCATAACGTGATCTTCGTTGTTTATTAGCTCTATTGTTATCAGTCCGTCACTTTCTATGGCGTCCATGGCGTTTTGTATGAGGTTTACAAGAACCTGCTGGAGCAGAGTTGTGTAGCCTTTCAGCTTAGCGTTCTGTAAGTGAAGCTCAACAGAGATGCCGTTTTTGAAATCCATATATTTAACTGTCTCCTCTATGAGGTGTTTCATATCTACCTCTTCAAGCAGCCCGTCAGTATTTTTGGAAGGTGCCAGTTTCCGCAGGTTTTGAATTATATCAACGCAGCGTTTTGCTTCATTTTTGATGGTGCAGAGGTCTTCTGACTGTTCGGGTATTTCATCTTCCAGAAGTCCGGTCAAAACGATGATACTGTTTAGCGGAGTGTTGAGCTCGTGCGCAACCCCTCCGGCCATTACACCGAGAGCGGAGAGTCTGTTCATTAGCTCAAGCTTTGTCTGTGTGTTTCTGATATCCCGAATATATTCTTTCAGCGACGCAGCCATTGAGCGGATGCTGAGAACTATTTCATTTATTTCACCTTTATATTCACCTTTCAGCTCATGGTCAAAGTCGCCGCCGCTATATGCCTTCACTGCGGATTTGATCTCGGCGTAGGGTTTCATAAAATACCTGCTGAAAACCACGGCAGTGAGTATGCTGAGGAATATGGAAAAGAACAGCACAGCAAGGAAATCCCTCCGCAGAAGGTGCAGCGACCGAAAGAAGTAGTCACTGTTAAGTATTGTGCATATTTTCCATGACTGGTCTTCTGTCATGTACGGATTTAAAGTTGTGCAGAACATATATCCTTCGCTTGACTCCAGAATTGGCGCATTCTCCTGCTGGAGCCATTTAAAAGCGTCAGAACCGTAAACGTTGTCAAAGAAGTAAGACGTTCCGAACTGATTTGCAAATTCATATTTTCTGTCATTGTGGAAGAGGAATATGCCGTTTCGTTCCGGTGATAGCCTATTTGTTTCTGCTATGAAAGAACCACCCCGTTTGTTGTCAAGCTGGCTGACAGTTTCGCCTATCTTGCTGCCCCAGAAGTTAATGATAAGATATCCGAGCACCTCTTCACCTTCAAAGACAGGTATAAGCGCACGTATCATTGAAGGGCAGAAGGATGTTGCGTCCGGCAGGTGTCCACGTTCGAAGTCTGAAAAAACAGGTACTTTGCTGTTGTTGTCACGCACCTTCTGAAAGAAATTTCTATCGGCGATGTTTATCGGCTCATAGTCAGGCTGGCGTGAAAGTATCTCGCATTCACGTACAAATACTTTTATATCGCCATTCTCCGCCACCAGCCGCATAGCCTGAATGTCTTCTATCTTTTTGCAGTAGCTCATGAAGAGATCTTCTGTCTTTCTTATTGTATCGGGGTTTTTGAAATAGGTTTTAAGATCGGCATTCTCTGCTATCGCTATCGTCAGAAATCTTGCCTTATCAAGAAAGTCTTCTATGTCGTTCCGCTTCATCCGCAGGATAAGTTCAGCCTGAGACTTTACATCGTCCTGAATCAACTTTTTTGATTGGGCGAAATAAATGCCTGTGGTCATAGACAGAATAAACACAACAAGTACGCTTATGTATATTGCGAGGCGCTTTATCATAACCGTATTTTAACTTTATGTTTCTATAAAGTAAATGACATAAAAAAGCCCGCCGGAGTAGACGGGCTTGTGATTAGTAAGTTTTAAGCCTGAGCATCAGCGGGCGGTGTGTATGTCCGTGTGTTCAGTTCGCTGTTGATCATGAACAGCCCCGGTCCTGTGCTGCCGGCAAGTTTAAGTTTGTCCAGTATCTCTTTGACAGTAGATTCCTCTTCGACCTGCTCGTTTATGAACCACTGGAGAAATGTATTGGTGGCGTGGTCTTTTTCGTCAATGGCGAGGCTTGCAAGTTCGTTTATCCTCGCTGTAACTTCCTGTTCGTGTGAAAGAGTTTCTTCAAACATTTCAAGTGCATCTCTGTACTCTTTCCTCGGTTTTTCTATAGACTCAAGCTCCACTACAGACCTGTCCATTATGTAGTTGAAGAATTTTGTAGCATGCATCATCTCTTCCTGATACTGAGCGTTAAACCAGTTGGCAAAACCTTTCAGTCCGATGTTATCAGCATGAGCTGACATTGCGAGATAGACATAGGCAGAGTAAAGCTCGAAGTTAAGTTGTGCGTTCAATGCCTTAGCCATTTTGTCTGATACCATATATGTGTCTCCTTATGGAAAATAATTATTAATAGTAGTATAGTATGAAGTGCTGCATTCTTCAATAGTTCAAATAAATAATCAGCAGTAAATCCTGAAATCCATAGCAGGAAAGATGCTGTTTTTGTTTTCTAATTTCTCCAGAAAATGCCAGTCTTTAAAGCCGTCATCTATCATGTCACGCAGACGCATAAAATTATGTATGTGTTCTTTTGTGCGCTGCATTGCATAGTCAATAGCAGTTCCTGTAGTTACGAGAAATGCCCAGTCGCTACTTTGAGCGAGAAAGAGCTCTCTCGCCATCTGGTTCAGGCAGCGAACTTTAAAGTCATCTTTTGTGCTGAGGTGGAATTTCGCCATATCGACCATCTTCTCAGACATAAAGTGCAGATGGCGGTATATCCAGTCATTCCCTTTGTTCAGCCATACGTCATAATATCCTTTATCCCCCCACGAAGAAGGGTTTACAGAGACAACCTGATTGGTCGGATATTCGTTGAGATATTCCAGAGGTGTTATGGACTTTATCGTCTCTGACTTATCCATCTCTTTGAAAACGTTATAGAGGAATTCCGGTCCTTCAAACCACCAGTGTCCGTAAAGCTCTGCATCATATGGGGATACCACCACAGGTTTTCTGTCTATGAGTTCGGCGATTTCAGCGAGCTGTTTCTCGCGTTCAGCGACAAAATGTTTAGCGTGATCAACTGTTTTAGCTGAGGCTACCTTGTTATCGTAGAACTCTTTATATTCGCTGTCTCCTGTTATTCTGTGATATTTAAACCCTGTGAATACACGTTCGCCGTCTGGGCTTATGTATGGTTTTATATAATCATGATCAAGGTCATAACCTATGTCACGATAAAAATCTCTGTAGCTGACATCCCCCGGATACCCTTCTTTAGAGCTCCATACCTGTTTTGATGAGTAATAGTCACGACCGAAAGCTGCGACACCGCTCTGGGTATATACGGGGGCATAAACGCCGTATTTCGGTCTCGGTTTGGCGTAAAGCACACCGTGAGTGTCCACAAAGAAATATCTTATGCCGTATTCAGCAAGTATTTCATCAAGCCCTTCGAAATAAGCACATTCCGGCAGCCATATACCTTTTGGTGCCTGCCCGAACTTTTGCTCGTGACTTTTTACAGCCATTTCCACCTGAGCACGCACAGCGTTCTCGGTATTATTCAGGAGCGGGAGGAATCCGTGAGTAAATCCGCATGTGATTACGTCAATGTATCCTTTCTCCAGAAAGTGCCTGTAACCGGAGATAAGACTTCTGTTCAGATATCCGTAATAGAAATCCTTTATCCCCTGAAAGCGTTCTTTGTACATATGTGCAAGATGCTCAAAGCAAGTCCCTTTTGTCCTTTCGACCTCTTTGTCTGCGAGTGCAAGCATTTTGTCCATATGTTTTTCGTATCGTTCCATCAACAGCCCGTCACTCATCATCTCAGCGAGCGGCGGAGTTACAGAAACGGCAAAACGAAAATTAATCCCCTCATCCTCCATCTTTTTCATGTACTGAAGAATGGGGATATATGTTTCCGAGATAGCTTCATAGAACCAGTGTTCTTCCAGAAAATATTCATATTCCGGATGTTTTACAAAAGGGAGGTGCGAGTGGAGCACCAGCATCCAGTAGCCGTTACTCATTATTTACCACCCTGTGTTTTTAAGAGGGCTGTTGATGATATCCCCTCCTGATCGTGAAGTCTTCTGAAAAGCTCAGTGTGCAGTCTCGCACTGGAAAGAAGCTCTTCCTTATGCATATCTGATGCACCAGAAAGCTCGAATATTTTTTCTATCTTTTCTCCTACAGTCATCCATGTTTCCTTATCTATAACACTACTGATTTTGTCGCTTGGCATTTTTACTTTTTTAGAGCTTGTGATGGCGTAATAATTACCCATATTATCCAGAATGCCCAGCTCAGCCCAGAGGCTCATTTCAGGGCAATAGAGGTCGAAATACCAGTTTCCGTATTTTTTCACACGCACACTGGCAAGTTCGTCAATTTTGCTGCCGTCACTTTGATAAACTTTGAGTATAAAAACAGGTTTTGTGATGCTCAGTCTGGAGCAATATTCATCAACTGTTTTATCAGAAACTTCCCAATATACATACTCCTTTTTCGGGTTTACCGGAAGAAGAACGACTGTGTCCAGATTATATTTGTCCGGAATAGGGAATTCAGGTTTTTTAACAGGCTCGGGTGCAGGTTTTTCAGGCATGGCACTGGTTACTGTTTCAGAAGAAGAACTTGTCTGTGGTGCTTTAACAGGTGTGACAGTGTCCTCATATTTGGACAATGCGGCTAAGAGTTTATCTTTGGTCATCCTGCTTCTGTTTTTAATGTCATATTTTTTTGCCAGCTCATATAGCTCTGTTTTGGTCATTTTATTAAGGTTCATAGCTGCCTCCGAGCAATCTCCTGTATAGTTCCATATATTTTTTTGATGCAGTTTTGCAGGAGAAATCAATCTGCATCACACGCTCAATACACTCTAATAATATAGGCTTATTCTCAAAAAATGCTACTGCTCTCATTATCTGTTTCTGGACTTCATGACGGCTGTATTCGTCGATAAAAAAGCCGTATCCGCCGTCACTTATATCTTTTACTGTATCTATGTGACCGCCTGTGCGGCTGACCACAGGCAAAGCTCCGTAGCGCATCCCTTTAATATGGCTGTTCCCGCTTGGTTCGTACTGAGACGGTCGCAGTACGAAGTCAGCAGCACCATAGGCAAGGTGAGTCATCTTTTCATTGAAACCTATAAATGTGAACATATTGTTATGTCTGTTTGCAATATCTTTAAACCCTGAACACAGGTGTGATTCCCCATACCCGAAAAAGGCAAAATTAGCTTCCAGTCCGGACAAGTCTGCGGCAGACTGAGAGATAAGCTCCAGCCCTTTACGCTCGCTGAATTTTGTATCTACTAGAAAGATTGGTCTGTCTTCACCTTTCAATCCGGTCTCATTAAGGAATGCTTTTTTGTTTATCTGTTTCGCGTCAATGTTTTCCGAACAGAACATAGCAGCGAGATAATTATCATTCAGCGGGTTGTATTTGTCAAAGTCAATTCCGTCAAATATCCCTTCCAGTTTATGTGCCATATCAGCCATTAATAGACCCAGCCCCTGAGAATGTTCTTCAGTTTTTATCTCTTCGGCGTAGGTGGGGCTCGGAACTGTAACATAATCTGAGTGCACCATGCCGCCTTTCATAAGGCTTATCCCTTCGTAGTATTCCAGCTCTTCTATGTTGTAAACATTCCACGGCAATCCCAGCGCCTGTATGCTGAACTTGTTAAATATCCCCTGATAAGAGATGTCGTGTACTGTGAAGACTATTTTAGATTTTATATCTTCATAGTACAGATTGCGGTAAACGGGTATAAGACCTGTCGGCCATTCATGACAGTGTATAATGTCGGGGTTGACAGCCATTTTCCGCATGTATTCCAGTGTGGCGAGAGAGAACATACCGAACCTTATGTCGTTGTCAGAATAGTCAAAATCACCAGAGCCGTATATCTGTCTTCTGCCGTACATTTCGTCATTACGCATGAAAACATAACGCACTCCTTCCTTTATTGTTGTGTAGATATCAAAGCAGTATCTTGAACCGCCTGCTGTAACAGAAACACTCCCTTCTTCCTGGCAGCTGTTTCCGCATGTCATGACAGAGAGATACATTGGGGAAATCACAAGGACTTCAGCACCGCTTGCCGAAATACCTTTTGCAAGTCCTGCAACGGCATCACCCAGTATCCCTGTTCTGGAGAAGGGGGTTACCTCGCTTGTTATGATAGCTACTTTCACTTCCCGGTACCTCTGAGATACTGCGCTGCACTTTCCGGTGCAACAGGGTTAATATAGAATCCTGTCCCTGACTCGAATCCGGCAACTCCGGACAGTCTCGGTGTAATTTCTATGTGCCAGTGGAAATCTTCTTTTATGCTTGCCCAGTAGCCTGGCTGTGACGGTCTTTTAACCACCGGTGGTGAAGTATGAACCACCATATTAAAAGGAGGATCCTCCAGGCAGTTGTAAAGCCTGCTGAAAACTTCTCTGGTTATGTCAGCCAGACCGGACATTTCGCCTTCATCTGTCTCTGCAAAGCAATGATTATGTCGTTTCGGAAATATATTTATTTCAAAAGGGAGAGCAGATGCATACGGGCAGAGCGCAACAAAGTCCTGATTTTCGTATATAATGCGTTTATTCTCGTTCTTTTCCTGATCCAGTATGTCGCAGAAGAGGCATCTCTCTTTTGTCTGAAAGTGTTTCAGAGCAGCAGAGAGTTTTGTCTTTACGACATTAGGTGTGACAGGCAGAGCTATTATCTGCGAATGGGGGTGCTCTATGGCAGCTCCTGCAAGCAGTCCGTAGTTTTTGAACGGCATAATATAGCGGAACCGCGTATCCTTTTTCAGATCCAGCATACGTTCTTTGAACGTAACGAAAAGGTTGAAAAGAATCTGTTCCGTATAGCTGCCCGGGTTTATGTTGTGCTTTGGTGTTTCTATAACAACTTCGTGCGCACCCACAGCGTTGACAGCGTCATATATGCCGTGTCCTGTTCTTTTCAGGTCACCCTCAATTCGGAAAGCTGGATATCTGTTCGGCACAACACGGGTAAGCCATTCACTGTCTTTTTTTAGTGAAAATATTTCATTTCCGGCTTTTTCTTCATTTCCTCTGCAAAACGGGCACACGGATATTTCATCTTTTCTGAATTCCAGACGTTTAACGAGGAAATCATCCGGTTTTCTGCTTCGGTCTGTTGCAATTACAGACCAGATTTGTTTTACAGGGTCGTACCTAAGTTCAGACATTTTTCACCTATAACAGTTCTATGCTGCCCTTTATGTTGATCCCGCCGTTCATTTCGAAAGGGACGAGGATGCATATACCCTGATCGGTAAGGTCAGCACCGCTCTCTGACTGGGAGAGGGTTTTGGTCGTGTATGCGAACATCTCCACAGAGCTGTTAAAATTGATTTTAACACATTTTGGAGTATTTGTGTCTTTTAATGTGAATTTTTCGGATTTTCCGAAACTGCCTTCTGAGACCGGTATTTCGTTTATTGTAGCTTCTGACATGTTGTTCAGATGAAAGTTCAGCTCCATGACGTAACATATGTCCAGCTTGTTTTTTATATCAATCTCAAAATTAAGTGAGTTTTTGACAGGTTTGAAAGCTTTTCTAATGTTTATACTGTGTTTTACGCCGTTTTTATATATACCGCCGTCACGGGTGAATGCTACGGATGTTTTTTCTGTTTTCATATCAGCAGGCTGGTTGGCAAAGTCACCCATTTCAGTGAATGTCACTTTTTCAAAGGCTTCTAAGTCAAATTCTGCTACAAAATGGTCAATAAAGCTGTTTTTGTTATGCCAGTCAAACACCAGATGTTTTCTGTATTCTTCATCAACTTTAGCTTTACCGTCATGGATATTTGCTATCGCTTCATCATTTGTTTCGATATTTTCGGATTCCTCCGGGGCTGCAAAAAGTTTTTCGTGATATGCCTCTTTTCTGCGTGCCAGTGTGTTCAGAAAGTTAAAGAGATTATCTTTATCTTCCAGTGATGTAAGCTGCCCGCAATCCCTTGACACAAACATGTAATTCGTTGATTGGGTTCTTATATACGCTTCGTCATATCCGTCGTAGTCAAAGTCGCCGGTTTCCACCGATGGAAACTTCATGCCTGAAACTTCCTCCAGCCGTTTTTCGGCCTCTATGATAAAACGGTATGCGTTATTTCTGAGATTAGGAAGGTATAGTCCGCCAAATATCCCATGCCAGAGTACATCGTTGCACTGAGCCTTATAAAGAGCGTCCAGAAGCTGCAGGTCGCCTGATTCGTTAGCTTTTTTGCTCAGTGACACAGTTCTTTTGTGTATGCGGTTGGATTCAGGGTATTTTACGAGAAAGTTTTTCCAGATCCCCCCTTTGACAAATACTTTAGTGGTGTCGTCTTCATGGGTTTTCTCTAACTCTCGTATGACGTTTTCCATCTGTAGGGTTCTTTCGGAAAAGAGTGACCATTCCCCCATTTCAAAGTATGAGACAGTGGGCAGGTAAGTTATCTGAGCTGGTTTCTGCTCTTTTACAGTGTCTTTGAAGAGGGCAAACTCAGAGTGTCCGGATTCGGTCACGGCGTCTATAAAGTCCGACAGCCAGCCTTTTTCATAAACCCATTCGTGAGTTTCCGGCCAGAGTCCGAATTTCTCCCCATCGTCAAAGATAGTTATGGATTTCCCACCGGCTTCCTGCACACTCCTGAGATAGTCCGCAACTTCATCTGCCGGTTTGAACGGTGTAAGGTATCTCAGCTTTTCACTTATGGGGAATATCAGCATTTCGTGCCCGTCCTGCTCAGTTTTGAAGTGTGTGTGGAGCATAGACTCATAAAAACCTGCGGCTATGAAATGGTAGTCGTCAACTATCACATATTCTATCCCTACTTCTGCACAGTCAGGGATTATGGAGCTGTCCCATACCCGCTCGGTTAGCCAGAGTCCCTTTGGGCTGACCTTAAAGTTATCTTCTATGAAACCATTCAGTTTTCTGATCTGCTCCCGTCTGTCTTTCGAAGGGATAGAGGCGAGGACAGGTTCGTAGTATCCGCCGGAGAAAAATTCTGCCTGATCGCTGTCTGTCGCCTGTTTCATCATGCTGAAAAGCTTGCTGTGGTTGTTTTTTATATATTCAAGGAGCCATCCGCTGTAGTGAACGCTGAACCTGAAGTCCGGCTTGGTGAGTGCAACCTCGAAATAGGGGAGGTAGCTCTTTTCTACTGCATAGTCAACAACGTGATAAAAATTTTCTACTGGCTGATGGCAGTGTATCCCCAGATGTACAGGTAGTTTTTTCATTTATTATTTCTCCAGTGTCACAACTTTAATAAGTAATCTCTTGCCATTACGAACGGAGTGAAGCAGTTTTTCCAGTTAAATCAGTATTTCTGACTTTCACAGGGTTACTTCGTAAATTAGTGTGCCCTGTAATTATTTTTGCTCCGGTTTAAGCTATCCAGTCCTTTTCGAAGTCTATGCTGAAGTCTATCTGAACCGTGTTATAGAGTGGTGCGACCTCAACCACCGTCCGTCCTTTTTTCAGGCGGAAGATGATATCGGCTTTGTCAGGCTTATCTCCAAGTTCGTTCAGAGGGATCAGAGCCTCGAATACATCTCTCGCACAGCAGTTTTCTTCGCAGTCTTTCAATATGAAGCTGAAAGTGCGTGTAGTATCTGTGGTTATCTCCATTTCAAGCTCGTAATCCATATTTATTACACGATTAAAAGTTCCGTCTATGCGGAGATATAGGTTCTTTTTGTCAAACCCGAAGTAGAGCAGCCCTAAAGTGTTGCCGGATGCTGTCATAGCCCCTGCATCAAATTTCAGGTCAAATTTCCCTGCACCGATCCACTCGTAAAAGCTTGTAATGCGCCCGTCAATAGTTGGGGTGAAGAGGGTGGCTGGCTTTTTCAGCATCCCTGTTCTGTGGCTTTTTTTAATTGCTCTTGTTACGTCTGTGGGTACTTTTTCCCCCATAAGCTCGTATATGTTTGCAATATGCCCTCTGAACAGTTTGTCAAAAGTGTCTGACTGAAGGCTGAAGTGGTCATCGCCGTACCACCAGAACCAGTCAGAACCTTCTGCTATGAAAAGTTCCTTTCTGATCTGCTCTGTGTTTTCCAGTGTATCCTTTTTGGTCTGAAAGCGTTTATGTGCATCTGCAAGGAGCCTCCACGCTTCATTCTTTTCGTCGTGCCCCATCCATGTAGTGAAGTTAGCATATATCCATGAGCCTGCACGTATCTTTGCCGGGCGGTGCTCGGGAGTGTCGCTTTCACAAGCTTCGCTCATGGTGAGGGTTTCTATCCAGTTACACGCCTCCAGCCTGCTGTAGAGCAGAGTGAAAAACTTATAAGCATTTTCTGGATAAAATTCCCATGCGTTTTCGCCATCCAGTATTACTGGCACTATTGGTGAAAAATCGCATGAATCGAATATCTCTGACATCTTTTCCATGAAATCATCAACAGCCCTTTCAGCGTCCCATCCGGAATATGTGAATCCCATGAGATCGGAAAGTTCTTTATCGCGAAAGAATATATGGATATCTCCAGATGATGAAGGGAAAATATGTTTTTTGTATAAGGTTTTGCGGTTGTCTTCATTCCGCAGGTCTGCCCCGATGGAACTTGCCAGAACATCTTCGTCGCTGGCTATCCACTTTATGCCGTTCTGTGCAAACAGCGCTGCTGCCTTTTCGCTTATGCTCCCTTCTGCGGGCCACATCCCGTTTGGCTTTTGCCCAAACTCACTTTCGTAATAGCTAATGGCACTTCTGACATGCTGTTCAGCGTCGGCAGAAAAGTCAGTATTGATGCTCGCCATACTTATCTGGGGGAGTGCTTCTTTTGCACTTTTAGGCTCCAGAAGAATAGGCAGTATCGGGTGATAGAAAGGCGTTGCAGAAACTTCTATCTTCCCCTGATGCTGAAGCTCTCTGTAAAGGGGGACAATGTCTGATATGAAATCCGCAAGTGCTTCCAGAAGCTCTGTTTTGTCACTGTGAGAGAAATGCCTTCCTTTCTTGATAAGGGTCTGGACAATTTCCAGTTTTTCCCGTGTGAAAACACCGCACCAGCTTATCAGATAGAGCACCTGCATGTCAGTTAACTCTTCATCGGAGTAGTTAAGTTCTGCTGTGCGGAAGATATCTGTGTCACCCTTTCTATCGTAGAGTTCTTTATATCTGCGCAGCGGTGTGACCATATTTTTATAGTTTGCCATAAAGAGCTGCGGAACCAGAACTTCTTTCTCTTCGCGGGTAAGAATAGCGGTTTCCTTCTGTATAAGCTGTAAAAATGTGTCTGCCACATCAGTTTTTTCATAATCCTTCAGCTGGACAAGGAGCGACGGTACAAGGTTGTATGTGCCCTTTATGTTATGGACACTGTGGTAGTAAGGCAGCTCATAATAGTCCTTCAGCCCATGGAGATATACCCACGGCATATGATATGAGCCGTCGAGATCGTCTTTGTAATATGGCTGGTGCATATGCCATAAAAAGCAGAGCCTCAGCTTTTTCATATTTGCTACTCCTGCAGCCAGTTGTTGATCTTGTCCTTATACTCAGTATGTATCTGTTTGTAGTCTTTTTCAGTGGCTGCTTCCACGTACAGGTGGATATTTGCTGTGTACTGGTCGGGAACCATATGCACCCAGCCTTTGTTTTTGAATATTATCTTTATACCATCAAGGAATGACGCCTCTTTGTCCATGGCGTCTTCGCTCATCTTGCGCATAAGAAAGCCTTTTGCCTCCAGAGGGCAGTTGATGACAGTGTGGCTGTAATGGTAATCGGGGATGGTTTTCAGCACATCGCTCAGTTCAACGTTTTGTCTGGCGAGCATTTCGAGTATTTTTATAGAGCTGTACATGGCGTCAGCGTTAGAGCTGTTCTCCATGAAAGTATAGTTCCTTGTCATCTCTCCGGTGAAATAGAAATTACGGAGATAGTCGGCTTTTATACCTGTCAGCTTCCCCCGCACTATGTCGATATTCATTAGCTGGTCGTCCAGCACAGTCGGAGCATATGCCGGCAGATAGACCTTAACTTTTGATTTGACTGTGATGTCTATCAGCTTGAGGATTAGCATCAGAGCCATATCCTCTTTCATGATCTCGCCTGATTCTGTGATTATGCCGAGGCGTTCACCGTGGGGATATATGACAAATCCAAGTTTTGATTCAGTTACTTTTACGATTTCGCTGACTTCGTTAAATGAATGCTCAATCTGGTGCATCGTACGTGAAAGTTTCTTCTCGTCACGATAGGCATTCAGCACAACAGCATCCACACCGATCTTGTTCAGAAGCTCCGGATAAACGGCGTCTGTAGTTCCGTTGAGAAGGTCGACAACTATTTTTGATCTACGTGCTTTTATTAGGGGTATATCGATATTTTTCAGCACACCCTCTTTGTAAAACTCCCCGACCATGAGCTGGTCGTATATTTCGCCTATGTCGTCGTGGGTTGCTCTGCGGAAATTTTCACGGAAGAATATGCGTTCAACATTCTTTTCAAGACCTGCATCGATGGGCATCCCTGTTTCGTTGTAGAAAAGTATTTCTGTATTGGTGGGGTCAGTCTGGCACTGACGGAGATAAACGCCGGCAACTTCACCAAACATGCTGAGTTTATGTCTCATAACAGGCAAAGGTGTCATGTGGAGTTCTGTAACATTTACACCTGTGGAGAGCAAACCTCCGAGAAAGCATCTTTTGAGCATTCTGGAAGCCTTGTCATAATCTCTGGACATCAGAACACGGCATCCTGCCGGAAGCTGACTGCCGAGCGCAGCGCCGAGCTTCGCCGCCAGATCAGGGGAAAGCTCTACGTTTGTTCTGGCGGAGACTTTACCGCCTTCGAAGATGGATTTTTTCCACTTGTCACCCCATATAAGGTTTGAGCTGACAATGGAGCCTTCTTCTATCTGCTTCTCAGGCCAGACCATAATATCCTTTTCAAAGATAACCTGCTGTCCGACATCTGTTGATTCTGCTATGATAACCCCGTGTTCGGCTTTAACGCCGCTGCCTATTTTGACATTGTTGCAAAGGACAGTGTTGACGAGATCACAGCTTTTGCCAATTATAACTTCTTTCCAGAGGATAGAGTTTTCCACTGTTGATTTTTCGCCGATGGAACACCCTCCGGAGAGTACAGAATTTTTTATTGTTACATCTTTTTCTATTACACAGCCGTCACCCAGAACAACAAGACCTTCTATTTTAGCGGTTTTGTGTATCTTTACATCTTTCCCTTTGTAAACTGTTCCTTCAGAAAGTTTTTCCTGAATTCCTTCAAGGGGGAGTGTGACGTCTTCATTAAGTATGTCGAGTAGTGCTGCCCTGTATGAGTCAGGATTACCGACGTCTCTCCAGTAGCCTTTTGCATTATAGCCGAAGAGGTCTATGCCGCTCGCCATAAGCTTAGGAAATAGGTCTTTTGAAAAGTCAAAATTGCTGTCTTCGGGGATATATTCGAGTATTTCCGGCTCAAAGACATAAATTCCTGTATTTATAGTATCGCTGAAGACTTCTCCCCAGCCTGGTTTCTCGAGGAACCTGATAATTTTGCTTTCTTTATCTGTGATAACCACGCCAAACTGGAGCGGGTCGGGTACAGATGTCAGAGTTATCGTTGCCTTAGAATTTTTAACATCGTGAAATCCGAGTATCTCCTGAAAAGAGAAGTCGGATATAAGGTCTCCTGAAACTATTATGAAGCGTTCATCAAGGTATTTCTGGGCTTTTTTTACTGCTCCTGCTGTCCCATAGTCGTCATCCGGCAGTACATAGTGTATTTTGATCCCTTTGCTGCTGCCGTCGCCGAAGTAGTTTTTGATGACTTCCGGCTTGAAGTAAAGCAGAATAACTATCTCCACTATTCCTGCTTCTTTCAGAGCGTCAATTATATACTCCATCATAGGTTTGTTCATAACCGGTATCATGGGCTTGGGCATGCTGGATGTGAGCGGCTGGATCCTTGTTCCGAAGCCGCCAGCCATAACGACTGCTTTCATAAACTATTACTCCCTATCAATTAAATGTCATATTTTTATTAAATGGTTTTTTAGACAAAAATACATCTGCACAGGTTACCCCGTCAGATGCATTTTTGTCGTCTTAATTTTAATACAGTTCATAGCCTGTTCATAGTTATGAGCTGATATTTTCAATTTTTGGCGAGAACTTTATTTATCTCTTCTGTAAGAGTTTCTATATCCTGAGTTTTTACCCAGTAGCCGTCTGCCAGCCATGTTGAAAAATCATCCTGATATGCACTGTATGCAGTGGCAAGGACAACCTTTGCCTTTTTATCCTTTCCTGAGATGCTTTGCAGGATATCGATACCGCTTTCGCCTTTAAGTTTGATATCAAGCAGCACAAGGTCAATCTTGTTCTTTTCGAGCTGCTCAAAGCACTCTTTTGAGTTTGAAGCTTCGTGGATATTGAATCCCTGATCTTCAAGCTCTGAACGATAAAGGAGCCTTATGTCCGGTTCGTCGTCTACGACCAGTATGTTAACAGCCATTTTATTATTACCTCCGCCTGATATATAGAATATACCATATGCCGTGAACGTTGTAATGCAAGTCGATCTAAATTTTAAGAGAATTTATAGCTTTTTTATAATCGTCACATCCGAAAACATAGCTGCCGGCAACTACACATGAGCATCCGGCATTTTTCAAATCGTTGATATTCTGATTATTTACGCCGCCATCAACCTGTATGATCAGCTCCGGATTGAGTTCTTCTGTCATTTTCTTCAGGCGTGATATTTTATCGTATATTGTCGGGATGAATTTCTGACCGCCAAACCCGGGGTTGACTGACATAATGAGTACCATGTCGACGTAGGGGAGAATCTCCCGTACTGTTTCGAGGGATGTTGCCGGGTTCAGTGAGACTCCTGCTTTCTTGCCGTATTCTTTTATTAAAGATACTGTTCTGTGCAGGTGAGTGCATGCCTCTTCGTGAACAGTGATAAAATCGCATCCGGCATCTGCGAAGTCTTTTATGTATCTGTCTGGTGCCTCTATCATAAGGTGAGCATCGAACGTTTTCTCTGTGCATTTGCGGAGAGACTTGATCACCGGAGCTCCGAATGTAATGTTGGGTACAAACATACCGTCCATAATGTCGAGATGTATCCAGTCTGCCCCCCCTTCGTCTATTGCCTTTATTTCGCTGGCTAATATAGAAAAATCTGCGCTTAAAACTGATGGTGCTACTATCATTATAAATCCTCTGAAAAAATTTAGTTATTTCATTGCTAATAACGCCGTATCAGCTTACATTATGTCTAGTGCAGAATACGGCTTAATTACCGCTGGATGATTTTTTTGCGGTTTGTTTACAACGGTCGCGTCTTTCATGTTGTAAAGATACGACTTGTCTGTGATTATACTTTAAATGATTAAAAAAGACCAGAAACATCTTATGAATAAATTTTTACTGACCCTTGTGCTGATTTGTTTCTCTGTGACCGGTTTTGCTGCAAAGCTGACACCGGAGCTGGAAAGCTTTGCCCATCGTGTGGCAGTTAATGGACGTATCAGCGAAAAGGCTGTTCTCGGCTGGCTGAAGCGTGTTAAGCGTACGGACGAGTGTATCGATCTTATGGACAGACAGGCGGAGTCTAAAGAGTGGAAGGACTATAAGCCTCATTTTATTTATGACAGAAAGATAAACAGAGGCGTGTATTTCAAAGGGCGTTATCCTAAAACTCTCGCAAAGGCTAAACGCATATACGGTGTTGACCCTAACATTGTGGTTGCCATTCTCGGTGTAGAGACAGATTACGGCAGTTATGCTCTGAGGCACAGGGCTATGGATGCTCTTTACACTCTTGCTTTCTTCTATCCCAGACGCGCAGACTATTTTAAGAGAGAGCTGGAAGCACTGATGATCTATTCATATAGGAATAAACTCGACCCGTTTAATCTCAAAAGCTCATATGCCGGTGCAGTTGGTATGCCTCAGTTTATGCCTACTAATATCATGAAATACGGCGTAGAGTTTTCTGGTGACGGACGCATTAATATATTCAAATCAGGGGCAGATTCCATAGGCAGTATTGCTAATTATCTGCATGGGCACGGCTGGAAAGAAGGCGAGCCTCTTGCAGTGAAGGTATATACAAAAGGCACAAAGTGGCAGAAATATCTTAATCAGGGGATAACACCGAAATACACTGTGGCTGAGATGCAGCGTAGCGGACTTACCCCTTCCATGAACGTAAATCCGAAGCTGAAAGGTTCTCTTGTGGAAGTTCTTGGCGACGACGGACCGGAATTTTGGATTGTGTTCAATAATTTTTATGTGGTGACAAGATATAACCCAAGCGTTAAATATGCCCTGGCTGTGACCATACTCGGAAAGCATATTGAGATAAAAACCAGATAATCTGGTTCTGCAATCGTATCATTTTCTTTGTGATATTATTAGAGACGGGGTGACTTGTTGCGCATTAAAAGCCTGTTTACTGTAAAGACCACAAGCGATTTGCTTATTTCTGAATTCAATGCAAACAATAATGATTTTTCGTGGAATCCAAAAGGAGAACACCTCAAGGATATCCTGCATCCTGACTACAAAAAAGAAGTTTGTCGAATGCTGACAGCATTAGGGAATGGTGAGAGTATCTCTTTTCATGTCATAGCCGGCAGAGTTAAGGGGAGATATCTATTCCTGCTTGGCAGAGCAATAAGGAAAGACGGGGCTTTTAATATTTATTTCCGTAAACACGGCGACCTCAGTTCAGACTGTTTCAGCGGAAATGATACTGTCATTAAAGAAGCTGCGGACAGACTGTTGGGGATTTTTTACAGATCGGATAAATTCGGCAATTTCATATACTTCACAGAAAACAGCATAGACCTTTTGGGGTATACTCCGGAGGAGCTTGTTGGCGGAAGCCTCCGCAGCCAGTTTTTTTTGAGTGAAGATAAATATGACAGACTCAAAAATAAAGTTATCGAACAAGGCTGCCTGAAAGGTGCAGAGATTTCTCTGAAACATAAGAATGGTCAGATAATATGGCTCAAAGTTGATAACATCGCATTTTATGATGAGAACGGCGTATACACCGGAACTGCCGGATACGTTCAAGATATTACACAATATAGAAATACTGAAGAGGAACTGCGACATACCAGACATCTTCTTGAGCTGAAACAGAAAGAGCTTGACTCAGTTAATATCAGTATGAAGTACAGGGTTCAGTCTCAGGTTAAAAAAGGTCGGAAAGAGGAAGAGGCTATTCTCTATCACTCCCGTCTGGCAGAGATGGGGGAGATGGTCTCCAGTATCGCTCACCAATGGCGTCAGCCGCTCAGTGCATTAACGTTCATTATCGAAGACATCCGTGATGCTTATCATTTTGGCGAGTTAGACATAAAGTATCTGGACGATGCGATAGATGAGAGCATGTCCTATGTACGTTTTATGTCTGAGACGATGGATGATTTCAGAAATTTTTTCAGACCGGAACCGGATAAAGAGCATTTTAATATGATTGAAAAACTTATTGATGTGGTAAAGATGCAGTACGGTAGGTTTGAAGTCGCCGCTGTGAATGTAAATATAGTCTGCAACATGGGGGAAGGTGAACCGGAAAATCTTCTTAATATTGAATACGGACGTGGTATCAGCTTTTTTACTAATCCTGTCGAGACAGCAACGGATATTGTTGTCTACGGATACCCGAATCTTTTTAAGCAGGTCATGATCAACGTTTTAAATAATGCTATAGATGCTGTAACAGAAGCCCGCGAGAAGGGGCTTGTCGGTGTTCTGGAGCCGGGGCTTATCAGCATTGAGGTGTGGACAAAAGCCACGAAAGCATTTGTACAGATAAACGACAACGGGGTAGGGCTGGATAGTGCTGTGATTGACAAAATATTCGAAGCTGAATATACAACGAAACCAAAAAACAAAGGTACAGGAATAGGTCTGCACATGGCGAAATCTATAGTGGAGAAAAGTCTTGGCGGTAGAATTAGGGCGAATAAGAGAGACAGAGGGGCAAGTTTTACCATCGAAGTACCTGTGGTTTCTGTCTCTATCGGAACCTGAAAGCCTTTCAAACCCGTTAATATCCTTGCAAAATTGACGATTATCTGTAATATTTTATCACTTCAATAAATATATAACACTCCGGAGGAGTTATGGAAGAGCTGATCAGGAAAGCAGACATACTGATAGAATCACTGCCGTACATCAAAGAGTTTTATGGTGAAACTATAGTCATTAAATATGGCGGACATGCGATGGTTGATGATGAGCTTAAATTCAGCTTTGCCCGTGACATAGTCATGATGAAATATATAGGTCTTAATCCGGTGATCGTGCACGGAGGCGGTCCTCAGATCGGCGAAATGCTAAAAAAACTTAATATCGAAAGTCACTTTGTCTCGGGAATGCGTGTTACGGACAAGCAGACTATGAATATTGTCGAGATGGTTCTTGCCGGCAAAGTTAATAAGGACATTGTCAGCCTTATCAACATAAACGGCGGTAAGGCTATCGGACTTTCAGGCAAGGACGGCAACCTTATCACTGCGGAAAAACTTTACCTCAAAGAGGGGGACGGTTTTGTAGTTACTCCGGAGATAATCGATCTGGGGCATGTCGGCAGTGTTAAAAAGGTTGATGTTGAGGTTCTTAACAACATAAGCAAAAACTTTATCCCTGTGATAGCGCCGGTTGGCGTGGGTGAAGATTATCAGCCGTATAACATCAATGCTGACCTCGTTGCAGGCAGTATCGCAACAGCTCTCAAGGCAAGAAAGCTGATACTTCTTACAGATGTTAAAGGTGTTCTGGACAAAGAGGGGAACCTTATCTCTACCCTCACTCCGGAGAAGATACGCATGCTGAAAAAAGACGGCACTCTTACAGGCGGTATGATACCGAAGATCGATTGCGCTCTTGACGCTGTTCAGAATGGCGTTGCTAAAGCGCATATAATTGACGGGCGTGTCTCTCATTCTGTGCTGCTGGAGATATTTACCGATTCCGGCATAGGGACACAGATCCGCCAATGAAGAATGTAAACATCCCGGAATCATACATAAAGCAGGCTGTCGGTCCTGCGTGCGAATGGGACAAGGATATAATAGACGCCTTTTTGAGCACTCCCAGACATAGGTTCCTTGACGAAGCTATGCTTAAGATGGCTTACAGAGACGATGCTCTTCCGATAGGCTACGGTCAGACTATTTCTAAACCGTCTACTGTGGCTTATATGACTAAAAAACTTGAAGTATCCGAAGAACATACTGTACTTGAGATCGGCAGCGGATCAGGGTTTCAGGCGGCGATACTCTCAAAGCTCTGTAAGACAGTATACACTGTTGAGCGGGTTCCTGAGCTGCACAGGCGTGCATATCAGATCATCAAGCGCATTCCTCTGCGCAACGTGAAAATGAAGCTGGAGCCATTTAAGCTGGGCTGGTCTGAGTTTGGTCCTTATGACAGAATTATAGCTACGGCAGAGGGTAAATCTGTGCCGGATGAGCTTGTTGCACAGCTTGCTGATGGTGGGCTTATGCTGGTTCCCGCTGACGGAAAGCTGATGCGTGTAACCAGAAATGGTAATGATATTCAGGCAAAACCTCTGGCGAATTGCAGTTTTGTGGATTTTGTTGGAGCGTAACCTAAGGTTAATTTGTTGTCACTAAGGCAAAAAACTGTGATGGTCTTATGTATTGTTGTCAAAGGATTAATTCACATTTTTAGAATACAATAGATTTCGTTAGACATAGCCTGACAACATAATTCGTTCTGAAACTATTAGTATTTAATAATTTATTCACTTCCATTTTAAATCAAATAAAGTTATATTGTAAACTGTAAAAACCATAATGGCTGCCGGATCTTCAATTTGTGATGATCTGATTTTAGAAGCTGCCCATCATGTGTGGGAGTTGGCAGCAACGAAAGGTTTTGTTGTTCTGAGAGGAGGTCTTGCCGGAGTTATGGAGCACACTTTACACGGTGCGAAGAATGCAGGTGGCTAACTATCGGGACGTTATCGCCCTGTGATAAATCCACTGCAAACAAATACTGTGATATTGTGATGCCAGCCGTATACGGGCAGGGTTGCGATACCCCTGTATCCACTGGCGGAGGGTTCAGGTTCAGCTTCTGAAATATTCATCACTTTGAAGCTTAATCGCTGGATTCTCAGCTTTTGTCCTTCTTTTGAGCACGGCACAAGGGTTTGTAGAAAAAGATGTATTTTTCATTAAATTCACAGAAGTGTTGGAGAGATTATGAGTGAATCTGAAATAGTTGACAAAGAAGAACTTTTGGAAGAGGAACCGACGGATCTCAGCGAAGTTGAAGAGATCGAGACCAAACTTGATACCTGTGAAACTGAACCAGAGCCGAAATATGAGTATTCGTCTGAAGACCTCGAAGTGTTTAAGATTTATCTTAACGAGATATCGAAGTATCCGGTTCTCACGAGGGAACAGGAGGGGGAGCTCTCGCAAGGGATAGAGAAGGGTTGTAATGACTCAAAGGAGACAATGATTAAATGTAATCTGCGTCTCGTTGTTTCCATTGCGAAGAAGTATATCAACCGTGGGATGAACCTTGTTGACCTCGTGGAAGAGGGGAATATCGGGCTATTGAAAGCAGTGGAGAAATTTGACTACACAAAAGGTTTTAAATTCAGCACCTATGCAACATGGTGGATAAGGCAGGCGATAGAGCGTGCCATCATCAACCAGTGCAGGATGGTGCGCATTCCCGTGCATATGTCAGAGAACATCAGTAAAGTGATGAAAACACAGAATGAACTCCAGCAGAAACTCGGGCGCGAACCCACTATCCACGAACTTTCAACAGCATGTAAGATGCCCCTTTCAACCCTTAAAAAAGTATTTGACGCAATCAAACAGGACACTTCGCTTGATATGCCTGTTGGTGGAGATGAGAGCAGCACTCTTCATGAGTTTATCGCTGACGACGAGAAGTATCTTGATCCTTATCTGAAGATCGAGAATACCAGCAAGAAGGAGATCATCTTTAAATGGCTCACCTTCCTGTCTGATAACGAAAAGACTATTATCATAAGACGCTATGGTTTAACAGGTAATGACCCCGAGACTCTTGAGTCTATCGGTAACGACCTTGGGATAACAAGAGAGCGTGTCCGTCAGATTGAGAAACGCGTGCTGAGCAAGATGAGAAATCTGCTGGCAACTAAAAAAATATCTCTGGAGGAGCTTCTTTGAACCTGGTACCGAAAGAGGAACTGCAAAGCCGTCTTACTGCTTTCAGAAAGAAAATGGATGAGCATAATAATGGGTGGAATGTTGCCTTTATTATCGATAAGGTCAATCTCTTTTACCTGACAGGCACTCAGCAGAATGGGATACTGGTTATCCCCAGAAGCTCCGATGCTGTCTTTTTTGTACGCAGAAGCTACCAAAGGGCAGAGCTTGAGTCGAATTTTGAAAAGATTGTTAAAATCAACTCGTTCAGGGACATTCCGCCTGTTACCGGTAGTTTAGGGAAGACAGTTTATATCGAAAAAGAATTTGTTCCTATTGCCCATTTTGAACGTATTAATAAGTATTTTGGATTTGAGGAGATCAGGTCATGTGATTTTGCGCTTTCTGCCGCACGGGCAGTAAAGACTAAGTATGAACTTGATATTATGCGGCATGCCGGCATCCTCCACAGGAAGACGCTTGAGGAGTATGTCCCCACGGTTATCAGAGAAGGGATAAACGAAAAGGAACTCGCAGCAGATATTATGCATTACATGCTGGATAACGGACATCACGGTGTAACCAGAATAGCTATGTTTAACACAGAGCTTTTTCTGGGGCAGGTTTGTTTCGGTGAAAATTCAATGTATTACAACACTTTTGACGGTCCCGGCGGTATAAAAGGCATCTCTCCTGCTGTTCCTCTTTTCGGCAACGAGAACAGGAAACTTGCCTGTGATGAGCTGGTGTTTGTAGACATCGGATTCGGTATTGAAGGCTATCATACGGACAAAACACAGGTCTATGCCTTCGGTACATTGCCTGACGAGGTCTATGAGTATCAACTGAGATGTGTGGATATTCTTGATGCCACTGTCAGCAGGCTGAAACCAGGTGCAATACCATCAAAGATATATGAAGATGTGCTTTCTGAGTATGATGAAGAATTTCTTGAGTATTTCATGGGAGTAGGGGACGAGCGTGTTAAATTTCTGGGGCATGGTGTCGGACTTGTAATAGACGAATATCCTGTTATCGCTAAGGGGTTTGACCTGCCACTTGAGGAGCATATGGTGCTTGCTGTTGAGCCCAAACGGGGCATCCCTGGTGTGGGGCTGGTTGGGCTTGAAAATACATATATTGTCACGGATAAAGGCGGTGTGAGTCTTACCGGTGACAACAGGGATATCATTCAGATCTGAGTTTTTGCCTGATAATATCAGAAGCGGTGTAAAGTTCCTGTAGATCAAGGACTTTTACGGCCTGCTTTAACTCGTCCTGTATGTTCTCAAACTTGACCTTATTCTGCACATTTGCATTTATTTCATAGAGCCACGGTTTTGACCTGAAAAGCTCTACAATGGACTCATTGCCGAAATAATTGTCTTTTTCGTAAAGCATGTCATAAACAGCGCACAAAAGCGTATAGTCCTCTTTATTATCAAGGGTTATTCTGATATCTTCCCCCCCTGTTAATGCTTCAGGTATATATGAACCTATTTTAAACTTTTCAGGTCGCCCTGTGATGTATGGGCTGACGTGTTCCATTTCATATTTCAGATCGGCGTTTCTGTCTGCCTCTTTTAATGCGGTAAATCTAATCACTTCTGCGTCCAGACCGTGGGCATAGACTCTTGGTCTGTTGTTTGAAATGTAATCAAATGTGCCGTCATTTTTATAAAATTCCACCATTGTGTCAATAATATCTGGGTCTATACATGGGCAGTCACTGGTTACACGAACCACAATATCTGCTCCAAAGGCTTCCGCGGTTTTTGTGTACCTGTTCAGAACATTATCCTGACTTCCTCTGTAGAAATCCATTCCTGTGTTTGTACAGAGATCTGCGATCTGATCGTCAATTTCTTCATCGGTGGTGGCAACAACGACATAGTCCAGCTGTCTGCATTTTTTAAGCCTTCTTATAACCTGTTCCAGAACGGTGATTCCGCTTCCAAGGGGCAGGTCTCTGAGTATTTTGCCGGGCAGTCTGGTTGACGCTGTGCGCCCCTGAACGATTGCTGCAGTTTTCATTTTAAGCCCTTTAGTAAATTTCGCGCATCAGCATAAAAGCCTCTGCATATTCTTTGCCGCACTGTCTGCCTCGCATCTGCGCAAGTATTTTTATGGATTCCATAGACCTTGGGTAAGGGTCAGGCTGGATTTCAGATTTGTAAAAGGCGAAAGCGTCAAGCTTGGTTTGCATTGAATCAGCAATATCGACAAAAACATTTGGTCTGAAAGCGTTTTCATGGAAAGTCGGATTTGCGAATTCTGTACTTGACTGAACTTCGTAGGCATAAAGCCTTATGCAGTTTTCATCAGGCAGTGGTCTGAAAGCTGTCAGAGTTGCCTTGTTAGTGATAAAATGGTCGTTATTGAGATCCCCGCCGTGCTGGGTGAAGACCGTGTCCGGCTTAAAATCCCTCTTAACCTGCTCGAGTATTTTTATTATATCCAGCAGTGCCACAGTGTCAAATCTGTTGTCCGACAGACCTCCGAAGATAACTTCATTTATGCCGGCAGTATGTCCTGCCTGTTTTGCCTGAGTTTTCAGGTCTGACAAAGTCTTATCTATTTCAGCCTCAGGTACGGTACCGGATCTTGACTGGGCGCCTTCACCCAGTATGATTACTTTTACATCTGTTCCGTTTTTGGCAAGTAATTTTGCTGTACCGCCGCACCCGAGTATCTCGTCGTCTGGGTGGGCAGCGACTATCAACGTTTTTTTGCTGTTAAACATTGTCGAAGTCCTCCGGGCTGAGGCGTGTGGTTTTGGGGATATCTTTATTGAGTTTCTTACCTAATATTCTGTCCCTTTCATAGGGTTTCATGCCGTAGCCAGGGCGTTTATATGTTATATCTGACAGTGTCAGGACTGTTCCTTTTTTAAGGTCATGTGCGCTTACAATGCTTCTGCGGTATTCATCGCGCCCCTTTGCCTCAATATCAGCGTAATGGAGACCCTCTTTCCCCATGATTGTTTCAGCCTTCCGTATCATTTGTACCATTTTTGCAAATTCTGCAGGGTCAGTGGAAAACCTGTGGTCAGGTCCCGGGAGGTTCTTATCCAGAGTAAAGTGTTTTTCAACCATACATGCTCCAGCAGCAGCCGCCAGCATAGGAGCTTCCCACCCTTCGGTATGATCAGAAAAGCCCACCGGATAACCATAAGTGTCCCTGAGAGCCTTTATCCTGTTCAGGTTGCACTGGTCGAATGGGGTGGGGTATGAGCTGACACAGTGCAGTATCACAAGCTCTTCGCACCCTGCATTTTTAAATATACTGACTGCGTTATCTATTTCGTCATATGATGCCATGCCTGTTGAAAGGATAACCGGAAGTCTTTTGGATGCCATATGATTTAGCAGGTCGATATTTATAAGGTTTTCGCTTGCGGTTTTTAAAACGCTTACGCCTATTTCTTCAACAAGATCAACAGCGTTGATGTCCGCCACGGATGTCATGAAGTCTGCGCCTTTGCTTTCTGCGTATTTTTTCAGGATTATGTGCCATTCGTATGGAAGCTCCAGCCTTTTGAACATTTCATATTGGGACTCGGTTACAGTTGTGCCGTCAGACTGGGTGTATGTGTACATGAGGTCTCTGTCTGCTACTACTTCATCTGAACTGAATGTCTGAAATTTCACAGCATCAGCTCCGGCTGATATGGCAGCATCGATTGTTTTTTTAGCAAGAACCATATCGCCGTTAAAATTAACACCTATTTCCGCAATTACATAACACGGGGAGCCAACTTTCCTGCCGTTTATGTATACGTCATTAATCTTCTGCATGGGGTTCTCCATTTGAAAGAAAATATCAAGTTTGCATCTCTATTGATGATATCTCAAAAAGTTTATATTTAACAGTGCAAAACAATCAAAAAAAGCCCCCGGTGTGAGTGCCGGGAGCTTTTTGATATTTGCAAAGCAGTCACTTAAGCTGCTTTTAGTTTGGTTTTGTTCTCTTCTTAACCAAGAAGTGAAAGAACCTGCTGTGGAAGGCTGTTAGCTTGTGAAAGCATAGATGTTCCAGCCTGATTCAGAATCTGGTTTCTTGTGAACTCTGTCATTTCTGAAGCAAAGTCAAGATCGCGGATTCTGGATTCAGATGCAGTCAGGTTTTCTCTTTGAGTGTCCAGACCTGTGATTGTATACTCAAGTCTGTTAATCTGAGCACCTATTGTAGCTCTGATACTAGAGATGGATTCCAGTGCGGAGTCGATCTTAGTAATAGAGGCCTGAGCAAGATCCTGGTCAACCATCACTATGTCGTCAAGACCGAGTGAGCTTGTGTTAACTTGCGGGATAGCTGTAGAGATTGTCTGACCAGCATTAGCACCGATCTGCATTTCCATAGCGTTGTCAACAACGTGGAGTTTAACGTCTGTTGATGAACCGGCTGCGAAAGTCATCTCTTTTTTAGCGTCATCCCAGCTAATGTCAAGACCTGTACTGCCGTCGATTTCAACGTTAACGCCTTTGATCACGTCTCTGAGGACGTAGTCGTTAACTTCATCAGAACCTATTGACTCACCAGTGTGTGCGTCAGTAACGTCAACAGTTACAGCACTGTTTGTGCCTTCCTGTATAGCCTTGAGGTTAAGACCGTCTATAAGTGACTGGTCGCCGATGAATGAAAGCTGGCTGTCAGAGCCGAGTTTTGCTGTCTGGATAACAAATGTACCCTGAACAGCTTCATTTGTGTAGTCTGACTCTGTTGAAACATAATTAACAAGGTTGTTGTTAACATCTGATGTGGTGCTGCTTGTTGAAGAGTCAGCGCCCATTCCGAGAGTGTCAACGAGAGCGTTAGTCAGTTTTGTCTCGAAGTCAGATATTGTGTCGTCACCTTCAAGATAGATAGTAGCAGATGTACCGTTACCATATACTGTGAGTGACTGAGTCTGATTGTTGTCGAAGATACTTCCACCGTCCTCTGTAGCGAACTGAGAAAGATCGCTGAGTTTGGTAGATGATGTAGCGGCCTCACCGGCACCACGCACAGCGATATCTATCCTGGTATCGCCTGTTGTAGAACCGTTGGATATTGCAACACCTGTGTTCTCTTTAAAGCTGAGAGTAAGGCTGCCGACATTCAGATTACCAGTGTTTTCATCAAGTGAAGCGTGGTAAACATTAGTATCTTTATAGTCAATTACTGTATCGCCGTTGTCTGCTTCAGTGAGTGCGTCAAAGGCGATTGTTGGGCCGGCTTGTCCGTCAGGACCACCGCTAAGCCTGATTGTACCACCACCGGATTCTGTTGCGCTGGAGCTTACGTCTGGTGTAACTGCGATAAGCATTTTGTCACCGGACTGAACGCTTCCGCTTGCTCCGAGAGAAATAGAAGCACTTACGCTTACTGTTGTTCCACCGAAGTCAAGATCGTTTGCTATAGCTATTGAGCCTGCACCTGCTGCTGTGAGTGTTACAGCTGTCCAGTCAGAAGCTTCACCTGTTTTAGCGTTGATATAGCGGTATTTGATGTCTACATCTTCGTCAGTATCGCCTTCAACTGCTTCATCAAACATTACTTCAAGGTAACCTGCTGTGAAGCTTGATGTTCCTACAGAAGCTGCTGTAACAGCGAAAGAGCTGCCGGACTGAGCATATGTTGAAAGAACATCTGCTGTGGCTGCTGCTGTGGAGCCTGAAGAACCGACTGCAAGTGTGTATACACCAGAGCCTGTTGTTGATGTAAGGCTTTTCGCATCTGAAACAGATGCAAGGTTAGATGTGTTTGTAGTGTAAACTGTTGTGATTTCTGCTGCGATTGAGTCTTCGCTCAGGGACATAACGTTTGTTTTGTACACATAGTTTTCGCCAGGATCAACAGTAATATTAAGGTTATAGTTACCTTCGGCAACTTCGCCTGTGATGATTGTATTGATCTTGTCTGACTGATCTGTAGATGTGAGAGCAGTAGAGTCACCGTTAAGAAGTTTCTTTGTGTTGAACTCAGTTGAAGAAGCAACACGGTTGATCTCTTCTTTAAGCTGATCAACTTCTTTCTGGATTTCTTGACGGTCGTTTGTTGTGTACACGCCGTTACCAGCTTGTACAGCAAGTTCTCTCATTCTTTGTGTCATGTCCTGAATGGTAGAAAGACCACCTTCAGCAGTTTGCAGCAGTGAAATACCGTCCTGGGCGTTCATGGAAGCTCTTTGAAGACCGGAAATCTGACCACGCAGTTTCTCTGATATTGCAAGACCTGATGCGTCGTCAGCTGCACTGTTGATTCGGAGACCGCTTGAAAGTCTTTCAAGGTTTTTGGACATATCTGAGCCTGTTTGGCTAAGGTATCGCTGCGAAGTAAGCGCAGCAACGTTTGTGTAAATTGTCATTCCCATTTTAATACCTCCGTGTAATTCCTCTAGTTTTGGCGTCCTTGCCTTAGAGTATTCTTGTTATTTTTTAAAATTTTAATGGCTTGTTTGTTGTACAGAACGTCATGTTCTGTCTATTGTCATGGCTCCATTTATGTTGTGCTAATAAAATATCTTTGTTCCATGCACCTCCTGATGCTGAAACCAAAAAAGGCCGATGCTCCTGTGACAGGAAAACATCGGCCTGATTATTTCAGTACCTTTCATATTCTGTTGTTAGAGATAAAATCGGTTCTTTATAAGAATACTTAATAAAAAACCTTCACCTCACTTAAAGTTTTTTGCTATGACGTACTGTCATACAGCAACCCTACCATCTCTTTGATGTTACGGGAAAGCCTTACAGCCTCTTCGTTAGGTATTTGCCTGATTACCTTTTTGTCGTCACTGTCGATAATCTTCACAACCACTTCGTTAATATCTTCTTCGATAGTGAATTCGCGCCTAACATTGAGCGATTGGAGAGCACTGTTGAGCTCTTTTACTGAAGCTTCCAGCTGTTCTGGCTTAACCTCTTCCTTTTCGGGTTGTTTTGCCGCATCTCTACTGCCTTCATTAACAGATTGAGTCCTGAGAGTCTCGTTACCTTGAGACGCACCGGAGTTATTACTGTTTATAACGGAAGTGACGCTGGTTGTTTCGTACATGATACACCGCCCCTTGTTCTAAAAGCATAAAGTGTTTCTTGGTTATAAACACAAGCCATCTTCAAAGATACAGCTCATCAGTAACAAGCTACATCTCTGGTAATCATGTTATCGTCATTATCGAATTAAACTTAAGGTAATTTTTAAAAATTACATATGGATTGACTAAATATCGAATACCAAATATTATTTTAAGGTAGGTACTGAAAAAACGGAGTTGCTGATGTCTGTTGAAAAGAAGAATTTTGATGCTCTTAAACTCAAATATCCCCAGCTGTTCGATAAGCTTTCTGCTATGAAACCAAGCGGAAGATATCAGGTGATTAATGCCGGAAACGGTAAACACCTTAACCTTATCGACCATCAGCGAAAGGTTTTCTACTATGATAAATTCAGTCCGTACAGTCCTGTTGAAAAGGATATTATTGGCAGGCAGATAAAGATACCTAATCTTGCGATTTTTCTGGGCTGCGGGCTATTTTACACAGCAAAGGCTTATCTGGATAATTATATAAACAAAACAGCCTCCGGCGAGAGCAGACTATATATAATAGAAAAGGATATCGATTCATTCAGAACGGTGATCCAGTTTGTAGACATTTCTGCGCTTATCCTCCATGATGGGATCATCTTTTATGTAGACACAGACCCCCATTCGATAATGATAGACCTCAGTGCCAGATTCAAGCAGGGGGGGATAAAGGCATTTATTAAGGCGATGAACTTTATCGAAGACCTGAATTCTTTTACCGCTTATAAAGATTATTATATCAACTGCATAAGAGCTGTTAAGGAAGCGGCGAAAGATACTCTTATCTTTTTCGGAAATTCACCTCTGGATTCCCTTATCGGTATCGAAAACACCTTCCTTAATATTATGGAAATAATAGACAATCCCGGGGTTAAGGATTTAAAAGGGGTATTCAAAGGTAAGCCCGGAATAGTAGTCTCAACAGGACCTTCTCTTGAAAAGAACATACATCTTTTAAAAGGGCTGGAAAATAAAGCTGTGATATGTTCTCCCGATGCATCACTTCAGGTCATGCGCAATCACGGCTTTAAACCCCATATGGTTACTTCGCTGGAGCGGGGGCCAGCCACAGCAAAACTCTTTGACTATATTACTCCTGAAGATACGGACGATGTCTATTTTGCTGCGACACCCGTAATTCATCAGAATACCTACTCAAAATGGCATGGTAAAAAGATTATCGTTTACAGGAGTTTTGCAACGTTTGAATGGCTGGAGATAGAAAAAGGGACTCTGGACATAGGACCGTCAGCCGGTAATATGGCTTTTGAACTGCTGGATTACCTCGGGTGCAACCCTATCATACTGATCGGGCAGGATCTGGCTTTTGGTAAGGACGGAAACACACACGCAACAGGCAGCCGCTTCGGTAACAAAGAAGACAGACCCCACTTTAAAGATACATTGATGGTCGAGGGGAATTATCAGCCTCAGATACAGACTATGCGAATCTGGGAAAATTTCAGACGATATTTCGTGGCTGATATTTCGAAAACTTCAGCGACAGTTATAAATGCCACGGAGGGCGGTGCAAAAATACAGGGAACTCAGATCATGACCTTTCAGGAGGCTATCGATAAGTACATTGATGATGATGTGAATGCTCTTGATATCATATCCGGTTCTCTGAATCAGCCGGATGAAAAAGAAAAACGTGAATATCTGGAAAAGACTCTGGAGAAAGTTAATACTGCTACAGATTTTACAAAAGATGTTCAGCAGAAATTTTATTCCGCTGTCCTTATGTGTAATGAGTATTTCGATGTTATCTGGAAGAATTTTCAGGAAACAGGAGATTACGACGGCAAGAGGACAAAAGAGATTCTCGACAGCACTTCAGACATTATGGCAGTGTGCAACTCTCAGGACTTTTACCATATCCTCATGCATTATGTTCAGTCTTATTATATTAAATCTGTTATGGATATATATGGTGTGAAGGCGAATGCAAAAGACGGACGTTCTGAACAGTATGAGGTGTTGCAGGTTGCTGCTGAATTTTTCGAAACGATGCACGGGCTCATGTCGAAAATCCTTCCCATGTTCGAGCAACTGCAGAGGGTTCTCAAGGGCAGGCTTGAAAGCGGAGACTAGCGGTTATAGAAGCTCACTTCTAAGCTGTGATTGTGTTATGTTTCCGCTCAGTAATATATCCATGCTGTCCGGTCCGTGGTTAAAGAGAAGGTCGGCAATCGTCATATAGGGCTCGAAGCCTTTGAATCTCTGCTGGTACTGTGGGTGAATATATTGCTGGAAATAGATTTTTTTTCTGTTCTCTGTGAATAATTCTTCCCTTACATAGTCCCGTCCGAGAGCACCGAATACTACAGCGTCACCGTTTAGTTTCATACAGTGGTCTAACACAAGCTCGTCTTTGACACCTTTAAACGGAACTTCACTCATCCTTATGATTTCACGCTTAATCCCCAGCGCACCAGCAAAAAAGTTGAACTGTGCCCAGCATAGGTCAACAAGTTTTTCCCATTTTGTTTCTGTGTACATTTTTTCAAGATTGCCGGCATAATCTTCAAAGTATTTTGATTTGCAGTAGTTTACTTCAATTGATTTCCAGTGCTTAGCCTGCCAGTAGTCTTTTGATTCAGGGTTCTGATCTTTGATGATTATGTCGTTCAGCATCTTGGACCGGCTATTTTTCTGGTCAACAGGTACACTAAGCCATATCCAGCCGTCCGGTATGCGTATCTTGTTGCGGTTGTTGAAGTCGTTGTGAAGGTACTGCACCGTATCCATATAGACGAACGTATCGCACAGATAGAGCTTGTGAAAAAGCCCCAGCCACGGTAGATAAACCGCCTGATGTCCTGATATTATTTTCATACAGACGCTCCGAAACCGAAAAGTCTTTCCGCTGTTTTGTACAGTATGTTCTCTTTGGCTGCGTCACTCATACCTGAATTCTGAATGTACCGGATCTGTGTGGATTGATCGTGGCAGTGATTAAACGGAAAATCTGTTCCGAATACTATGTTGCTGTTACATATCTCCGCAGCAAACTCTACGAATCTCATCGTTGATGATACTGAAGTTATATAAGTTACATTCTTTAGCATTTCTTTGATATGGGGGATTTCGGCATATAAACATACGAGTCCGCCCATATGCTGTGCAATTATTTTCAGATCAGGATTTGCAGCAGTAAAGCTGAAGAACCTTGATGGGGTATCGCCTGTCGCTGTCTGGGTCATGTGGTGTGTGTGAACCATCATAAACATATCTCTCGCTGTTACGGCATCCACAACAGGCTGAAGTTCAGCGTCGTTGATGTGCACCCCCTGCCATGTGGGGAGCAGTTCGATTCCTATGAAAGTGGATTCGTCAAGCTGTTCGATCTCTTTTGCAGCCTGCTTGATGTCTGAAAGGTTCGGAATGTAAAGCCCTTTGAACCTTCTGTCCGCCTTCACCAGCTCTTTTATGTAGTCGTTGTTCTCACGCTGGATGCCTGGATCAAGCCAGCTTAAACCCATGAGCAGTCCGTTTGCTATATTGTTTTTTCTCATGGAGCTGTCTAGAGCTTTGAACGACATCATGTCTCTGACTGCGTCAAAATCCTTATGCATATGAACAGCCTGCACTACAGGTTCTTCGCTGTATTTTGCAAAAGATGCCTTACATGCTTCGGGGTGCAGGATGTGTATTTCGCTGTCTATTATCTTCATATTAAATTTCCATGATAATATACATTGTGTGGGACATGTCTGTTTCAGTTTTTTCTCCGGTTTCGGGGTTGAATCCGCCGTAAGAAACCAGTTTTAATCCAGCTTCATTTCCAGCTTTAAAAATGTCTTCTATGTCAAACCAGCTGTGAGTGGTCTCCGGAGTTAGTCCTTTGCTGAACATCTCCCAGTTTATATTTTTCGTATCAACAAAGAGCTTTCCGCCACTGTTTAGGCAGTCCGCAGCTTTTTTAAAGAAGTCAGAGAGTTTCATATTGGTTTTCTGTAAAACACCGATGCATGTTATAAAATCATATTTTTCGCAGGTGAGGGCGAGAAAGTCACTTCTTATTAGCCTGACGTCTGGATTCGCTATCTTATCCGATGCATATTTAAGAAGCTCATCGGAGACATCTATCCCTGTGGCATTTACATGAGGGAACCTCTGAAGGAGCATTTTGATAAACCCTCCTGTGCCGCACCCCACATCCAGCACTTTTATACCGGATGATATGTTGAGCTCACTCAGGACAAAGCGGAAGCGGTTTTCCATCTTCTCCTGAGAACCCCATTTCACCTTTTCGTATTCTTTATCGCATCTGCTGGAGCAGTTATATTCGTTTATAATATCGTTAAGTTCATAGTTCATTGTATCTCTGTCCATCTGTGGAGTGTCATCAGGCTTGAAACAGCCGGCAGTTCGGCTTTGGCATATATCCTGTTGGCAGCGGTGTTTGTCACTTGAGTGCCTATCTCTACCATGTCGCAGTTTTTATGCATGTTCACCAGAAAGTCATTCAGAAGCATAGACCCCAGCCCATGACCTGCAAAGTCAGCCGATACGCCTATGAGCCAGAGGTAGCCGAGCTTCTGACCATTTTCGAGCTGTTCCGACATCCCTATGGTGAACCCAGCAGGAGTTCCGTCTATGTGTATTACCCTGATATCCGCCTTCCCCATGAAATGTGCGAAGAGTGTTCTATAAAAATTATCTGCTGTTGCTCTGGAGATATTTGGGTCTTTATATATACGTGAGTATGTGAACATCCCGGCAGCCATCTTTTCAACTGTGCCTGCGTCTTTCTGTTGCAGGCTGCTGATGCTTATCTCACCAGGAATAAGGGCTTTCTCCGGTGCTTTTTTACTGAGGTAGATATTCAGAACATCAGTGGTATAAAAACCAAGCTTCTGGGCTGTCTGCAATATAATGTGCGAATTCAGGTCACATCGGAAATCAATGAACTGGACACCCGAGTCTTCCATTTGCATTACAACTTTGCCCAGCGATTCCGGCAGTCCGGCACCGTTGTCGCTACAGGAGCACATAGTTATTCTGGCTGATTTGATCCCCAGAATGTCAGTATCCCACTCAAGGTCTATTCCTGACGTTTCACTATTGTCATTCTTATATAAGTAGGGAGCTTTAGGCGCAGTTTTATGTTGCAGGTTCAGATAATTTATCTGATAGTCACTGTGCATCTTTAAGTAATCCGTTCACTCTGTTCAGCTCGGAGCATACCTTTTCGTATTTTTCTGTGGCATCTTCTTTCCCTGCGCTGTACATGTTTTTTGCGTATACCTCGAACTGTCTTACGATATAGTCCGGTATGTTCTTCTTCTGGTTACGCAGGTCATAGTCAGGGAAATATCTCCCGTTGCAGTCGCTGCACAGAACCCCCTGGTCGTCTATCCATTTGAAGTCATTGTCGAGGTGGCACTGGCGGAATTTCTGGTATTTTTCTCCGTTCCAGATGTCGAAAAGGCTCTCTGTATTTGCATCCCCGACAACATGGGCTTCATTATAGTCGAGGGGGCAGGGGGAGACTGTCCCGTCCCAGTTCACTGTGATGTTTTCCCATGGGGTTTTGCATATCGGTTGGTTGCCTTTGTATTGTTCGTGCAGAGCCTGCATGTCTACCTCGTGCGAAACGGAAGATGAACCTGCTAGATTAAGTATACTGCTGTTGAAAGTCGTGTCCACAGGGAGAGACATAAAGTATTCGTTATATTCATCTTTATGTTCTTCTGTTTTCGAAAACAGAACCATTGAAGCGCATATGAATGTGTTTCTGCCTGTTTCGTAGTTTCTCTTTATAAAGTAGAGAATATTTCTGAAAGTAGGTAGAAATTTATTGCCGACACGGACACTTTCAAGAATCTCCTTGTCTATGGAATCAAAGGAGAAAACAACTCTGTCCAGCTTTAATTCCAGAAGTTTTTCGGTAATATCCTCAGTGAGTTTTGTGGCGTTAGTCAGCAGATTGACCCTTATCCCAGCTTCTTTCCCGTATCTGACCATGTCGAGTACCTGCGGGTGCAGAAGGGGTTCGCCGTGTACGTTAAGAGATATTCGGGCAACTTTCCCTTTGATTTCATCAATAATTTTGCAGTAAAGCCCGAAATCCATAAAGCCCCGTTTCTTGGTGGTGATATTCATATCACGCCCTGACTGACTGCAATGTATGCATTTCAGATTACAGGAGTTTGTAGGTTCTATGTGTACGTGTTCGGGAAAAATGCTGATTTTATTGGATGGATTAAGGGCAAACTCATAAAAGTCGAGATATCTTACGAGCTGTTTTTTAAGAAGTTCCTGATAATTCATTTCATGTCTCCTGTTGTTTCAGCCGACAGTATGCAGAGTTTATTTATGCATGGTTGTGTGTCCAAACAGTTCCGGCGGGCAAGAACCCGCCGGTGATATATCCTTAAGAATATAATGTTCAGGTTCCGGCATTTGGATACATATAAAGTCCGCTTTTTGGCAGTTTATATTAGTATCGTAAACCGGACGTATTTCATTACCCGTTTTTTATGTTCTGTAGTCGGCGTTGATGCTCACGTATTCCTTGCTGAAATCACATGTATAGACAGTTTTGCCGAAAGTCCCCATGTTCAGGTCGATAGTTATCTCTATTTCGTCGTTTTTCATGATCTTTGCCGCTTTCTCTTCCAGCTTTTCATCTATGATGATGCCGTCTTTAACATATGCTAGATCGTCAAAGCAGATATCTATCTTCTCCTCAACAGCAGCCACGCCGCTTGCGCCCACAGTGGCGATGAGTCTTCCCCAGTTGGGATCCTCACCATAGAACATAGTCTTAACCAGAGGGGAGTTCGCTATAGCGAAAGCACATTTTTTCGCATCTGCTTCTGACTGAGCATTTTTAACTTTAATTGTGACAAATTTCGTTGCTCCTTCGCCGTCTTTAACAATCATCTTTGCCAGCTCAAGAGCGACATGATTAACAGCTTCCTGAAACTGATCGATGTCGGGGATAATTCCACTCATTCCGTTTGCCATCAGGAAAACAGTGTCGTTTGTGCTCATGTCGTTGTCGATTGTGATGCTGTTAAAAGATTCACCCACGGCGTTGTTCAGAACATTCTGAAGGTTATCTGCACCGATAAGTGCGTCCGTTGTGATATAGCAGAGCATTGTTGCCATGTGCGGTGCTATCATGCCTGCACCCTTTGTTGTCCCAGCCACAACATAAGCACCGTTTGGTGTTTCCACCAGTACGCCGATCTCTTTCGGGACGGTGTCGGTGGTCATTATCGCAGCAGCAAAATCGTGTGAGTTTGCATCGTCCAGTTCGTCCACAAGCTCTTTAACGCTTGAAGTTACCTTTTCAACGGGCATTTTAACACCGATGGTTCCGGTACTGCCCATAAGGACAGAGCCTTCGCCTGTGCCCAGCTCATCTTCGAACGCTTTCACTATTGTGTCTACAGCTTCCAGCCCCTGCTTGCCTGTACTGGCGTTCGCATTTCCGCTGTTTACAACTATTGCGCTGAACTCTCTGTTTGTTTCCAGAGCTTTTATGGCGTGTTTAAGGGGAGCCGCTTTTATCGTGTTTTTGGTGAAGACAGCCGCCAGAGTGAAAGGAACTTCTGAGTAAAGGAGTGTCAGGTCTTTTTTCCCTTTTTTGTTACCTTTGATGTCGGCAGCGACAGAGCTTGCTAGGTATCCGAGGGGAGTGCATACCCCTGCGCCTTTTATATTCTGCATTTTATTCTCCATTAATATATATGATTATAGCATTACCGTAAGGGTAAGGTCAGCCGTAAAAAATGTTATTTCTGTAAAATTTACGTGAGACTGCCCGCAGACTTTTGACTACAGGATGCCGAGTGTGTCGTCGAAGCCGCACATGAGGTTCATATTCTGAACTGCCATGCCGCTCGAACCTTTAATAAGGTTATCTATGCATGATACTATGATCAGCCTTTCACCTTTGACAAACAGACCTATGTCAATGAAGTTAGTGTCTGTAACGTCAGCGGTGGACGGGATATGCCCGTTGTCGTAGATGCGCACACATCGTCGTTCTCTGTAGAAGTCTTTCAGACAGGCTGAAATCTCTGCCAGACCGGCGGTTGTTTTTGTATAGATAGTTGATTCAATCCCCTTTGATGCAGGTATCAGATGAGGGGTGAAGAGTACGTTGGTTTCCTTACCTGTTTCTTTAAGCACTTCGTTTATCTCTGGGTTGTGCCTGTGGGAAAAGATGGCATAAGGTCTGAAATCTTCGTTGCACTCACAGAATGAATAGGCGATATCTGCCTTTCTCCCTGCACCGGTAACACCTGATTTGGAATCTGCAATGATCCCCTCAGGAGATATCAGCCCTGCTTTCAGCAAGGGGTAAAGAGGCGTTATCACAGATGTCGGGTAACATCCGGGATTTGCAACGAGTTCTGCCTTTTTTATATCAACCTCAAAAATTTCCGGCAGACCGTAAACAGCCTTCCGGAGAAGGTCAGGGTATGTATGGTCAACTTTGTATGTCGCTTCGTAAAGCTTCTTGTCTTTCAGCCTGAAGTCAGCACTAAAGTCAACAACCTTCAGCCCTTTTTCGTAAAAGAACGCAGCTGCATCCTGTGCCGCCGCGTGGGGGAGGCAGAGAAACACTGCGTCAGAAATTTCGGCTACGGCGTCATAGTCCCGCCCTGTGATAACAACATCGCAGATGCTTCGGAGCCTTGGGTAGACATCGCTGAACATCTTGTCTGCATATGTTTCACTTACGAGTGCGGCTATTTCGAATTCGGGGTGGTTTGCCAGTATTTTTACAAGCTCATACCCTGTATATCCGGTTGCACCGATAACAGAAACTTTCATATAATATTTCCCCGTTTGTTGATAGTTGAAAAGATATAATAATTGGTTCAGGATTGCAATACAGATATGAACATAAGCCGAAAGTTAAACATATATCTTGAGCAACGCCGATAACTTTAGTAAGATTCATAAAACTTGTTTGAGAGGTTTATTTATGACAATTTTTGAAGAGTCAAAGAAATACATACCAGGCGGGGTTAACAGTCCGGTCAGAGCTTTTGGTTCTGTTGGCGGCGATCCTGTTATTGTTAAAAGTGCAAAAGGTTC
The DNA here is from genome assembly GCF_000025725.1 of Denitrovibrio acetiphilus DSM 12809. GTDB lineage: Bacteria > Chrysiogenota > Deferribacteres > Deferribacterales > Geovibrionaceae > Denitrovibrio > Denitrovibrio acetiphilus. The sequence continues at coordinate 475,355 of NC_013943.1, forward strand.
TAAAGTTTATGACGAAAACGGTAAAGAATATATAGATTATGTCTGTTCATGGGGTCCCATGATAACAGGACATGCAGACCCTGATATCATCAAAGCTGTGAAAGATGCGGCTGATCTCGGTACAAGCTTCGGCGCACCGACAAAAGCGGAGCTTGATATCGCTAAAAAGATATGCAGTATGGTTCCTTCTGTGGAGATGGTGCGTCTCGTGAGTTCCGGTACAGAGGCTCTGATGAGCGCAATCAGACTCGCAAGAGCCTATACTGAAAGAGACAAGATCATTAAATTTGAAGGGTGCTATCACGGTCACTCCGACAGCCTGCTTGTTAAGGCGGGGAGCGGTGCTCTCACATTTAATCAGCCTTCAAGCCCCGGTGTACCTGCCGATTTTACAAAGCATACACTCGTTGCTCAGTACAACGATATTGAATCCATAAAAAAACTTCTCGCCGAGAACAAAGGCGAGGTTGCATGTATACTTATCGAGCCTGTCGCTGCAAATATGGGCGTTGTGCTACCTGCTGCGGGATTTCTCGAAGACCTGCGCAGGGTTTGCGACGACGAAGGAGTTGTACTCCTTTTTGATGAAGTCATCACAGGATTCAGACTGGCAGCCGGTGGTGCTCAGGAGTATTTCAACATTAAACCTGACATTACAACAATGGGTAAGATTATCGGCGGCGGACTCCCTGTGGGAGCTTTCGGCGGTAAGAGCGAAATCATGAAAATGCTCTCTCCCGATGGAGCAGTTTATCAGGCTGGGACACTTTCAGGTAATCCACTTGCGACTGCTGCGGGGCTTACTATGCTGAATAAACTCTCTCAGCCGGATTTTTATAAGAATCTCCGTCAAAAAGCAGATACTCTGTTTGACGGTATGGCAGATAACTGTAAGAAACTTGGTCTTGATTACGCTTATAACAGGATCGAGTCCCTCTCATGTCTGTTTTTCAAAGACGGTACGGTCACAAGTTTTGCAGACGCTATGAAAACAGACACTAAGCTCTACGCCAAATATTTCCACGCTATGCTTGACAGAGGCATAACAATAGCACCCGCACAATTCGAAGCGATGTTTGTGAGTGCTGCTCATACAGATGAAGATATTGAGAAGACTGTTAAAGCCCATTACGAAAGCTTGAAAGAGATAGTTTAGATATTCTACGAATGAACCTTTCAGATTACTTCGCTGCCCTCGTAATGGCGTTTACTCTCGTCTTTGCGAGGAACATAGTGACGAAGCAATCTTTTACAGCGTCAGATGTTTAATCGATATATTGTTTAGATATAAATAAATTAATAAGGCGACCTGCGGGAGCCTTAATACGGGGCAGCATGGCATATTGCTAAAATACATGCTCTGTCTCAAGGTGTAGACTATTTGAAACTGGTATTCATAGTGCTCAATACAGTTGAGCTTCTGGAAGAAATTATTGAGTATATGGTGGAGCAGGGTGTCCGGGGGGGGACAGTGCTTGACTCTGTTGGTATGGGGCGTATACTCGCCTATGACATTCCTATATTTGCCGGGTTTCGCGAGCTCATGGTCGGAGCGCGTGCCAATAACCGCACTATGATGACTACAATTCCTGATGATATATTCGAAGAATTTATGGAAGGGTTGGATAAGATAGTGCATTTTGATGAGCCGGGTACAGGAGTTGCTTTTGCCGTCGATATATACAAAACCTATGGTGTTAAATGAAAAAATCTGATACGGATAAATTTGTTAAAAAAATGGCTAACGCCAGTTCTGTCGGAACATCTCTTGCATTCAGCATTCTTATCGGTGCAGGGATGGGGTGGTGGCTGGACAAAACATTCGGAACAAAGCCCTGGTTATTCCTGTTATTTATGGTGTGCGGCATTATCGCCGGATTCAAAAATATGATATATTTTGTCAAGAAAACGAACCTGTATGATGATGAAGACTCCAAATAAAATATTAATTCTGTCATTGATTTTTTTCGTAATTTTGTATACAGTATGCAGGTTCAGATTTGAACCTGCGTTGACTAATGGTGTGCTTGTTGGCTATCTGTTAGGTGCTGTTAACTTCTTTTCTCTTGCCCGCAAGATAGTTGGGCTTGTGGAGGGGAGAGCCGGTGTTGCGCTTATATTCAATGGACAGATTCGTCTGCTGGGAACAGGTTTTGTTATCTGGTTTGCCATGACGAAGCTTAACTTAAACATAATAGGTATGCTGGTGGGGCTCTCAATTATACCCGTGTGTATGCCATTTTTTGTTATATATAATAACGTGAAGGGGAAGGACGATGGAACACCCACTTAATGTGTCCATGCTGTTCGGTATGGCTTTTTCTCATAAGTTCTGGCACGTTACCATGACATTTCTCGTGGTTTTAATCGTGATTTTCCTTGGCTCTCTTGCAATGAAGAAGAAAGCTGAGGTTCCGGGGCGCACACAAAATACTTTAGAGCTTTTAGTGAAAAGTATTTATAACATGTGTGATGATGTTATGGGCGTAGAAGGGAGACCTTATATCCCGCTTATCTTCGGCATAGGTCTGTATGTTGCTTTTTCAAACTTTTTAGGACTTATTCCGGGGTTTCTTGCTCCGACATCCAATCTGAACTCCACACTGGCTCCTGCTCTTGTGGTTTTCTTTGTTTACCAGTATATCGGCTTTAGAAAACATGGAGCCGGATATATCAAACACTTTCTCGGACCTGTAGGCTGGCTTGCGCCGCTGATGATTATCATTGAGATCATCGGTCACTTTGCCCGCCCGCTGTCACTGTCCATGAGGCTTTTCGGAAACATTTTCGGTGAGGATCTTGTAATTATCATCCTCTTTATGCTGGTTCCTTTTCTGGTGCCGCTGCCGATGTTTTTCCTTGGTCTTTTCACAGGCGCTCTGCAGGCGTATGTGTTTATGATGCTGTCGATGATTTATATAAGTGGTGCACTTGAAGAAGCACACTAAAGTTTCATATACTAATAGGAGGACATTATAATGTCTAAAGTTGCAAGAATTCTTTTTTCTGTAGCTGCTGTAATGGCAGTTGCTACAAGCTCTGCATTCGCTGCTGAAGGCGGCGCTGCTGCCGGAGCTCTCTGGGCTAAGTACATCGGTGCCGGTCTCGCTATCGGTGTTGCTGCGCTTGGTACAGGTATTGGTCAGGGTAACGCTATCAAAGGTGCTGTTGAAGGTATCTCCCGTAACCCTAGCGCTTCCGGTAAAATTTCTACAACAATGATTATCGGTCTTGCACTGATCGAGTCACTTGCTATTTACGCACTTGTTGTAGCTCTTATACTTCTTTTCGTTGTTTAATATTAACGACAAATAATCAAAGGCGGGTTCTCGGAATCCGCCTTTTTTCCATTATGTTACTGTGGGGGCAGGTATGTGGCAAAAAATTAAAGAATTCAGTGCTAAAGATCCTCTCATCTTTACTGTTATAATTGCTGTTATAATAGTTGGTGCAGGTTTTGCGACTGTGCAGACTATGCATTTGACATCTTCTGCAAAGTTTTGCAAAACATGTCACCCTAAAGAAGATGTTGGCGTCAGAGGCGAGTATTACACCTGGAAAAGAGGAGTACACAGTGAAGCTAACGTGAGCTGTCTTGAGTGCCACGGTGCACCCGGGATAAAAGGATACCTTCACGCTCATGTAATCGTTGGTATGAAAAGTCTGTACCACGAAATTTTTACTCCTGAAGAAGACGTTGTAAAACACCTTACAGAATATGCTTCAACTGTTGAGGGTGCAGAGTATGCAACCTCTATGGAAGCGTGCAGTTTCTGTCACTCTGACGCTGCAAACGAAGATATGCGCAGAAACAGAGTTATTAAAGTTCTTGGTGAATTCAGAGGTATGGACGAAGTCTATATGCCTGAATACAGAGAAGAATACGGGCGTAACGATGTTTTTACAGAAGGCGTTAGTGCAGGTGTTGAACCTAATCACGCCCTACATATGGAAGCTGGTTTGTCCTGTATGAACTGCCACCTTGGGCTTGGTCACGCAGGGGACAGATTCCACAGACCTAAGATGGAAACCTGCTTTAAGTGTCACGATGATGTTCGTGAAACTGCAGCAGTTCCCTCAAATGACGATTGTGCTACATGCCACGTCAGTCAAAAAGGAATTCAAGAGGGTACTTATACAAAAGGCGTAGAAGGGGACAGATGGTACATGGCAGACCTCGACTGCTCCGACTGTCACGAGAGCGCTTTTGTAAGACCTAATACAGATACATGTGTTGCATGTCACGATGAATCCTACGCAGAGATCATGGTTGACATACAAAAATCATTTAAAGAACAGCTCCCTGCTGCTCAGCAGCTTCGTGATGAAATGATGGTTGCCCGCAAAGGTGTTAGTGAAGGGCAGCGTGACATCGCAAACGAACTGATCTATGTTGTTAGAGTAATAGAGAGGGATGGTTCTGCCGGTGTACACAACCCTGAATACTTAGACGCTATGTTCGAAAGAGTTCAAGAGCTTAAAGTTGCTTTTGATAACTATGTTGAACCTGTCGAAGCAGAAGAGGCTCATACACCTATGGTTGCTGCACACACAGAAGAAGCTGAGGAAGAGGCTCCTGCTGAGGAAGCTGCTGGTCCGGTAAACAGCGAAGAGCTTATGTCTATTATAGAAGGTCTGGAGGTTCTTGATCTTGCGGAAAGATACGTTCCGGATCCTACAAAGCCTGCTGTTCAGTTTGAACACAAAGATCACGCGGAAAAGCTTGCATGTGCAACATGTCATGAAGATCCTGAAGCGGGTTTACTGAAGTTTGAGCCGGGCGAAGTGAAAGGCACTAAAAATGCTTTCCATGAAGAGCTTTGTATCAAATGTCACAAAGAGATGAAGGTTAAAAAATCTTGCAGCACTTGCCACAAGAAATAATCTAAGTCTTAAAAGTTATATGGAAATGGCGGTGCTTTTTGGTGCCGCCTTTTTTTTTGCGTAATTATAGTATGGATAATTGTTTTGGTCAGATATAAGCTTGATTGCTGCTCATAGCCTATCTAATGCAAGGCAGGGTTAGTGCATAAAATGCAGGAAGTTTTGTTTATGCTTAAAGCGTGGTTTGCCTGGTTTGTGAAGGGTAAAAAAAAGGTGCAGCCCCTTAGAGACCGCACCCATGTTTTAATAGTTTTCTTTTTATTAATCTTCAGCTTTTTCTGTGATGATTTCAGGCTCTTTCATTTCACCGGAAGAATCTTCATCGCTTTCGATAAGTCTTGGTTCACTCACATATGCGATAGTTCCTTCTGTGGGTTCAAGAAGAGTGTGCTCCTCGCTGAACTTGATGTCAGAGATATGAATTGAGTCGCCGATGTTGAGACCGGAAATGTCCACAGTGATTTTTTCAGGGATATTTCTCGGGAGTGTACGTATTTTAACACTTGTATGACCAGTGTTAAGTATTCCGCCCATTTTAAGTCCGGCAGGCTCACCAACGAAGTCAAAATGAACATCAATATCGATCTCCTGACCTTTTACAAGCGCCTGAAGGTCTGCGTGGATGACTTTGTCTGATGTGTGGTTGTACTGAAGTGTTTTGAGGAAACAGTCGAAAGGTTCTTTGATCCCTTTAACTTTAAGTTCTATCCTGAAGTTTCCGAAAGGTCTTTTCTGAATGTCTTTTGCATTAAGGAAAACAGAAACACTGTCTTCTCCTCTTATGCTTATGATTGCGGGGACAAAACCTTGCCTACGCATATCGTTGAGTTCGCCATCAGTCATTTGTTTTCTTTTGGTGGCGTCCCATTTGATGGTCTGTATCATATAAAACTCCTTAGTATGATTTTATCGCGAATTCCTACTGTAGCACTTTTTATGGATTATAGCAATGTGTCAGATGATAATACTGCTTGAAAACATGATGTATTGAAGGTATGTTTACGGAAATATGATCAGAGGTGAAGATTTGATAGCAAAAGAAGGATTTCCCTTTGTTTTAGGCGCACTGGCGGTGTTTATAATTCTTATAATATTTCCTGTCAGGTTTCTGATGTTTATCGCGCTCCTGTTTGGAGTTTTCTGTTTATGGTTCTTTCGTGATCCGGAAAGACGTATTCCACCGTTCAAAGATATAATGATATCCCCTGCGGACGGAAGGGTCGTCGAGGTTATGGAAACAGAGTACGAAAGTCGGGAAGTAACTAAAATCAGTATATTTATGAACGTTTTTAATGTTCATGTAAACAGAATGCCGATAGGCGGTAAACTGAAGTCTGTAACACATAAGCCAGGGAAGTTTCTTGCTGCTGACAAGCCCGAAGCATCATATGAAAACGAGCAGAATGTCATCGACATAGAGACAAGCTACGGGGTAGTAACAGTCAAACAGGTTGCAGGTCTGATTGCCAGACGAACAGTATGTAACGCAAAACCCGGAGACGAGCTTCCCATCGGGGAACGTTTCGGACTTATAAAATTTTCATCAAGAGTTGAAATATTTGCACCAAAAGGATTTGACATTTCAATTAAAAATGGTGATATTGTGAAAGCTGGAGAAACAGTAATAGGAAAATACATAGGTTAACAAGCATTGAAATCAGAAGCAGCACAGAACAAAAATTACGTTTTGCCGAATCTTGTCACCATTCTGGGACTTTTTTGCGGGTTCTACTCCATAATAGCGACCTTGAACGGTAACTATGTTATGGCTGCCAGTGCCACGCTTGTTGCTTTTATTTTTGACGGTATGGATGGTAAAGTCGCCAGAATGCTGAATGCTACAAGTGACTTTGGTATACAACTCGACTCGCTTTCAGATCTTGTTTCATTTGGTGTCGCTCCAGCCATCCTTGTTTATAAGTGGGCACTTGCCCCATACGGAAGATTAGGCTGGATGGCTGCATTTTTGTTTGTTGCCTGTGGTGCTTTGCGTCTTGCGCGCTTTAATGTTCAGACTAAGAAAATTGACCCGAGATTCTTTGTCGGTCTGCCGATACCTGCTGCTGCGGGCGTAATTGTTACAAGTGTTCTTTTTGCAAAAGAGTTTTTCGGCGACCCGAACTCTATGACTGTTCCTGTCTGGTTCACATTTACAATCTACATTCTCGCCTTTTTGATGGTGAGCAATATAAAATACTATAGCGGCAAGACATTTATCCAGCAGAAATCTTACAATGCTCTTGTTGTATTTGTTCTTTTTATATTCGTACTCGGTCTCTATCCAGAACTATTTCTATTCCTACTATCTACTGGCTATGCACTAAGCGGACTTCTATACCTTGCGTATGTACGTCTTAAGCAGCCCAAAAGGGATAAAGAGGTGGAAACCGGCGAAAATAAATTATAAAGTCTTCGTAAGAAGACGAAAATAATTTTAAAAGCTAAGGCCTCAGCCCCTTTACGGGTTGGGGCCTTTTTTTGTGTTTTAAACACGGGGTTAGCAAATGTTTAAGTTTAGAGAAAAAATAATTTATATGCAGGAGGTTATAATGCTACTAGGTGAACTAAGAAATATTTAAGAACAGGAAAAAGTAGAGGAAAAAAAAGTTAAGAATTGTTACTATTAAAATTGACGGAGGAAACTAGAATGTCCAAAAGAAGAGTAATTATTTTCGACACTACTTTAAGAGATGGTGAGCAGGCTCCCGGTTTTTCTATGAATACTGATGAAAAAATACAATTAGCTCTGCAGCTTGAGAGACTTGGCGTAGACGTTATGGAGGCGGGGTTTCCTATCTCGTCCCCCGGAGATTTCGAAGCTGTTACCAGAGTTGCCAAAGTTATAAAAAATTCTGGTGTAGCTGGGCTTTGCCGTGCAAATGAAAAAGATATATCTGTAGGCTGGGATGCCTTGCAGCACGCTGTTCGCCCAAGAATTCATACTTTCATTGCGACCAGTGACATCCACCTTCAGCATAAGCTGAAAAAAACAAGGGAAGAAGCGCTGGAGATAGCTGTCAAAGCTGTAAAATTCGCCCGAAACCTTTGCGATGATGTAGAGTTTAGTGCTGAGGATGCTATGAGAAGTGACGTGGACTATCTTTGTCAGGTAGTGGAGGCTGTTATTGCGGCGGGCGCAAACACTGTGAATCTTCCTGATACTGTAGGCTATAAGATGCCTTTTGAAATTGACAAAGTCATATCTGAAGTGATTAACAGAGTTCCGAACGTTGATAAAGCCAGAATCAGTGTGCATTGTCACAATGACCTTGGTCTTTCCGTTGCTAACTCACTGATGGCTGTTAATGCGGGCGCTTCTCAGATCGAATGTACCATCAACGGTATCGGCGAGCGGGCTGGTAACTGTTCCCTGGAAGAGGTCGTTATGGGGCTTACTGTCCGCAAAGACGTTTTCGATGATATCGAAATAGGTGTAAAAACTAACGAAATATACAGAGCAAGTAAAATGCTCACAACTATTACAGGTGTTGGGGTTCAGCCAAATAAAGCTATAGTGGGTAAAAATGCATTTGCCCATGAAGCCGGTATCCACCAGGATGGTATGCTCAAGAACAGAACAACTTACGAGATTATGACCCCTGAAAGTGTAGGTTACCCTTCAACAAGCCTTGTGCTCGGCAAGCACTCAGGGAGACATGCCTTTGTTCAGCGTATTAAAGATCTCGGATATGAGATAGAAAACGATGCTATGCAGTCTGCATTTGATGAGTTTAAAATATTAGCCGATAAGAAGAAAGAGGTTTTCGATGAAGATATCGAATCGATCATCTTTAATCAGGCAAAGGATGAGCAGTTTGCATACGTTATGGAGAGTGTTAATATTCTTAGTGGTGATACCGCTATTCCTACTGCAACGATCAAACTTGCTGATAAAGACGGCAACGAGTTCGTTGATGCATCTACAGGCGATGGTCCTGTTGATGCTGTTATGAAAGCAATCGAACGTATTGCAGGTGTGGGAGGAAAGCTGAAGAGCTATCAGATAAAAGCTCTCACCGCCGGTAAAGATGCTCAGGGAGAAGTTGTCCTTTCTGCTGAGTTTGAAGAGTGCGGGTATGATGTCAGAGGCAGAGGGTCAGACACTGATGTGGTGGTCGCCAGTGCTAAAGCGTACCTTGATGCTCTTAACAAATATGTACTCCGCAATGAATCCAGAGATGTGATAAAAACAGAGAAGGGGATTTGATGTTGTTTACACAAGATTGTTTAAAGAGTAGTATACTTCTTTGATAAACTTTTTTTGGAGATACGATGCGACTTATTGTTAAGATTACTTTGTTCGTAGCTGTTACCGTGCTGGTGGGAATGGGGGTACTGTTTACAGTTAATTTCTTCCAGATGAAAAACAAGCTCTTCGATGCCGAAATAGCAAGGGCGAGAAGCTTTGTTCTGGCTGCGGAAGGTGTCAGGGAGTATATGGCTCTGGCTATGGAGAACGACATTTACGATACCGATAAGGTCAAGCACGACCTTGATAAATTTCTGCTGACAGTTCCTATTGTTGGTGCCATGAAGGTTATGGAACTGAAATCAGAAGAGGTTGGGCTTAACTTTAAAGTACCGAAACGTTCACCGAGAAACCCTAAAAACGAACCTGACGCTGTTGATCTTAAAGCTTTGGATTATCTTGACTCCATCGACAAAGGCGGAGAGGATGCTCCGGAATATGTCATCCATGACAAAGAGAACGGTCAGCTGAGATACTATAGGTCGGTACGGCTTGCTAAGTTGTGCGAGGACTGCCACGGGGATCCTGTAACTTCCCAAAAACTTTGGGGGAATTCCAAGGGGCTTGATATTACAGGTGTTAAAATGGAAAACTGGCGCGCAGGTGAACTGCACGGTGCTTTTGAGGTTTTCCTCCCTACTTCAAATGTTTATTCAGCAGTCTACAAAAATTTAGGTGTTTCACTTCTGGTGTTTCTGCCGGTTACGATAGTGATACTTATAGTATTGGTGATAATTAACAATAAGTTTATATTTAAAAGGCTTGTCTATATGGGCAATATTTTGCAGGAGGTTGCATCAGGTAACTTCAGTGTGCAGGTGCAGGATACTTCAAGTGATGAGGTCGGTGACCTTGCCAGATCTCTGAATAAGATGATTAATGATGTTAATGATGCAATGAGCGTTGTTGTGGATTCTATTGCGTCATTGGCTTCTACATCTGCTGAACTTTCAGAAAATGCAGAATCCATTGCAAAGGGTGCGAAAGAGCAGTCTGAGCAGGTTTCAAGTACTGCAAGTGCAGTGGAAGAAGTAAACTCAACTGTTGTGGAAGTTGCTCATAATGCAGCCAATGTTTCAAACAGCGCTGAAGAGGCGAGCAAGTCTGTCGGACGGGGACACATCCTTGTGGAACAGACAAGAAATATGATGGAAAAAATAGCTGAGACAGTTTCGGAATCTGCTGTTACAGTCAGAAAGCTTGGCGAGTCCAGCGAACAGATAGGTCAGATAATTCAGGTTATCGACGACATAGCAGACCAGACAAACCTGCTTGCACTCAACGCCGCAATTGAGGCGGCAAGAGCAGGTGAGCACGGGAGAGGATTTGCTGTGGTTGCTGATGAGGTGAGGAAACTGGCTGAAAAAACAGTGAATGCCACAAAAGAGATCGCAGAGATGATCCAGAGCATTCAGGCAGACACAGGCGGAGCCGTTATGGGAATGCACGAAGGTGTTCAGCAGGTTAAAGAAGGACAGTCTAAGGCCGAAGAGGCAAAAGAGGCTCTCGATGTTATCAAGAGCAATGTAAATGCTGTCTCAACTGAGGTGGGTATGATTGCCAGAGCAACAGAAGAGCAGGCTACTGCCACAGAGATGATGGCTCAGAGTATTGAGAACATCTCTCTCGTTACAGATGACAATTCACTTGCTTCTTCTGAAACAGCTAGGGCTGTTGAGCAGCTGAGCCATCTTGCTTCAGAACTTGATGGACTGGTTTCTAGATTTAAACTGAAACGTCGTTAGAAGAAATGAAGTAAAGGCGGGGGGAAGCTCCCGCCTTTTTTTTATATTTGATTATTCGCCCATTTTTCCGTATAATCACCACCGATTTGAACATAGATCAAAATATAATCATATATTAATAGATTTTTTGGAGGACGATGATGGCTGGACATAGCAAATGGGCCAACATTAAGCACCGTAAAGCGGCGCAGGATGCGAAAAAAGGCAAAGCTTTCACAAAAGTAGCAAAAGAGCTGACAGTAGCAGCGAAGATTGGCGGAGCAGATCCGGAGATGAACCCGAGACTCAGGGTTGCACTGGATAAAGCAAAGTCCGCAAACCTGCCTAAAGATAACGTGGAAAGAGCTATCAAAAAGGGTACAGGTGAAGGGAATGACGCTGTTTACGAGGATATGGTATATGAAGGATACGGTCCGGGCGGCGTTGCTATACTTGTAAAAGCTTTGACAGAGAATAAGAACAGAACCGTTGCAGAAGTCCGCAGCACCATGAGCAAGAAAGGCGGCAGTATGGGTGAGCCGGGCTGTGTTGCATGGATATTTGAAAATAAAGGTCTTATAGAAATAAATAAAGACAGCGTAGATGAAGAGACGTTGATGGAGCTGGCACTTGAGGCCGGAGCCGATGATGTTGTTGACGAAGGTGATGTATTTCAGGTTGTGACAGAACCATCTGAATACTTTACTGTTAAAAATGCTATCGAGGAGAAAGGGCTTGCGATGAGCTTTTCTGAGGTTTCGATGAAACCGAAGAATACTATTCCGCTTTCCGGTTCTGATCTTAAGAAACTGTTCACAATTACGGAAGCTCTCGAAGACCTTGATGATGTGCAGGAAGTATTTTCCAACTTTGAGGCTGACGAAGCCGCAATGGCAGAGCTGGATGATTAATTGCCTGCTATAGTCATGGGGGTTGACCCGGGGCTGAACTGTACTGGTATTGGTATCGTACAGGTGTGGCCGGGGAAAGTGGAGTATGTCGCTCACGAAGTTGTACGCACAGACTCTAAAGATCCTCTCCCCGTCAGACTTGGTGTGATATGCGGTGGCATACGGAGTGCCCTTGCGGAGTATAAGCCGTCTTGCTCAGCAGTCGAGGACGTTTTCTACTCTGTGAATGTTAAGAGTGCGATGCTTCTCGGGCAGACAAGGGGGGCTATTATTGCAACTCTGCTTGCCGGAGATATAGAAGTGCGGGAGTTTACCGCATTGCAGATAAAAAAGGCTGTCGTCGGCTATGGCAAGGCTGACAAACAGCAGGTAAAAAAAATGGTCGAGGTGCTTTTAGGACGGAAGATGGGCAATGTCCCGCTGGATGTTACTGATGCGCTTGCATGCGGAATATGCCTCGGCTTTAACCTGACAGGAAGGCTTGCCTTCTAGGGAGCGGAATGTGATTTATAGCGTAAGAGGTATACTCATAGAGAAAAATCCCGCTAATGCTGTCATTGACACAGGGGCAGTTGCGTTTGAAATGAGTATTTCCGCATCAACTTATCAGCAGCTCCCTGAGACCGGACAGAAGGCTCATGTTTATACTCATTTTGTAATGCGTGAGGATGGAGTTTATCTGTACGGATTTTCTAAAATGGAGGAGAAGAAGCTCTTTCTTCTGCTTATTACTATATCGAAAGTCGGACCGAAGCTGGCACTTGCCATACTTTCCGGTATGGATGTCAACAAATTCATGAATGCCGTTATGAACAGTGAGATAGGTCTTATCTCCACCATTCCGGGGATCGGGAAAAAAACAGCGGAACGCATAGTGGTTGAGCTTCGCGATAAATTCGGCAGCATGAGTGTCTCTACAGGTGACGAGCCTGTTGCAGGCGGTGCGGAGGATGTTGTGAGTGCCCTGCTTAATCTCGGTTATTCACGTGCAGACTGTCAGAAAGCTGTGAACAAAATTTATAAAACCGACTCCGGCTTTGAAGAACTTTTCAAAGGTGCACTTAAAGAGCTCAGTTCGTAGACTCTTTAATATTTTCAATCTAAACTTTACGTCATGGTCTTTGATTTTTCAGTGAAAGTGTATTAAAATCCTCAAAGAGGACATATGCTTCAGCATGTGTTTCAAACGAGTGGAAAGGATTTTAAATTGCTTGAAATAATCAATCTGAACAAAAGCTTCAAAAAGGGAGACTACACCCTTAATGTTTTAAATAATTTCTGTTTGAAAGTTGACGATGGGGAACGTGTTGCCATCGTAGGACCGTCCGGTGCGGGCAAGTCAACCCTTTTGCAGATAATAGGCGGGCTTGATAAACCTGACAGCGGCAGTGTGGTTTTCAACGGTGACAGCGTTTTCGACAAGAAAGGGCGTCAGCTCGACAGATACCGCAATAGTGCTGTAGGGTTTGTGTTCCAGTTTCACTATCTGCTGGAAGACTTTACAGCCCTTGAGAACGTTATGATACCTGCCCTGATTGCTGGAGAAAACAGAGGTGATGCTAAAAAAAGAGCAGAAGACCTCCTCGCCCGTGTTGGGCTTTCTGACAGGTCAGATCATTTCCCGACGGAACTTTCCGGAGGCGAACAACAGCGTACCTCCATAGCCAGAGCTCTGATGAATAATCCCAAGATGATACTTGCTGATGAACCGACAGGCAGTCTCGACAGGAAAAACAGCGAAGAGGTTTTCAGTATGTTTGACCTGATGAAGCAGGACGGTATCACTGTTCTGATTGTAACCCATGACGAGAGCATAGCAGATGCGTGCGACCGTAAGATAGAAATGGAGAAGTCATGAAAAAGCTTGGAATTATTGGTGGAAGCGGACTTTATGATATCGAAGGGTTTGAGTATGTCGAAGAGATCATTATGCAGACGGAGTACGGTGATCCCTCCGACACCTATCGTGTTTTCAGCTATAAGGATATGCGGTTCTACTTTCTGAACAGACATGGTCGAAGTCACTCGGTGCCTCCGCATAAGGTCAACTACAGAGCGAATATAGATGGTTTCAGCAGGCTTGGGATAGAGAATATTGTTTCGATAACTGCCACAGGGGGCATTAACAGCTCTTATAAGCCTGGGGATATCATTATCCCTGATGATGGTATTGATATGACATCCGGCAGAATACAAACATTTTATGAGTCAAAGCAGATTCATCATATAGATTTCACAGAACCGTTTTGCCCGAGACTGCGCGGCATTCTTGAGAATTCTGCCGAGTCAGCAGATGTTGACGCTGCCGTAAACGGGACATACGTATGCACAAACGGACCGAGGATGGAGACAAAAGGGGAGATAAAAGCTTTTGACCGCTGGGGAGCAGACCTGGTGGGGATGACTCTTTTCCCTGAGTGCTCACTTGCCAGAGAACGTGAGCTGTGCTACGCAAATCTTAGCGTTATAACAAACTATGCCGCAGGAACTTCAAGTACAAAACTTACTGCGGATGAAGTTGTTGAGGAGATGGGGAAAGCCACTGAGAAACTTAAAGGCATTGTCTCCATGCTTCCTGTATATTTTAAAAACGAGCGGGAATGTTCATGTCCGGACGCTCTTGCAGGGACAAAAATAAGTAAATGATTGAAAAAAAAGTACCTTTAAAGGATTATTGCAGTTATAAAACAGGCGGTAAAGCTGAATTTTTTACCTGCCCGACAGATACATTCGACCTCAAGGTTGTGTTAAAATTCGCATCAGACAACAGCATTCCTGTGACTCTCATAGGAACAGGATATAATATTCTGGTAAGTGACAAAGGCGTTAAGGGGTTGGTTGTCAGTACAGGATGCATGAATAATGACATACAGATTGAAGGTGAGCTGGTATTTGCAGGGGCGGGCGTTTCACTTAATGATCTCATTCTGAAATGCATTGACAACGGTCTTGCAGGTCTCGAGAATATGTCAGGAATCCCCGGCTCTGTGGGGGGCGCTGTGATTATGAATGCCGGCGCATTTGGAACCGAGATAAAAGATGTTGCAGTTCAGATAGAAATGTGCGGTTTTGACGGTGTTGTCAGCAGTATTCATGCTGAAGATGCAGGTTTTGGATACCGCAAAGCTGAAAACCTGAAAGGTATTGTCACCGGACTTGGGCTGAAGCTGGAACACGGCAACAAAGATGAGCTTCTTGCGAAACGTGCGGAAATACTTAAGAAGAGAAGTGAGAAACAGCCCCTTGAGTTTCCTTCCTGCGGTTCAGTTTTTAAAAGACCGGAAGGCGGCTATGCAGGAACACTTATCGAACAGTGCGGGCTGAAAGGTTACAAAATAGGCGGAGCACAGGTCTCTGAGAAACATGCTAATTTTATAGTAAACACAGGGAAGGCAAAGTCCGCAGATATATATGCACTTATAAATCATGTGCAGGAAACTGTATTTAAAGAAACCGGCATCAAGCTGGAAAGAGAGGTTCGTTTCGTTGGTTTCTGAGAAAATGCAAATCACCGAAATTAGTGATGCTGAAAAGAGGGAACTGATCATGAAGGTGTATCCCAGACTCAAAAAGAGAACAAAGCTTCTGCGTCTCTTGCGTGTTGGCAATGCGCTGTTTATCGCTTTATTTATAACTGCGTGTGCTACAACACAGCTGGAGCAATCTGCCGTGGTTGAAAAGAAACCGTCGCAGATCGGTATGCAGATAAGAAAAGGGCTTGTGAAATCAGATGTTCCGGAAGATTTTGAAAAAGAAATGCCCTCATCAGATATAACCCTTGCCTCGATTATAAGTTTTACTAAAAAGCCCACAGTAAAAGATATCGCTGATGATGTGACAGATCTTGACTATGAAAACGGGCTTCTCGTTCTGCTGAAAGGGCGCACCATTGAAACTAACAGAATTGACTGCCCGTCCATACTGCTCCCTGATGATAAATACCGCTCGATACAGCTTGAGAACGGACTTGCTGTAGTTGCAGGTTCTACCAAAGCGGTTCTGGCGGACATAGCTCAGTGCGGAACTTTGTATGAAACAAATTCTGCCGGTAAAGGTTTTTCACTTTCAAAAGATTATTTCCTTGAGATTACAGGTAATACATTTTCTATATACGATTCAAGAAGAACAAGGGAACTGCATAAAGGTGATTTTCTCGGAAGCGTATATATTGGAATGCTTTCCGGCGACAAAGCTATGTTTGTGAACGATAATGGCAAGATAGCTCTCATGAGTGCGAGGACAGGAAAGTATATCGCGATATACGGCGGTTCAGTACAGGTGAGACAGGCTTATTTCGAGAATGACAGCATCTATGTCTATGACGAAGAGAATGACCTGAGAAGACTTACTGCGGACTATAAGGCGGGCAGGCTTATTGATGACGGAAACACACAGGCCATTGACGGCTGTTTCTTTTTCAAAAGGAGCGGTAAGCTCTACTGTGACGGCTATATCTACGGGCTTGATATAGCGTATGATCTGCCTGTGGATGCTGACAAAGGGCTCATTCGTGACGGGCTGATATTCGTAGTGAAAGACGGTGTTGTCTCTTTTGTGGATACTACTCTTGCATATAAGAAATCAGTTAAACTGGCTCCCGCAGGCAACAGACTTTGCCTGAAAGACGGACTGGCATATTTCACAGATTTTAACGGTAGTTTTAAATATATCAGCGCATCCGGTGACGAAGAGACTGCTGATGAAATGCCTGATGAGTGTGACCATTCATTTGACTTCGAACAGGGAGCGCTTAGAACTCCTGACGGTAAAGAGATTTACAGATTTGCCGACATCGTAAACAGCTCAGAAAAGGCTTATATGTTGAAAAGAGTCATTGACGATGAAGTTTATTACTATTTCGAAAAGAAGCCTTTATCTGATTGATGGTGTTATGTTGTCTGCTCTGCCCTGAAGAACAAGCTTTTTAGTTTGTCCCATCAGGTCAAACGTCCCGGTGATGCTGACAACTGACTTTTCCGGAGTTCTGTTGTTAACCCTTATTTCGCCTTTCAGGTCAAGTTTCATACTGTCTTCGGAAGCAAGCTTCGTTAAGGTTATTTTATTTTTTTCCTTTTGAGCTGCTGCTGTTATTTTTTCAAAAGCCATAGGTCCCATAGGAGTATCTATTGATGCTTTATCAGCAGATGCTTCCATGCTCATTGTGCCGTCTTTAAGAGAGGCGTCCATATCAAGCAGAACATCCCCGTTAAAGCTGACTTTATCTGTTAAGTTGTTTATCAGACCAGAGCTCACTGTGCCTTTGGCTGTGACCCTTCCTGATGAGAGTTTACCTTTTAAGTTGACTGCGCCCGCTGTTTTGTAGCCCACGCTGCCTGTGATCAGCCTGAAAGGGCTGTAGGAAATTTTCACATCACCCACAGGTATTTCGTTAACGGCAACATCTGAGAAGGTAGTGGAGAGCGGACCGCTCTTCTGTTCGGAATAACGGATGTCAATTTTAGCTTGTCTTTCCGCATTTTTCAAAGCTCCCGCAACTATTTTGCTGTAGGGGAGAGTTAGCCAGAGCGTTATTAGGAATACCAGTACAAATGTTATTGCTGAATAGATTATCTTATTTTTCATTAGTTTGTTTTCACTATATCCATCATTAAATTAAGAAGTCTGTTGTTGTCATATCTTTTGCTTATTTTTATATTGCTGGAGGTAAGGTTTCCGTACCTCTCAACCGACCGGAGAAATGATATGAGTTCGTTGTATTTAAGGCTTTCAAGCCTGATAGACGCAGCCTCCACAGCCCCCGGGACTGTTTTTGGTCTGATCCCGCCGACCCTGTCAGCAAGACCTGCTTTGTCTGCGCTGGTTTGCAGGAAAGATAGTAGTCCGGTATTCATAACGGCACTTCCGCCGCCTGATTTCCGTGCATGGGTGGAAAGTATGATTGCCTTTTCTATCTTTTGTTCTGTTGCTCTGATGTTTGATTCTGTATTAGAAATTGCAGAGTTGAAACCGAGATGTGTCCAGTAAAACAGGAGCAGTATTCCGCCTGCTATTGCCGCATATGTCATAACTTTTTGTCTGTTAAACTGTATGTTTATGTTCTGTAGATCAAACTGTTTAAATTGAAAATTCATATGTCAAACCTCACAGAGAAAGAGACACCGTCCTCTTTTTTTACTGTATCGACGATCTGCACATCCTTACCTGTAACCTTCGCAAGTTCTTTCTGGAACTGCTCAAGAAAGGCATAGTCTGTGGAGCTCCCCTGAAAAGTTACCGTTTTGCCTTTGATGTCAATTGAGTCTGTCACAATGTTTTCGTTGTGCCCCTTGCTTATCTTTTCCAATATAAATAAGGTGTTGTATTTGCTGGAGTTTTCGTCACCGCCAGCCATAGACAGAAGTTTTCCGTATGGGTCACGGCTGTCTGCTACACCCGCTTTCTTATATACGGTCTGAAGCATATTTTCTGCTTTTTTCAAATTATTTTTGTAACCATGCAGACGCATGTAGTCCCCAACGGTGAAGATGAGGAAGCAGGCTATCAGAATTGCAGCAGGGATGCGGTATTCTTCATAGGCTCCTGATCTGTTTTTGACAAACGGAAGATTCAGTTTTGACTCTATAGATGGGGTAGGGTCAGGCTGAAGTGGAGCTTGCGTGCCTTCGGTATTCATTATAATACTGTCTTCGATATTTATGCTGATTCCGCCTGCGACATAGCTGAAGTTATCATTATGCCTGTAAACACCTGCCATCGGTGATGTTATGTAGGCGGCCTTGCTGAAAACTTTTTCAAACTGCTGAAATGTCTCTTCAAACGCAGCACTGAAAATACCTATGAGTATTTTGTCCCCTTTGCTCATGTAGCAGAATTTGCTGCAAAGCTGTTGCGGGAATGTACCCAGAAGATAATTGGATATGAACATATCCAGCTTTCGTTTTGGGGCGTCTGGGAACTCCATTGTTGTGTAAAAGAGTTCTGAATCTGATATTACAAGAATATAGCCAGGCTTAAGATCTGCAAGCTGCTGCTCGCTGAGCGAATTCCTTCCTATTGGTGTAATAGCGTAAAACTGATTTTCTTCGAAATAAATAAATTGTTTAGTAGTATTGTCCATTGATTCCTGCCAGAAAGTTCACTGTTGCTGCCGATGTACCGTCTTTCTTCACTATAGCATGAAAATATCTTGGTACATCGTTTAAGGTTACTTCAGTCCTGACATAAAATAAAGCTGTTTTTACTGTTATAAACGGTAAGATTGCTAAATATACATCTTGTGGTATGCTTGCGGCTTCCTGAATATTTGAGGGGTCTTTAAAATCATTAACTTCAGCGTAATTAACAATCTCTTTTGCATAGGACTCGAGTTCAGGGAGAAAAGTTTTTATGGTAATCTCATTTGCAAAGTTAATGTTGATTGCTTTTTCAGGCTGATAAACTGTTAAGTGGTTTCTGACTTTATTGAATTCGTCGTTATCATTCATCAGGAGTCTGAGTTCAAGCAGCGTACTCAGCGGGCCGTTTTTTGTTTTGAATTTGGCATCTTTAACTTCATACTCAACCCCTTCTTCACCATCGTAGGAGGTTTCACTGTCGGAGTCTATGTAATCTTTGATTTTGCCGCATTCCAGTGAATCTGTCTCAAGTTCGGATGCGAGGTTATTGCATGCGTCCAGATATCTTGCCGCCGTAGCCGGGTCAGTGTCTATCATATTATTAATAGAGAATTTCGCATTCATAGGTATTATATCAACAGAAATATACCCGTAAGGGACTTCCACAACAGGGATAATTGCCCAGTCATCTCTTCTGGAGTCATAAGTGTTATCGTCTTCTTGAAAGGCTTCAATGACGGCTGTCAGTGCTGTCGTCGCATAGAGGCTTGCCTGATTTTCATAAAAGTCTTTAGATGTCTCCTCAACGCTCTTTGTGCTGCGTTCGTGTATTAGGAGAACTGTTGATGCCGCAAATGCTATAAATATGAGTACAAAAATAAGAACAGAACCTTTATTATTCATCATTGCCACCCCTCCCCAAGGTAATCTGCTGTAAGGCTGGGGTTTGAGCAGCCTGCTATGAATATAACCTCATGACCGTTAACCTCGAATGATATTTTTAATATTTTATCCGAGGGATTAATGTAATCTGTAAACTCGTCGCCGTTGTGAGATTGTATTTCAAAGTTGTCTACGTTTGGCATAAGGTAGAGTTTCCACTCGTAATCATGTGCTTCGGATGTCTCTTCCCGTATCAGATAATCGTCATCGTCAACATAGTACCTGACTGTGACAGGAAAGGCTTTTTCCATTTTGATGCTATTGTTTGTGACAAGCTGCAGTATATCGTTATCCTCGCCTTTGGTGACGCTGAGGCTGTTCCGGTACATTTGCAGAATGTCCGGCTTAATAACCCGTCTGGCAGACAGGAGAAGGTTATTTCTGTAATAGCTTGCTTCCGTTGCTTCTTTTGTGTTCAGAAGCGAATCAAAAGTTGTATAAACTCCTGTGACAACCATTACGGACAGAACAAGTGCAATGAGCATCTCCAGAATTGTAAAGCCATTTTTACTGCTGTTCGTAATAGACATATGTTGATGTCACCCCTTCATATTCTGCCCGGAGAGTTATTTCGTCCACCCCCGTAAACATTGTAGGTTCGGAGTCGGATGAGTAAAGAACCTCTATCCCCATGGCATTTTTACCAGTATCTTTGAAAACTTTGCTTGGGTAGTTCAGTGTTTCAAGAACCCTCTGATAGCCGGCCTCTACAACCATTGTTCTTTTCACTGAGTAGTCAGACATGTCCACAGACATTGCGGAAAGCCTGTAAACACCCAGCATGCTTATAGAAAGCACTGTCATAGCGATAAGAACCTCAAGGAGGGTAAATCCTTTTTTCATTTCATCACCACCTGAAGCAGAGCGGGGTAAGACTCAAGTTCGCTTTTGTTCCGGAATTCGATGCGAAACTGGTCGAAAAGTCCGTCAGTGTAGAAATAAATACGGAATTCTGCTCCGGTTGCTGTCTCTTCATTTATGTGTACAGTTCTGACGTCCCCAGCTGGAATGCTGACTCTGGTTCCATCAAAAAGCTGTATGGTGTCAGAGCCTTTATAGCCTGTAATGAACACTTGTGTGTTAAGTTCAGTGGCGGCTTTAAGATGTGAGTCGATTATTTCCTGAAAGAAGGTTTCAGTACTGTCAGATAGGATCGTGTTCTGAGCCAGTTTCGGGGCAACGGTCATTAGACCGATGCCCGCGATAACCATAACTATAAGTATCTCTACAAGGGTAAACCCCTGTTTGCGTTTCATTATTTATAACTGTAGATGTCTGATGCGAAATCTTCGCCGCCCTCTTTGCCGTCAGAACCGTAAGAGATTATTTCGTAATCTCTGTCGTCATCTCCGGGGCTTCTGTAGACATAATCATTATCCCACGGGTCTTTGATGCTCGATTCTTCCATGTAGCCGCCCTTTTTATAATTTTTCGGAATGGGCTCGACTTCCGGTTTTTTGGTAAGAGCTTCAAGTCCCTGATCTGTGGTTGGGTAGCTGCCGTTTTCCAGTTTGTATATCTTCAGGGCAGACTCAATCGCTCTCATGTCGAGTTTAGCTTTTGTCACCCTGGCTTCGTCTGGCTTATCAAGAAATTTAGGTACGAGAAGTGTGCCGAGTATCCCGAGGATAACTATAACGACAAGCACTTCAATGATGGTGAATCCTTTTCTGTTTCCCACTTTTCATCTCCGCTGTTTTTATTAATAATTCAGATTATATTTGACAAAGACACTTTCGACAATAGATAGTTTAGTTATGGATAAAAAACGTACATCTGACTTCAATATTATGCTTGTTTTCATACTCGGCGGCTTAGTGTGGTTTGCTGTACGCCTTTCCTATGGGGCGTTTAGGCTTCCTGAAGCGAAGGAAATACTTATATTTCTGCTGCTTGCCCCTGTGGCAGAAGAGCTGTTTTTCAGAGGAGTTGTCCAGGACATTCTGAGGCGTAAAACTACCTCTGTAATGATAGGAATCAGTTTGGCAAATATTATTACGTCACTGTGTTTTACGCTTTTTCACATCCCTTTTTGGGGATATATGCATTCTGCACTGGTGTTCATACCATCTATTATATTCGGTTTTCTATATGATAGAACAGGGAAATTAGCGTATTCTGTAATTTTGCACTCAATTTATAATCTCAACATTTTTATAGTTTGAAATTCTTATTAATCATGGTAATCATATAGCATGAAATTGATTAATTATAAACATATCCTATACAGTGCTGCTGTTGCATTCAGCCTTGCGTGGGCTGTAAGCGGCTGGGTGTCGATGTACATGTCAGGTTCATACAACGTGTCTATCGATGTCAGCTCCTCTAAAGATACACAAAAAGCAGTTCTGCCGGATACAGATCTTATTATCGAGAAAAACATATTTGATGCCGAGATATCCGAAGTAGTTATTTCCGATACTGAAACACAAACTGTCGAGGGTGTTTATACACCTGCGGCGGCGGGATTTAAAGCGGCTCTGCTCGGTGTGCTCACCGGAGACGAAGACGCAATAGCTGTTATCACCTTCAACGATAAAAATTACATACTGCGGCAGGGGATTGCGCAGGACGGGCTGGAACTGGTGGAGACAGGCTATTTCCATGTGGTGGTCAGGTTTCGGGGGAAAGATTACAGGCTGATACTGACGGCTGACGAAAATGGTGTGCCGAATAAGGCAGGGAAGATATCCGCCGGAGCGACGCCCGCAGCGTCCGCAGACCAGACAAACTTCAAAATCAGCAGAAAAGAAGTTGTAGAAAAATTATCCGACGTTAATTCTGTTATCAAGTCTGTGCTGATAATACCTTATGAGAGAAATGGTAATTTTGAAGGGTACCGTGTGCGGAGAATGGCTGGAACATCCATACTTAAAAAGCTGGGTGTACAGAGAAATGATGTTATAATGAGGCTTAACGGCAGATCGCTCGAAAGTCCTTCTGTATTTTTTGATACACTGAAAAATGCCGAAGACCTTAGTGCGGTCAGTCTTGATATATTGAGAAGCGGCAAGAAAATGACTATATACGTGGAGATAGAGGGATGAGTTTTATTAGAGTAATGTTTTTACTATATCTGTTAGCGTTTTCGTCCTTTGTTTATGCAGCAGAGATCAATGTTAATTTCCGAGACATGGAAATGCAGGAATTTGTCAGTTTTGTTTCCGAGTTTACCGGCAGAAACTTTGTCTATGACAAGAAAGACCTGAAAGGGCAGGTGAGCATAGAATCATCCTCAGAGATGGGAACAGATGACATTATGGAGATCTTCGCCTCCACACTCCGAGCAAACGGGCTGGAGCTTGTGGACAGGGGGACTTATGTTGAGATTGTCCGGCAGAGCGATATCAGCGATATTGCAGATTCCGATGGGGTGGGTGACGGCAACGCACTTATTACAACGATTCTCACCTCGCACAACTATGACGCAAGCCTACTTGCAGGAACCCTTATCAAGCTCAAATCAAAAGCAGGATATGTAGATGTTTTAAAAGGGCTTAACGCTATAGTTATCAGAGACAGGATAGACAGGATAACTAAGCTGAAAAAACTTATGGAAAAGCTGGAGATGAAAGCAGCCGGTTATACCATACACATAGTAAAGGTTGAACATGCGTCTGCCAGCGAGATGGAGTCCACACTGAAGAAGCTCTATAGTGACCTCCAGAAGAAAATGATGGTGGCAAATGATCCTGTTATAGTTGCAGATGATTATTCAAACCTCTTGGTCGTTGCCTGCGCTGAACGGGACTTTGAGAAGATATCATATGTTATTTCTCAGATAGATTCTCCTATCCCCAGCGATCACAACGCACCTAAAGTATTCTACCTTAACAACGCTAATGCCGAAGATGTTGAGAAAGTCCTCAGTAAACTTACCGGTGTTGAAAACGAAGATAAAGGGAAGAAGGCATCCAATTCAACTTCAACAGTTGCTTTTGATGCAGCCACAAACTCTATTATCGTTTTTGGTAGCCCTGACCTTTACAGCAAAGTTGAAGGGCTTATAGAGAAACTGGATAGACCCAGAGAGCAGGTTTACGTTGAAGCGCTTATTATAGAGACAAGTATTGAAAACGGCAGCGACTTCGGTGTTGAATGGCAGGTTGGTGCAGGTAATGACTCTCAGGCGGGGACTATCGGCTATCTTGGCAGTGACGGCGCTCTTACCAGCTTTCAGTCTTCTGTACTGGATGGGGATTCACCGAACTTTGGCGCTCTTTCAAGCGGTTTCAACCTTGGTATCCTTGGTGATATCGTTACTTACGAAGGGGTAAGCTTCCCTACACTGGGTATACTTGCAAACTTTGTCAAAACTGCCAGTGGTATCAACATCCTTTCTAATCCTCAGATACTAACTCTGGACAACGAAGAGGCTGAGATATTTGTCGGTGAGAACAGACCGTTCCTTACCAGTACAAAGTACGATTCCAACAACAATCCGGTTCAGTCGTATGACTATCGGGATGTTGGGGTTAAGCTGAATATTGTTCCGCAGATATCTTCAAATGACACTATCACCCTGAAGATAGAGCAGGAAGTGAAAAAAGTATCCGGTGCGAC
Source organism: Denitrovibrio acetiphilus DSM 12809 (assembly GCF_000025725.1). Lineage (GTDB taxonomy): Bacteria > Chrysiogenota > Deferribacteres > Deferribacterales > Geovibrionaceae > Denitrovibrio > Denitrovibrio acetiphilus. The sequence goes on from NC_013943.1 coordinate 499,704, forward strand.
TGCTGATGTCGTTGCCCCTGTGACACTTACAAGGTCTACTAAAACTAAAGTTAAGCTGAAGGACGGAGCAATCATGGTTATTTCCGGTCTTCTTAAAGATGACTCAGAAACCTATAATTCTTCTGTGCCTTGGCTTTCAAGTATTCCTGTAATCGGATGGCTGTTTAAAAATAAGAACTCCAGTTCAGAGAAGACAAATATGATGGTTTTCATCTCAACCTCGATCATCCGTACACAGGAAGATGCTAAAAAACTTACTGAGAAGAAACAGAATGAGTCTTCAACGTTTAAAGAAGAAATTGATAATAAAATACAAAAAGAATTCAGATGATAGATTACGATAAACTTATAGACGTGTACCTGAAATATCCGGACAGGGGGGATTTTGCCCCCATTGCTGACGGTGATAAGGTATGCATTCTTTACACAGGAAATGTCGGACTTGGAAAGGCGAGACACCTTGTCTTTTCAACAGGCGCAAAAGCTTCGTTCAGAGAAGTTGAGCGTCAGGAAATACTTGCAGAGCTGGAACGTCTAGAAGCGTCCAGAGATGATGAGTTCGAAGGCGATATCGGTGATTTCGAGGATGTTTCAGACATACTCTCTGCATCCTATGATGATGCACCCATAATAAAGTTGGTTAACCAGACTATAATTCAGGCTGCAAAAAACGGGGCGAGTGATATCCATTTTGAGGGGCTCACAGGTAAATTTGCTGTACGTTTCCGCATAGACGGTAAACTTCATACTGTAAAGCAATACCCGAAAAGCCTTCAGGAATCTATTATCGCAAGGATCAAGGTTGTGTCTGATCTTGACGTTGCCGAAACCAGAAAGGCTCAGGACGGGCGTATAAACCTTCGTATAGGAAACAGAGATGTGGATATACGGGTTTCAACCGTTCCTTCTGTCACTGGTGAAAAGGCTGTTCTCAGGATACTGGAAAAGTCGAAAAGTCTTGTGACAATTGATAAAACAGGTTTGCCTGAAAACCTTGTGCCGAGGTTCAGGAAAGCTATAAAAAGACCAAACGGTATCATACTTGTAACCGGTCCTACGGGGTCAGGTAAAACAACAACACTTTATGCAGCTTTGCAGGAGCTGGTCAGTGACGATACCAACATCATGACTATCGAAGACCCTGTGGAATACCAGATGGAAAAGATAACACAGGTTCAGGTAAACAGAACTGTAGATATCACATTTGCCAGTGCTGTACGTGCTTTCCTACGGCAGGATCCGGATATTATCCTCATTGGTGAGATCCGTGATACTGAGACAGCTCAGGCTGCTATTCAGGCATCTCTCACAGGTCACCTTGTGCTTTCAACACTGCACACAAATAATGCTCCCACCGCTGTGGCGAGGCTTATAGACATGGATGTTGAGCCCTTTCTGCTTTCATCATCCATTGTGGCTGTTCTGGGGCAGAGGCTTGTTCGCAAGCTTTGTCCGCACTGCCGTAAAGAGGTCTCTGCCGAGCAGTATGTTAAAGATTTCTTTATGATAGAAGGACTTGAGATCGAAAAGTATTATGAACCTGTCGGTTGTGACCGTTGTCTGCATACCGGATTTTCCGGGAGGCTTGGTGTTTTCGAGATGCTTACTATCACAGACGGGATAAGAAAACTTATAAACGAACGGGCAGACTCCTCTGCCATAGCGAAAGAGGCTAGGAACGCTGGATATAAACCTATGATGTGTCACGGATATGAGATGGTTTCCTCAGGGATAACATCCCCTAATGAGATCATTGCAGTTTCAGGTAATGATTAATGCCGGTATTTACTTATGACGGACTGGATAAACAGGGGAAACGTGTTAAAGGTTCCATCGAATCTGCAGGGCGCAATGCGGCACTTGCCAAACTGTCTGCGGACGGTATACTTGTCGCCCAGCTTTCTCAGGCATCAGATAAAAGGAAGAGGGACAGATATAGTTTCTCCTTAAAAAAGAAAGCATTGCCGGATATTTTCTTTCAGCTTTCTATCCTTATTTCCAGTGGTATTCCTCTTACCCGTGCGTTGAAAGTTACTGCCGATACAGTCAAAGATACAAAAATGAAGAGATCTCTTCTGGACATGGAAGAGAAAGTCAGCTCCGGTAAGCGTTTTTCTGACGCTATGAAACCGTATGAAAAGATATATACTGAGCTTTATATACACCTTATCAGAACATCAGAGAAGGTGGGCAGGCTGTCTTCTGTCCTTCTGGACATATCACGCTTTGAAGAGGAACGCAGGAAAACCGGAGAGAAGATAACCAGTGCCATGATGTATCCAAGTGTTGTTATGATGCTTGGGCTGGGTGTTGTGGGTTTTATGCTTACGTTTGTTGTGCCGAAGCTCGAAAGTATCTTCAAGAGTGCCGGTGCAGATATACCCTCATCTACAAAGATACTCCTCGGAACTTCCCGTTTCCTTCAGGACTATGGGATGTATGTTTTTCTGCTTCTGCTTCTGCTTATAATAGGTCTGCGAAAGCTCTATACTGCCAAAGGCAAATTCAGGGCTAAAGTTGACCAGAAACTGTATAAAATCGCTTTTGTAAGACATGTAACAGTATCACACCTTGCACATGTTCTTTCGTTTCAGATACGCGAGGGTCTTCCTCTGGTTGAAGCTTTGTCTAATACTGCTTCCGGTCTGAAGAATGTTTATGTTAAGGACGCCCTTGAGGGAGTTTCAGAAAGTGTGAAAGGCGGTCGCAAATTTTCCGAATCTGTAATGGAAACTCAGCTTTTTGACGAACTTTTTGTTGCTGCTGTCGCAACAGGAGAGAAGAGTGGTACGCTGCCTGATCTTCTGGACAGGGTTAATACTTATTACAGCAGAAAAACAGAACAGTTTACCTCTCGGTTTGTTTCAATTATCGAACCTGTTTTTATAATGTTCATAGGTCTTGTGGTAGGTTTTATTGTTATATCTATCATGGATCCCCTGTTTTCCATCAATACTCTGGTCAAATAGTTACTTAGCGGGTTGTATTGTAAATAAGTGGGAAATTGAATAAAACTACTTGAACTTTACCCCTCATATAGAGTATTTTGAGCGGATACGCACAACTCGGCAGATGCCGGGATATGTACAGAGAGGATTATGAGCAACATCAGAAATTTCAGCATCATTGCACACATCGATCACGGTAAATCAACCATAGCGGACAGGCTCATTGAGCATACTTTCACTGTGGAAAAACGTCAGATGCGTGACCAGATTCTGGACAGCATGGACATTGAACGTGAACGCGGCATTACTGTGAAGGCGCAGACTGTCCGCCTTAAATATAAAGCCAAAGATGGTAAAGACTACATACTGAACCTTATCGACACCCCTGGGCACGTTGACTTCACATATGAGGTTTCACGAAGCCTTGCTGCCTGTGAGGGCGCTCTGCTTGTTGTTGATGCCGCACAGGGTGTAGAGGCTCAGACTATCGCGAACGCCTATATGGCGGTAGATCAGGAGCTTGAACTGGTTCCTGTTCTCAACAAAATCGACCTCCCGTCTGCTGATCCTGATAAAGTTAAGATAGAAATCGAAGAGATAATCGGCATAGATGCTGCGGATGCTATACTTGCCAGTGCAAAGTCAGGCTTAGGTACTGAAGACATTCTGGAAGCTATCATCAAAAGGATACCCGCTCCGGAAGGCTCTGTTGAGGAACCACTGAAGGCTATGATAGTTGACTCATGGTATGACTCCTATCTTGGGGTTATAGTCCTTATCAGAATGGTTGACGGTCAGCTTGAGGCGGGCGACAAGATACAGTTTATGTCCAACAAGACTGAAAGGGTGGTGGACACTGTCGGCTACTTTCTGCCTAAGCCCACGAAAACTGACAAACTCGTGAGTGGTGAAGTTGGATTCCTCACCGCATCCATAAAAAATATAAGAGAGATAAATATTGGTGATACTATTACTATCGCAAGACGCCCTACGGTCAGACCATTTCCTGGGTTTAAAAAAGTTAAGCCGGTGGTATTCTGCGGCATGTACCCTGTGGAGTCCAAGGATTACGAAGATCTGCGCGACGCTCTGGAAAAGCTTTCTCTTAATGACAGCTCGATAACTTTTGAGCCGGAAACTTCCGCAGCTCTCGGTTTCGGGTTCAGAGGTGGCTTCCTCGGTCTTCTGCATATGGAGATCATACAGGAGAGGCTTGAGCGGGAGTTTGATCTTGACCTTGTAAATACTGCACCTACAGTTGTTTACAGAGTTACCAAAAAAGATGGTGAAGTTGTCATTATAGACAATCCGGCAGGCATGCCTGAAGTGGGGGAGATAGAGCTTATCGAAGAACCTGTTATCGATGCAACGGTTATTCTCCCTGAGGAATTTGTAGGCGGCATAATGCAGCTTATGGTTGCCAGACGGGGAATGCAGACAAATATGAAATACATCAACGAAACCAGAGTGATGCTGGAGTACAAGCTTCCGCTCAGCGAGGTTGTGATGGATTTTTATGATAAACTTAAATCTGTTTCAAAGGGCTATGCTTCTTTTGACTACGAATTTTCAGGGTATCAGCAGGGAGACCTTGTTAAGCTGGATATCCTGCTGAATAAAGAGAAGGTGGATGCTCTGTCCATCATAGTTCATAAGGATCAGGCATTTTATAAAGGGCGTGATCTGGCGGACAAGCTGAAAGAGGTTATCCACAGGCAGATGTTTGACATTGCTATACAGGCTGCTGTGGGGAATAAGATTCTCGCCAGAACAACTGTTAAGGCGTACCGTAAAAACGTGACGGCTAAATGCTACGGCGGTGATATTTCAAGAAAGAGAAAACTTCTGGAAAAGCAGAAAGCAGGAAAGAAGAGAATGAAAAATATAGGCAATGTGGAAGTTCCGCAGGAAGCTTTCATGGCTGTTCTTAAATTAGGTGATGAATAATATGGAAGATGCAAACGAACAGGTGAAAACTGAAAAGAAGAAAGACGGATTTTTTGACTCGCTGGTAGTGGCGGTCGTGATTGCGATGATTATAAAAGGTCTGCTTTTACAGACATATACTATACCTTCTGAATCTATGTACGACACTCTTAAGGTCGGGGACTTTCTGATTTTAAACAGGCTTGCATATAAGTTCAGCGAACCTGAAAGGGGGGACGTGGTTGTTTTTGAATACCCGCTTGACCCTGGCAAAGATTTTATTAAGAGAGTTATCGGAACTCCGGGTGATAAAATAAAGCTTGTGGATAAAGTTGTTTACGTCAATGGTGAACCGCAGGATGAACCTTACAGAAAGATCAATGAACAGACGCCTCTTCCGGGAGCTGTGACAACTAAGGACAACTTTGAAGAATTCACTGTTCCTGAAGGCAAGTATTTTATGATGGGTGACAACCGTGATAACAGCTATGACAGCAGGTTCTGGGGATTTGTCCCTGAAAGCAAGATCAAAGGGAAGGCTCTTCTCATCTACTGGTCCCTTGAAACTCCTAAATACAACTCAGCATGGGCGAAATTCCCTCTCAGACCTCTTAGGTTTCTCAATCCCGAATACAACAGGTTTGAACGTTTCTTTCAGCTTATAAATTGAAATGAACTGACAATTGTGCAATAATTATTGGAATTTAATACAAGGGGTGATTGGTGACTAAACCTGCATACGAAACAATACTGCTGAAGCTCAGCGGTGAAGCTCTGATGGGACAGTCAGAGTATGGTATTAACTTTGAGACTGCTAGTTTTATTGTTAACGAAGTGAAAAGTGTTGTGGATCTGGGCGTACGGGTCGGCATAGTTGTCGGCGGAGGCAACATATTCAGAGGAATGCAGGGAACAGCAGAGAAGATGGACAGAGTGTCTGCAGACTATATGGGGATGCTCGCCACAGTCATAAATTCGCTGGCGCTTCAGGATGGACTCGAAAAGGTTGGCATACCTACAAGGGTGCAAACTTCTATTGAGATGCGCCAGATCGCAGAACCTTTCATCAGAAGGCGTGCTATGCGCCACCTTGAGAAAAACAGAGTTGTCATATTTGCCGCAGGCACGGGCAATCCGTATTTCACAACAGATACAGCGGCAACACTCCGAGGGACAGAGATAAATGCAGAGGTGATACTGAAGGCAACAAAGGTTGACGGCGTATACACTTCTGACCCTGTCGTTAATAAAGATGCTGTTAAATTTGACAATATTACATATCTCGATGTCATCAACAGAGGGCTGAAAGTTATGGATTCCACTGCAATATCAATGTGCATGGACAATAAGATACCTATAATAGTTTTTGATATATTTGGCGAAGGAAATATGAAAAAAGTTGTTCTCGGCGAGAAGGTCGGGACTATCGTGGAGGGGTAAGATGCCGGATTCAGTTATGAAAGATATGAAAGACAAAATGGACAAAACCATCAGCCATTTCAAAGATGAGCTGAAAACTATAAGAACAGGAAGAGCTTCTGTTGCGATGTTTGACGGTGTCACCGTTGATTACTACGGCACACCTACACCGCTTTCCGGTGTTGCTAGTTTGAACGCTCCTGAGCCCAGGCTCATCACTATTCAGCCTTGGGATATGAGCATTATCGGTGCGATAGAAAAAGCTATACAGAACTCTAACATGGGATTTAACCCTTCGAACGACGGTAAGATAATACGCATTCCTGTTCCTCAGCTTACGGAAGAGCGCAGGAAAGAAATTGTAAAACTCGTCAAAAAGATGGCTGAGGATAATAAAGTTGCAATCAGAAACCTCCGCAGAGAAGGTAACGACAAGATCAAGAAGCTTGAAAAAGATAAAGAGATATCTGAAGATGACTCTAAAAAGTTTGTGGCAGACATTCAGGATGTTACAAATGATTTTATCAAAAAAGTCGACGAAGTTACTGCTGCAAAAGAGAAAGAGGTGATGGAGATATAGTGCAGGATCTTAAAATACCAGAACACCTTGCCATTATAATGGACGGCAACGGACGCTGGGCAAAGATACAGGGGAAACCCCGTATCGCAGGGCACAGCAAGGGTGCTGAAGTTGTTCGTGATATTGTAAAATATACTTCCAGACTGGGGGTCGGCTATCTGACCCTCTATACATTTTCTATGGAAAACTGGCTCAGACCTAAAGACGAGGTCGGTTTTCTTATGGAGCTGCTTGAAGAGTACCTGAAAGGTGAAATATCTGAGCTTAATAATAACAATATCAGGCTGACAGTTTCGGGGCGGACACAGCTTCTCCCTGAGAAAACACAGGCTGTCGTTAATGAAGCCGTTGAAAACCTTTCGAAAAATACAGGTATGGTACTCAATCTTGCCCTTTCCTATGGTGGGAGGAGCGAGATTGTTGACGCTGCTAAACAGATGGCGAAGCTTGCCCTTCAGGGTGAGATCGAGCTTGATAAAATCGAACGTGATGAATTTGGTCAGTTTATGTATCATCCGGAGATGCCGGATATAGACCTGCTTATCAGAACCAGCGGGGAGATTCGTATAAGCAATTTTATGCTTTGGCGATGTGCATACAGCGAACTGTTTTTCACTGATGTTCTGTGGCCTGATTTTGGCACGGCAAACATCGATGAAGCCTTTGAGGAGTACAACCGCCGTGTAAGGAGGTTCGGCATGACAGACGAACAAGTGGCGGAAGATAATGAGTGAAAAAAATAAGAGAGTTTTGACAGCTTTGGTAGCAATACCCCCTATTGTTGCCCTTATAATATATTTCGACAATATTGTTTTTTTTCTGGCGGTGCTTACCGTCATCCTTTTTTCAACCAAAGAATTTGTAAATATGCTTGAACATGCAGGGATCAAAATATTGTATTTTCCTGCTTTTTTCGGCTGTGTTCTGTTGCCTTACAGTATTTTCAGAGGAGATGTCAGTATCTTTTCTGCTGCTCTGGTGGTAACTGCCGGTCTTTCTATGGTGTTCAAGCTTTTCTCTAGGGAGCCTCTTGAGGAAACATTTATGATTATAGGAGCTACTTTGCTGACAGTGCTTTACGCTCCTTTAATGTTCTCGTTTATAATTCTTTTGCGCAAAGTTGGCGTTCATTATATATTCCTGCTTTGTGCTATTATATGGATGAGCGACACCTGTGCCTACTACTTTGGATGCAGATACGGTAAACATAAACTCTATGAGAAGATCAGTCCTAAAAAGAGTATCGAAGGGGCGCTTGCTGCTTATATCGGCGGCGTTGTTTCCGGTGTCCTTTACGTTTATTTTCTGATGGATATATCGTTGTATCATGCAGGCTTTGCCTCTTTTTTGGTGGTGACAGCCGGTATGATAGGCGACCTTGTGGAGTCTATGTTTAAGAGGCGTGCGGATGTGAAGGACTCGGGGAGCAGTATCCCCGGGCATGGCGGTTTCCTTGACCGTGTTGACTCACTTTTATTCGGTGCGCCGGCACTCTATCTCTACAGTATATACGTGGTATTCTAACTATGCCTAAAAAGATAGGTATCATCGGTTCCACAGGTTCAATAGGTACACAGGCTCTGGATGTTATCAGACGCAATCCGGACAAGTATCAGGTTGTTTTTCTAAGCTGCAATAACAATATAAAACTTCTTGCTGAACAGGCTGCAGAATTTAAGCCTAAGCACATATGCACCACAGGCGGGTGTAATATGGACGGTGCTATCTGCGGCATAGACGGTCTCATTACCTTAATAGAGAATGTTGATGTCGACCTTGTTGTTTTAGCTGCTGTCGGTGCTGCCGGCATAGAACCCGCATATGCTGTTGTCAGCCGTGGTATTGATATGGCACTTGCAAATAAAGAATCGATTGTCGCAGCAGGAAGGCTGATCCTTGGGAAAGCTGCCGAGACCGGAAGCAGGGTTATCCCTGTGGATTCCGAACATTCGGCTATTTTTCAGTGTTTGCACGGGCAAAAGCGTGAGCACCTTCACAAAATCGTGCTTACAGCCAGCGGTGGTGCTTTCCGCAATACACCTGTTGACGCCCTTGGCTATGTTACCACCGCAGAAGCTCTCACTCATCCTAATTGGAGCATGGGCGCAAAGATTACTGTGGATAGTGCTACTATGATGAATAAGGGGCTGGAGCTTATAGAGGCGAGATATCTTTTTGATGTCGAACCTGACAGGCTTGATGTTGTTATTCATCCGCAGTCGGTAGTACACTCCTATGTAGTTTTTAAAGATGGGAGTATGCTTGCGCAGATGGGTAATCCTGACATGCGCACACCTATTTCATATGCTATGGCATATCCGGAAAGGACTTTTTCCGGAGTAGAGCCTCTTGATATGTCCGATGTGGGAACGCTGAGCTTCCAGAAACCGGCACTGGACAAATACCTGTGCCTGAAAATTGCTCTGGAAGTATTGAAAAAAGACCAGTCTTCTCCTATGATAGTAATGAATGCGGCAAACGAAATAGCCGTGGATGCTTTTATAAAAGGGAAACTCACATTTCTTCAGATACCTGAGCTCATTAGCAGGGTTCTGGATGAGTGTGATTTCAGTGAACCTTCCAGTGTTCAGGCTGTCCTTGAAACAGACATAAGGGCACGGGATGCTGCCAAACATATAATAAAAAAAGGATAAAAACTTATGGGTATAATTTCCGCGATATTCCTTCTGGGGATACTTATTTTCATACATGAACTTGGTCACTTTTTGGTTGCGAAATATAATGGCGTACTTGTGGAGAAATTCTCCATCGGGTTTGGCCCTAAAATATTTTCAAGAAAAAAAGGGGAGACAGAATATGCTCTTTCAGCGATACCTCTCGGCGGGTTTGTCAAAATGTATGGTGAAAGTGTGGATTCTGACGTGGATGATAGTCTCAGAAACCGCTCATTTGCCCATAAACCTCTGAAAGCCCGTTTTGCAATAGTCTTTGCTGGACCTCTGTTTAACTTTATTCTTGCCGTACTTATCTATACATCGATTTTTATGATAGGCACCCCCCGCTTTCTTTCCTCTGTGGGAGAAGTTATGGAGGGGACTCCGGCTCAGTCAGCAGGTCTTATGGACGGCGATGTTGTGAAATCACTGGACGGACAGCCTATGCGTTACTGGGACGAAATGAGTTCGTATATTAGCGAGAAACCAGGCGAACCGGTAGCTTTTCAGGTTGAACGTGGCGGAGAACTGCTTACTATTAATGTCACACCTGAAATAGTCAAAGATAAGAATATATTCGGCGAAGACATGACCATCGGCAGGATAGGTGTACAGCGTGGAGAACTGACAGAGACTTTCCGTACGCTTAATCCGGCTAAAGCTCTCTATAAAGGTGCTGTCCAGACATATAATGTCTCTGAGCTGATGGTAATGGGTGTTGTCAAAATATTTCAGAAAGTTGTCCCCGCAGATAATCTTGGCGGTCCCATCATGATAGTGAAGATGGCAAAAGATTCTGCGGAAACAGGCATTATAAGTTTTCTCAGCTTTATGGCGATTATAAGTATTAATCTCGGGATTCTGAACCTTCTGCCTATCCCTGTTCTGGATGGCGGGCACCTTATGTTTTTTACTATTGAGGGCATAATACGACGTCCGGTCAGCATTAAAATTCGTGAATATGCAAATATGGCTGGGCTCTCTTTGCTCATGTTTATTATGTTTTTTGCTTTTTACAACGATATAATGAGATTTTTTAAATAAAAAATAAGCTATATATATCAATGCTATAAAAAATAATTTAAAATTATTTTAATATTTCACTTAAGATTTGATTGGTTTTAGCCGAATTTAAAAATGCGCAAGGATGCGCAGACCTCTATTGAAAGAATCAAGGAGGATAGAGATGGCTATAACAATCTATCAAAATGTAGCGGCTTTAAGTGCCCAGAGAAATGTCGGGCAAAGCCAGAATGCTATGAACAAGTCAATTGAAAGGCTCTCATCAGGGCTTCGTATCAACAGTGCAGCCGATGACGCATCAGGTCTTGCAATATCTGAGAAATTGAGAGGTCAAATTGCCGGTCTCCAGCGTGCTTCAATGAACGCTCAGGACGGTATCTCAATGTTGCAGACAGCGGAAGGTGCACTGGGTGAAGTAAATACGATGCTCAGCAGAATGCGTGAACTCGCTGTTCAGGCGTCCAACGGTACCTACACATCTAATGACCGTGTAGAGATTCAAAAAGAAGTTGAAGAACTCAAAAATGAGATCGACAGGATATCATCATCCACAGAATTCAACACAAAAAAGCTCCTTAACGGAGACGGAACCGCTCTTTGGTCATCAAGCTCTGATCAGATAGAAGCTATTATCCGCGATGACGTGGAACAAGGCAACTATAAGATTCAGCTTGAAACTATTGCCGGTGAAAACCAGATTTTTAAAACCGACATCATGACCCTGAGGGACGATGTTATCGGTTCTGAGATTATCACTGCCGGTAATGCCAACGAAACAAACATAATGTCTATAACCGATCCTGAGTCACTTAATGCAACAGGTTCTGCCTATTACACAGTGACTGTAGGCGACACTACAGCTACTTCAACAGCAGATGTCGGTGTTACAGGTTTCTTTCAGAATCCTGGGTCAGGCTTTATAGTTAGTGCAGTCGGCACAGGTGCAGGTACACTTAGTTCGGTTCCGGGATATGTTGAAATCGAATTTTCAGAATCAGTTTACTCTGCAGCAGTAGGGCAGACAATCACTGCTAATGTAAGATTCATTAATGCTCTCACTGGCGAGAAAGGCGACTGGGGCGAGGTCACTATGACTGATGCAACAGGCAATGGTGTCTTTACTGCCGGTACAACAGATTTCGGCGGTACACTTAAGAACACAGACGGAAACGTAATAAACTTTGACATATCTGTGGGGTACTATACCGGTGCTGTGCAGTCTGGTGATAAAGTGCTCGTCAACGTTTCTCCTATGCCTGCCGGCGCTGTTGGTACAGCAGGGCTTACTTCTTCAGGAGGCGGTACCATTAAAGTTACCGGAGGTCCGAATAATCAACCCGGACCAACGATAGTCTTCACAGGCGCCAGCTCCCTTACATCTGCGGACAATGGTGATAACTTTATAGATACACAGGATAAAACTATTTACCTCGCCAGCATCAATACAAAAACAGGAAATATTGATGTTGGTAACTTTACAATGAACTTCAGAGAGAACACCAGCACAGCCAACACTGCTGTGGGGACAACTCTCACAGGAGATCTTTCCCTTGCAGTAACCGGAGCCGGCGAAGCAGCTTCAACAACAAGTAAGCTGAATGATCTTGCTGTTTTCGTGGATTCAGATGGCAATAATCTGTTTGAGAATAAGCAGGAACTTACAGTATGGGGTAACGGTACAAGTGCAACAATTTACCTTGAAGGCAATGATACTCTTGCTGATGTTGAAGAAAAGCTCACAAAAGCTATTGTCGAAGGGCTCGGAATGGGCTCAGATGACAACAACGTCAACAGCCACCTTGTGGATTATGTTTCTATAGCTGAGTCCGACGGTGTAAAATCTGTAAAAGGTACTTTTATCATACAGACAGCGCTGACAGGTGAGCAGGGAGAGATAGCTTTTTCAGGAGATCAGGCTCTGATAGAAGGGCTTGCTCTCAACGAGATACAAGAATCAACTAACAACACAACAAAAGTGGCTGTTTACGATGCTCACACAGGCGACCTGAAGGGCACTGATGAAACAGGCAACGACAGAGTATACGGCGTTATCGATGGTGTTGAAATCGTTCTTGACTCCAGAGCAGGTGTTGATGAATCATGGAATACAACTACTGGTTCCATCGATTTTACAACAAATAAAGCCGCAGCTCAAAAAGAATATTTTCTTCATATCGTTGATAACTCAACTGATTTGCAGATCGGTGCTAACGAAGGGCAGACACTTGCGGTAAGCATACCACAGCTTGATGTAACAGGGCTTGGGCTTGACAACGTAACACTTGTTTCTCAGGATCTTGCACAGAAAGCTATCCCTGACATAGATGCTGCTATCAATCAGGTAGTAAGCATCAGAGCGACAATAGGTGCTCAGATCAATAGACTTGATCACACTATTGTGAACCTTGATACAGCAAAGGAGAATATGACTGCTTCTGAATCAAGGATCAGAGATCTGGATATGGCCGAAGAGATGACAACATTTACAAGATATCAGGTGCTTTCACAGGCAGGTATCTCGATGCTTGCTCAGGCTAACCAGATTCCGCAAATGGCTCTTTCGCTACTTCAGTAAAAAACAATGATAACTGATGTAGAAAAATTTGGGAGGTAGTGCTATGGCTGCTATGAGTGTACAGAAAAAAGACAATAATAAGAATCAGATGGAGCAGCTCCAGGATATGCTTAAGGAAATGTTCCAAACAAGTTTTTACGGTTCTGTGGAAGTCAAATTCGAAGCGGGGCGTGTTACAATCGTCCGCAAAACAGAGTCGATGAAAATCTAAAGAGAAAATAGATGATCATAGAAGAGGGGGCTTGAGAGCCCCCTCTTTTTATTATACACTCAGATACATAATAAATGCAAAACCGGGGTACATATGAAAGTTGTCACATTTAATGTTAACAGCATCCGCACAAGAATTCATCAGCTTGAAAAGCTCATAGAAAAACACTCTCCGGACATTATCGGACTACAGGAAACAAAAGTCAGAGACGAAGAATTCCCTGTGGAAGAGATAAGTAGACTTGGATATCATGTAGAGTTTCACGGGCAGAAGACCCATTATGGTGTGGCGGTGATGTCAAAAGAAAAACCTGTTCTTGTGCAGAAAGGTTTCCCTTCTGACGACAGCGAAGCACAGAGAAGGCTTATTATGTGCGACTTTGGCAGTGTTAAGTTTATTAATGGTTATTTCCCGCAGGGGGAGAGCAGGACACATCCTGTAAAATTCCCGGCTAAAGCGAAGTTTTATTCTGATCTTTTGGCTTATCTTAACACCTCTTTCAGTGTGGATGATAATGTGCTGCTCGTTGGTGATATGAATGTTGCGCCGACTGATTATGATATAGGCATAAGTCCTGACAGTGTAAAGCGGTGGCTTAAGCAGGGGAAGACAAGCTTTCTGCCGGAGGAACGTGAGTGGATTAAAAATGTTGCTGACTGGGGGCTGACAGATGTTTACAGGAAGATTAAACCTGAATCAGATGAGTTTATGAGCTGGTTTGATTACCGCAGTAAAGGTTTTGAACGTGATCCCAAGAGCGGGCTCCGAATAGATCATATTATGGCTACCGAAGCCCTTGCAGACTGTTGTGTCGATTGCGGCATAGACTATGAGATACGGGGCATGGAAAAACCATCTGACCACGCACCTGTATGGGCAGATTTTCAAAATTAATGCGCAAAAATTGTGGGATACTTACTTTATACTGTCTTATAAATAAAGATTATATGTGCAATGCCTGTTAAAACTTGTTAAGCAATATATCTTCGGCTTTGTATTTCGGGACATAATGGTTGCCTTCAGCGTCGCGGTGGTATGCAACATCATCTTTGACAGTTTCCAGAACCACATTTTCAACAGGGTAACCGAGTGCGACCACCCACATCAGCTCGTATCTTTCATCTATTTCTAACAATTTTTTTATTTCAGGTTTTATGAAGTTTCCAATCATACAGCTTCCCACACCTTTACTGATTGCGTAGAGGCACATATTCTGCATTGCAAGTCCAGAATCAACAAGAGGCATGGCAATTTTCGGTGCCTGTTTATCCGCGAGCACTACTACATATGCAGTGGGGCGTTCTTCTTCTACGGGACCGTCCCACTCTTTGAGTCTGCCAGCCCAGAGCAGATGAGCGTATAGTTTTTCGCACATATCGGGTGTGTTTACAGTAATGTAGCGCAGGGGTTGTGCATTGGCTCCGCTTTGGGAAAGTCTGGCGGCGTCAACCAGCTCTGACAGGAAAGTGTCTTCCAGTTTTCTGCTGTTATCAAAACGGCGGTAAGATCTGTTTTTAGTAATCAATTGAAGAATATCCATTCTTAGCTCCTTCTGTTTCATAAATTAAAAACATAATAATATGATTTATATGTAGTTGTCATTGAGAACATCTCTGTTAGACTAAAAAGAAACAACTAAGGAGATAGTTATTGTGGGTAAATTTCTTGAACTGGTTACAACAGACTGTGGCTGGGAATATGTTAAGCGTGTCAACTGCCCGGGGGTTGTGCTCGTGATGGTGTATCATACGGACAGACAGGAATATCTGATGGTGGAACAATACCGCCCCCCAGTGGGGTGCAGGGTTCAGGAATGGGCTGCGGGGCTTATTGATAAAGGTGAAACACCAAAGCAGGCGGCTGTACGGGAACTTTACGAAGAGACCGGAGTTAAGGTTACTGAAGACAGGCTCATTGACCTTGGGCGGATATACAGCGGGGTCGGGATGACTGACGAAGAAGTGAATCTTTTTGCTCTGGAAATAGACAACAGCACTATTATAGATGTGCCTGATGTTAAGGGTGCGGAAATAACCCATGAGCTGAAAACGGTGTGGAAGAAAGAGACCGAGCTGTACACCCTTAAAGCTGCTAAAGCACTGTCTGTTCTGGTCAGGTATAAAGCACTTAAGCACAATCCGAGTATATCTTTTCCGGACTAGCCCATGAGTTGTTTAAGTTCGATTTGTCTTTTGAAGACATATTGTATGATCTGGTTGCGTTCAGATTCTTTTTCGATGTTGAACTTGAAGCTGACTTCTGATTTTTCCTGTATACGTTTTGATCTTATACAAGTGCAGCGTACAGCGTATGCTCCCTCTATCTCACTTGAAAGGTCAAGCGCGAACATCTGCTCTTTCTCCATATAAACGTCTGTGATCAGCTTACCGCCGCCGCCGGACAAGTCAACAATCTTGCAATCTATTTTTTTGTGTGGAATCTTCATGTTTCTGTCCGGAACTTTTGAATAGAATATCATAACTTTTGCTGAAATATTTGTGGGTACACGGAAAAACTCTCGCAACTGGTTGCGTGTGATAGTCTTAGGGATGGATATTTCAATAAAGCTGAGGCTCCCTTCTGTGTGTCTGCCGGTAACTTCTGTTTCAAATTCAAATCTGCCTTCACTGCCTGCAAATTCTATTTTGACTTTTGTTCCCGGGAGCATGGGGATAGGAACCCCGTCAGCAGACGGATGTGATATCATAATATGTTTTTTGGTCACGTCTTCTATTCTGGAGTCGTATACTCCGTCATAGCCTTCTTTGTCTGTTGTAATTTTGACTCTGGTGTTAACACCAATGTATTCGGAAAGTTTTTTCCCTTTTTCTTTCATTCCGGTACCGCCCTCGCAAAATAATATCTCAGAAAAATCGGAATCATTACTTTTAAAATCAGATAATTTATTTAAAATCTCAAGTCCGAACATGTCTAAACCCTCATGGTTATACCATTATATCTGTTTTATATGTTATGTGACAGTATCTAATTACTCTCCTGCGCCGGATTTTATGCCGGCAGTCCGGTTGCTTTTATATTTCTCTCCGCTTTACCTTAAAGACGGTGAGCCTGCGGGTATGTCTGACATAAAAACCATATATAATGTACTCGCAAAAAACATGCCTGTATATTATGGTAAATATTTCCATACGTTTAGGTGATTTAGCTAATGCAGGTCTTAATCAGTTATGGTATATGTTCGTACGGGAGTATATTATATACTCATTACATACAGGAGAAATGAATGGAGTGGGAATTTACAGCCACGCAGATTATTGAAGGCGAATACGAAATTTCGCTTACTGACTTTACGAAAAAACTATACTCAAAGACGGCTGAAATGACAGCAATGTCTATTGATGAAGTTGTCAGCCTGGATAATATCATAGACGAGTCTCTTGATCCTCTGGAAGATTATAGGATACAATATTTTATTTGTTATTATAATTTTACGCTTGCACTTGCCACCGGTAGAAGCATAAGACAGTTTAAAGCTCACACTAAAAAACTTGGGATAACAAAAAGCATTAAAAATATGTTTATGGATAAAAAGTTTCTGGCAGAGCTGCAAGACGATTCTGAAGAAACTGTTTTGATATTTATGGCTGTGTTAAAAAGTATTACTTCAGGCCTGATTGAGTCTGGTTCCAGTACGTCACGACTTCCTCAGATGCTTGTTATGCAGCAGCTTAATTCATTTTCATCTGTTATTCCTAACATTATGAAGAATGAAAAAGTCAGAAATATGATTATGCCTATTGAGTTTGAAAATAGTTTTATGAGTGGTAAGCTTATGAGGATATTTAAATAGCGGGGAATAATGGCCAGAGACGTATCAAAAGATATAAAACTGCTTAAAATTTCAGGTAAGGTGACCGACACCAGAACAGTTACAATGGCGTATGTGCTTTTTGAGCTGGACATATTTCGTTCAAACAGTGAAATAACGATCAACTCTTCTATCATACCGATAGTCAAAAACGCTCCGGATGGAGAACCGCTTCTGGAAGATTATAAGCACGAAGGTCCGGGGGCGCAGACAAATATATTTAAAAAAGAAAATAAACTCTCATGCAGTGTTGATTTAATTGCGCATACAATAAGATTCCCTCACCTGAACAGATATAAACTTTCAAAGAATTATCGTGGATACGGTCTTAGCTCGTATGCCATGAACGAGATAGCGACGATACTCAAAAATAATTATCCGGACTTCACTATAGAGCCTATACAGTTTTCATTTACCGAAGCTGATGAGGATGTAGACAGAAGTGCGTTTTTCGGGTTTATGGAGAAATTCGGGTTCTGGTTCAGCTTTGACGGTGACGATAATAACAAGGGAATTCTTAACATTGAGCGTGCTGAAATGCTGAAACTCGCCCTGAGAAAGGACACTATCGTAGAGCTTGAGATCGCTCCATTTATGAAAAGCCTTTTTGCAGACAGGTCAAGACTTCAGGAAGACATAGGACGGATAAAAACAGATTTTAAAGAGAAGAATACAGTCTTTAACCGATTCGAAAAGGATCAGGCTATTACGCTCCTGCTGAACGTAATAGGCATCCTTGTTTTACTTCTGCTTATGGTGCTTTTTCTATAGTTCTAAGCCTGTTTACTGCTTTCGTTTAGCAGAGCCTGTGGATTAAAACCGATTCTTAATGCCCCCCAGTGTTTACCTGCGACCTCAATAGGTATACTTAAGTCGTTGAGAATTTCACCGGTATCTCTTGCATATGTCTGCATTAGGAAAGGCTGAGTATTTTGTGCTGCCCGCAGTCCTGAGTGATCGTTGAAAATCCGCTTATCCCGGCTGTTGCGGGTGTCGTTCTGAGCATCGCCTGTCGGCTTTCTTGAGAATTTTTTGTTGTGAGTCGGTGCATAGCCGTTTA
The DNA here is from genome assembly GCF_000025725.1 of Denitrovibrio acetiphilus DSM 12809. Lineage (GTDB taxonomy): Bacteria > Chrysiogenota > Deferribacteres > Deferribacterales > Geovibrionaceae > Denitrovibrio > Denitrovibrio acetiphilus. Next base: position 517,950 of record NC_013943.1, read on the forward strand.
TGTCTACGGCAAGTGTGAAAATGCAGCCGTCTATTGCAGTGAGCAGTTTTTCTGATATCTCCTGAAATGCGGACTCTACTTTTGCGTCATATTTAGTTTTATATTTCTGCGGGCTGGTTCCTGCTATCTCAGCATATTGTCTGTCAAAGATATCTACACCCTGCCTGGTAAGTGTAGTCAGCACTTCTTCGTATTGCTTTTTTGTTGTGCATGCTTTTGCGAGTATGTGCTCCATATAGCCTATGCCGATACGGAACTGACTGACATTGTCCTGTATCTCTTCGATACGCTGGTTGAGGCTTCTGGCATTGTCAGTGGTCTCTTCGATTTTTCCTGTAACCTCTCCGGCTAATGAATTAATGATGTTGACATTTTGGAATATCGCAGAGTTGATGTTCGTAAACTCGTCCAGAGAAACGGTAATCTCATTAACACCTTTGCCGGTTTCCTCAAAGTCGTGAACCATGTCTTCAAAGTTTTCTGCTGTGTTGTCCACAACACTTCTTGTCTGTTTGATATAGTCTCCAATTTGCAGTGTCTGGTCTTTTGTATGTCTGACCTGACCTATCATGTCGTTTATGTTGGATGATATTTCCTCTGTCGCTGATTTGACTCTTTCTGCCAGTTTGCGTACTTCGTCTGCTACAACGGCGAACCCTCTGCCTGCTTCACCGGCTCTTGCCGCTTCTATTGCAGCATTGAGGGCAAGTAGGTTTGTCTGGTCTGATATGTCTTCTATAAGGGAAACTATGTCTCTGATGTTTTCTGAATTTCGGGTAAGATCCGAGACTGTACTGTGGAATTCATCCAGCATCGTTGTTATAGAGTCCATGTTGTCGGTGAGAGCGGTCATCTCTTTTTTAGACGATTGGGCGTTCTGAAGGTTTTGGTTTGCTGCATCGCTTATGCTGACAGAGTTTGAGCGTATATTTTCAATAGATTCGTGTGTTTTCGAGCTTGCTTCATATATTTCAGAAGAGAGTTCACTTTGACGTATAACTTCCCCGGAAGCCTGTCTTATACTTAGAACAACCTGTGCAGATTCGACACCTATATTTACACTTAGCATACGAACTTTAAGGAGGATGCGTCTGAGCTTCTCCATGAAAAGGTTATAGTTATGGGAAAGATCACGCATTTCGTCATAAGTCAGGAGAGGCATGTCCTTTGACAGGTCATTTCCGCCTTCACCTATTTCAGCAAATACAGCGGCAATCTTCTTAATGGGGCGTACTATGAGTATGGTAAAAAAGAACATTATAAAAAATAGAGCAGAGAATGTCAGAACCATAAATATCAGGGGCAGCATGAACTGATGTTTAAGCAGTTCGAGAATAGATTCTATGGCTTCTTTGTCCACAGGAAGAGCGTAAAGTGCCTGTGTAATTGTGCTTTTTGTCATTCCAAAGGTGACAAGCGCCCCAAGCTGGAGGACAGCTATGAACATAAGGTTGCCGAAAAGTTTTTTGCTTAAGGTGTTGAAAATATTCTTTTCAAGCCATACGTATATTCTTTTAAACATGTGCAAACCCCAAAAAAAATAATAGTGTTTTATATATAATTATATTTAATATTTTGGCGTAACGCAATATTAAAAACGTATAGTAAATTATTATAAATATAAAGATAATCAGAGGTGATATTTAAGTCCGTCTATTTTTTTTATAGATGTGTATATCTCTTCTAATTCATCAAAATTATTGATTTCCACTGTAATAGATACAGAAATGTAATTGCCTTTACTGCTGGGCTTTTCCAGAAAAGACTCGACCTCCTTTTCTGAAAAAACAGATTTTACATCACAAATAAACTTTTTGTGATTTTCACCCATAGCCTTAAAAGTGTATATAACAGGAAATTCAAGCATCTCCTTCAGATTTTCAGACATTTTTCTTCTCCACTTTAACTTTCATGCCTTCAACGGCTGTGATTATAACTTTTTCATCCCTGGTAAGTTCCTGATCTGACTGTGCGCCCCATATCTCGCCGTGGACGAAAACATGTCCATGCCCGTCATTCCAGTTCGTTACAGTGGCTTCCAGCCCTTTCAGGCTTTCTTTGCCTGTTGCAGGTTTCCTTCTGAAGTCTCGCAGTAAAAGCCTTCCTATGAGTATCATGATAAAGACGATAAATCCTATCATAGCTACTATCAGCCATATTGAAACTGCTATTCCCATATTGCCCTCGGTTGAAAAGAGCAGATACATCCCTGCGCCGAGACTTGCAATGGAAGCCACGGTTAACAAGCCGAAGCTGGGTACAAATATCTCTGCCGCCAGAAGTCCTATTCCTGCTACTATCAGTAAAAGGGCAATTGAGTTAACGGGAATTATGTTGATCCCCATGAGGAACAGCAGTATCGCAGCAATTCCTACCGCAGCGAATATAAATGTTCCGGGTATTTTAAATTCCAGAAAGATCGCAAGTATCCCTATAAAAAGCAGAAGCACCAGTACATTAGGGTCGCTGAGGAAGAAAGCAACCTTTTGAAGAGGTGTGGCTGTCAGGTGAACTACTTTGCCGGGCTGGAACCCCAGTTTTAAACCCGCCGCTTCTGATACTTCGTCTATTGTATTAGTTACTTGATCCACAAGCCCCAGACTAAGAGCTTCTTTTGCTGTGTAACTCTTTGAGTCAGTTACAGTGCTAACGGCAGATTCTACATCACGTCCTCGCTTTTCTGCGATGGAGCGCATGAAGGCGACTGTGTCGTTTTCAATCTTCTGCGCCATGTGTCCTTCGAGGTCTTTTCCGGTGACGTTAACAGGGTGAGCAGCGCCGATGTTTGTCCCCTCTGCCATGGCGGCATAATGTGAGGCAAGCACGATGAATGTGCCTGCTGAGCCTGCCCTTGCGCCCTGTGGCGAAACAAAGATTATCACAGGGGTGTCTGACTCCAGTAGCACCTGAACTATCCCCCTGGTGGAATCAAGGATGCCTCCGGGGGTATCAAGCTGTATGAGGAGTACTCCGCCGTTTGCTTTTGCCTCTTTGAGGGAGGTTTCAATATATTTTTCTGTATATCCGGTTATTACTCCGTCCACTGTGATCACAAAGATATCCTTTGCCTGCACTGTGAAAGCAGCTGCCATTAGGATTAAAAATAGAAGTTTTTTCATTTCTGCTCCGCAATTTTTCTAAGTCTGAAAAAGTGGACACCAAGCTCCGGAACAAATTTCCGGTAATATTTTGTCGGTATGTAGTCGTCCAGTTCTTTGATATATATAGTATCATACACACTTTCAAGTGCTGCAACAGGTTTTAGGTTTTCAACAATTTCTTCTGCATAGTCTATCTGGTCTGTTGCCATACATAGTGTACCCTCCTGTTTTAGTTTGCGCACCAGAAGCTCAATAAATTCTGTTTTGAGAATCCTGCGTTTCTTATGCTTTTTTTTCGGCCACGGATCAGGGAAATTAACATAAAAATTATCTACGCAGTTATCTTCCAGAATTGAGACAAAAAATGTCGCATCGAAATGCAGCAAACGGATGTTTTTACTTTCAACATGTTTTGCTTTTGTTATTGCTCTGCGGAAGATTTTTTTCATTACTTCAAAGCCGAGGTAGTTCTGATCCTGATTTTTCTTTGCATATTCCGAAAGGAACTCGCCATTGCCTATGCCTATCTCAATGTTGAACGGTTTATCGTTACCGAAAAAGTCTTTGCCTGTAAGCCTTTCGTAGTTTGCGTACTCGCCTCCGTGACTGTATTTTTGAATTTTCTCAGTTTGTGCTTTTATATCTTCTGAAAATATGTAAATATCCTCTTCAAAGCGAAGGTTCAGTTTGATCTTTTCGTTATTAGTCATAATTTCTCCAAAATTCAGCTTTTATTTATATTTATCAAACACGTATAAATATTAAAAAAGTGCTTGATTTAAAAATGGGATTTATGCTAGCATTTTAAGCTCTTGAAATCAAGGAGGTAGGTACGATGGCCAAAAGATGTGAGATCTGCGGTAAAGGCCCGATGTTCGGCCACCAGATAAGCCACGCTCATAATGTAAGCAGAAGGGTTTTCTACCCCAATGTACATAGAATCAGAGTTATCGAATCCGGTGCAGTGGTCCGCAAGAAAGTATGCACTAAGTGCATGAAAGCCGGCAAAGTACAGAAAGCGTAATTATAATATAACTTAAGCTTTTGTATCTTTGGGTATTAGCGGTCGCCTGAGACCTCTGACCCATAAGACCGAGTTTTTTAAGATATGAAAATCAAGCCCGTTTCTGGCGGGCTTTTTTCGTCTTAATTTTTCTTAGACAGTCTGGAAAGTAAGCTTGTAAGGTAATATACCGGAAGCACTATCTCTGTGCCTGCGAATATCGTTGCGAGTAAGGCTAGGAGTCCGGCAGTATATTTGTGTATAATACTTTTGGGGCCGTCATCCAGATTGGTATAGTAAAGCTCGTCGGCACCGTTTCTGAAAGGGAACAGATACTTCTTAACGGCAGTTTTGTTCCCGAACTGTCTTTCCAGTCTGAGCATTTTGGCTACATCACCGCTATCAACAACAAATACAGATGAAAATTGTGATACATCGCTGAAATAAGGGTGTTTAGATATATCTTTACCGCTCATGCAGTGATTTTCACCGCCAAAATAGTTGAATCTCATCCACCCGCCTGTTAGCATCTTCTCTGCAAACTGTGTGAATGAAAGAAGTGAGTCCTCTGATGATATCGACATTGCGAAATAGGGGTCTATGTATATCCAGCTATTTCCGTCAAAGATTTCTGCTCCGTAGTGTATGCCGTTAGACACTAATCTTGCTGTTAGGTCAGCTTCTCCGGCGAGCGTCATAAATATCTGCGCATAGTCTTTTGCACATCCTTCTTTTTTAGCTGCGTTATTTATTTTTTCTGTTATAGTTTTTCCGGTTTGGCAGATACCGTCACCCATAAGGCTGAATGACTTTACGAGGTAAACAGCCCTTTCGTAAGGGGGGAGCGCTTTGGATTTGCTAATGGTTTCTCTTGTCAGATATGTGTTGCTATATATGTCTTCTGATGTCGGTGTGTATGGATGGTAATCTTCTTTGGGGGAGCTGGCGAATCTTTCCGGAGCCACTTTCTTGCCGTATATTATTTCCGCAGCAGACTGCATTAAAATATCACTTTTTGATGTGAAAACTACCGCCATAAGTAATACTATGTTCATCATTATGAAAGTTGCTATAAATTTATCGAATTTCATTGAGCCCTCATTTTAGTAGACTAAAGACAAATATATACTGATAAGCTGTATTTTACAAATGTATTGGGTAAAAAGAGAGGGCATACGACTTTGATGCCATATGCCCTTTATTGGAACTATCTTGTTTTGAATACTTCGACGGCAGTGTTCATTTGTTCTGCCTGTCTGCTGAGATCATCTATGGTCATTGTTATTTCCCGTACGGATGCTGCACTTTGTTCCAGACCTGAAGATACTGCCTGCACACTGTCGTTAACATTATCAATTGCCTGATTTTGTTCGGAAACAGAGGCATCTATAAGATTATTTGCACTTACAACCTCATCTATGGCTTCTACAATATTATTGAACACGTCAACTGTTGCCTGAAGAGCCTTAACGCCTTGTTCAACCTCTTTCTCTGCTTTATTCATATTTCTGGAGGCGATCCCTGTTTCTGACTGAAGAGTTTCTATTATAGTCTCAATCTCAGAGATGGCAGATTGTGTGCGTTCTGCCAGTTTCCTTACTTCATCCGCCACAACGGCAAAACCTCTTCCAGCCTCGCCGGCTCTGGCAGCTTCGATTGCAGCATTCAGTGCGAGCAGGTTTGTCTGGTCTGCGATATCGTTGATTGTGATGAGGATTTCGCTTATTTCATGTGAAGATTTGGATAAGTTGTCTATTGTGTCAGAAAGCTGAACAGAAGAAGTTTTGATAGCTTCTATACTGCTGTTAGTTTCTTTCAGGCGGATTACTCCTTCGTCTGCTTTATCTTTTGCTCCGTCACTTTTTTCTATGATGTGTCTGAGGTTTTCCAGAACATTTATAGAGGAAGCTGCCATCTCTTCCATAGCGCTTGCGATAGTGCTTATCTGTGATGTCTGGTCAGACAGAGTTACATCCAGCTGTTCGCTTGCGCTGGAAAGTTCTATACTTCCCGATGCAACACTTTCAGAGCTGGTGCGTATGCTTTTGGCTATGGCGGTGAGGTTATCCACCATCTTTACCATAGAGGCGTAAAGCCCTGTTGCATTATCTTTATCTTTTATATCCATGTCAAGCTTGCCTTCTGCAATCATCTCAGCAAGCCTGCTCATGTCCTGTGGTTCCCCGCCAAGAGGAGCCATTACACTTTTTTTAATAAAGAAGGCGAACATGACGGCGATAATTAGACCTATTCCGGAAATAGCCATAGTTATTCTTTTTAAAAGTTGTGTCTTCGCTTGCATCTCAGGTCCAAGAGTGTCCTGCTCGGCTTTGACAGAAAGTGTAACATCTTCTGCCAGCTTACCTATCTGCGGTCCAAGTTTGTATAGTTTGTCATTTACTATGTCGTTGCGTACTTTTACAAAATTTTCTATGTCATCAATAATTTTGACGTACAGCTTTCTTGCTTCAATAAAATCATTCAAAAGTGCTTTACGTGTGGGGTTCTGAATGTTGCGTATCGTGTCGGGCAGAAGCTCGTTTATGCTCTGGTTTATTTCTGTCCGTGCAGTTTCGAGATCTTGCTCTGAGTTACTTTTAGTGTATTGAAGTATATAATATCTGGAAAGAAGCACGTGCTCCTGGATACTTCCGGCATAAAAAGCTGCGTCAGGGTCGCCGTCTTTATAAGCCGACTGAGTGATCTCTGTGAGGTTTTTCCTCATTCTGATACCGGTTTCCTGCAGGTTTCCAAGCTCTGCATTTCTCTTATGAATTATATCAACTACATCTGCGAAATAATTTTCGTAGTCATTCAGATGATTTTCTAGAGTATCAATTGCTTTCGCTCTTGCCGGTTCCTGTATCTCTTCCTGTGCCTGATCGAGAAAATCGTTCATCTTTCCTACATATTCGTTAAAGCCCGCCAGGTCATTGTCACGATTGGTAAGCAGAAAGCTCATTACGTTCATTCTGACCATCAGCATATTTGCCTGGAGCCTTCCGGCAAGGTTTGTGTCCATTGCAAGCTGACGATAACTTTTAAATCCAGAAGATGAATAAGCAGATTCAAAGATTGAAGAAGCGGATATGGTCAGTATTATTGCAATTACCACTGAGAACCCAATAATTATAAGCTTGGAAATTTTCATTATAATCCTCTTTCATGTAAAATAAGTTTACGTAGTGTTGTGTTTGTCTGTAAGACAAAGATAGCTTGCTTATCTAAATATGCAATAATTTTTATCAAATATCTACCAAGATGCAGTAGGAAAATTGTGGTATAAAGAGAGTATGGAAAGAGGGCTGTCCAATAAGCTGGCTTCAGAACTAAAAAAACATCTTGGTAATAACGAAGACTGGCTCATTAAACGAATTTTATATTATGCAAAAAAGCAAGGTTATACCGCATACACTTCCACCCTTGAAGAGGCGTGGAGGGCTTCAATTGTCGGTCTTAGTACCCCCCTGCTTAATACTCCGTCCACATCCTTCTGGCTACAGGAGCTACATCCTCATTCCGATTTTCCGAGCGATCCTTATGCCCAGTTCGGTGTTATGGAAGCTAAAAAACACAGGGAACGGGGGATAGACCTGATAATGTTTCTTGGGCTTTTCAAATATTACCGGCAAACATATGAAGACCTGCTTTTCAAAGTTGATATGGACATGGACGACATTAAGAGCTGCCGTACTTTTCTGAAAAGGTATTTCGACAGGGTAGAGCTTGGCTTTATCGATGGATGGATGAAGCTCGGCGGTGATACCATTAACCATGAGATGACAGAGGCTAACAGGCAGCTTACAAATGAGAAGTCTTTGTATCTGACTACTCTGGAAAGCCTTAAGCAGCCGCTTATCGTTACGGATGACAACGGAGCAGTGAAGCTTATGAATCAGGCAGCGGCAGAGCTGTTTGCAGGTCATTCCGCACCAGGTGCAGTGTATTACGGCGGCCAGAAGGTTAATATCTCTCCTGTTATAGAGAAGAATATTAAACTTTTTCTAAAGACGTATAAAGTGTCAGACAGTTACACATTTGTTTATAACAATAAAGTCTTTGATGTTACGTCTACCCGTATGAAAGATGTTAGCGGTAAATTTATCGGTCTTGCCGTTATATTAAACGACATAACAGATAAGAGAAACACAGAAAGCTACCTGAAAGAAAGTGAAGCACTGCGGAAGGCATTTATGGAGGGGATAGATGCTGCTGCACTTGTGCTGGACATGGAAACACAGGAAGTTGTTGATTTTAATACCAGAGTGGAAGATCTTTTTTCTGGGTGCAGTTTTACAGAGGAAGGTCCTGTTTTTTATGAAAATATTGGCGGTGAGCCTCACTCTGTATTCGATCTTGCGGAAAAGTCAGTTAATAATGAAGAACGATATATCGACCTTTGCAGAGAGCATTTTAAACCGGTCAGACTTTTTTCTGTGGAAGTATGGTTTCACAACAAACGTCATAAAATAATGATAATTTTTGATATTTCACGGGAGAAAATGCTGGAGAAAAGAGCTAACCACCTGCAGCATCTTGAAGTTCTGGGGGATATCGCAAGCTCCATTCCTGTTATGATAGGTGCAGCCACGGAGGAGCTGGGGGATACTATCGATGAGCTTCAGAAAGGGCTTGCCGGTGGCGTAGGCTCTGACGTTTTAATAGATAATGTCAAAACAGCAGCAGGGAAGGCATCTGATATCAGTGAAGTTATCACTGCCCTGCATTCCATTGTGCAGTATGAAACAGAGAGTGCGTGTATTGATCTGAATCAGCTTTTGAAAAACTGTATAACCCTTACACGGGACAAGTGGTATCCATATGCCGATGTGCAGACATCATTTGGAAACGGGCAGATTGGGGTTGTATGCTCTCCTGATGAGATGGGACAGGTTTTTCTGAATCTGCTTGTGAATGCTGCCTATGCAGTGCGCAAGAAGTATGAGACAGACAGTGGCAGAGGTTCTATTATTATATCGAGCAGATATACTGGTACGTTTTTCGAGGCAAAGATAAGTGACTCGGGCATAGGCATAAAGAAAAAAGACTACAAGCGTGTTTTTGATCAGGGATTTTCTACAAAAGAGGTTGGCAGTGTCACAGGGAATGGACTTGCCATAGTGTACGATATCGTGGTGAAAAGACACAAAGGGACTATTGAATTTAAAAGTGCAGAAGGGAGGGGGACTGAGTTTACTCTCCGGATTCCCGTTGATTAGGTATGATGTATTTTAAACTCCCAACAGAAACAGCCAGAAGGTGAAAGTAAAGATAGACAGCAGTGTTGATATAACTATCGTACTTCCGGCAAGCGGCGCATCACCCTGCATCTGAGAGGCAAGAACATAATTCACAGTAGCAGTCGGCGCAGACAGCATTATAACGAGTGTTTTTGATGTGATAGAAAATTCCATTCCGAACAAATGGAGCAGTGCAAACGCCAGAAAAGGCATCACAAGTAATTTCATCGATGACGCCAGCATAGAGGGCATCAACTCTCCTTTCATCTGTGCACGGCTCATGCTCCCCCCCACACAAAAGAGAGCAAGTGGCAGTGTCACTCCGCTGACAATCTGAAGAGACCTTTCTATGAAAACAGGAAAACCTATAGAGAACCATGACGCGGCAATGCCCAGCAGACAGGCTATTGCAAGTGGGTTAAGCAGTGTGTTCCTGAGGAACGGTTTGAATGATCTGCCCGTTGTCATGGATATGCTGAGAGCCACGACGGACATAAAGTTGACCATAGGCACAACAAATGCCATCAGAACAGAAGCGACCACAAGTCCCTGATCACCGTATGCATATGCGCTTACGGGTAGTCCCATATACGCATAGTTAGCACGAAATGAATTCATGGCAAAAGTGCCGGAGGAATTGCCAAGCCCTGTTGTTTTAGCAAGGATAAATGATATGGCGAACATAAGCATTATTGCGCATATCATAACCACAAGATGGCTTATGCTGAATACTGAACGCAGGTCGGCATGGGATATTTTGTAAAACAATAGAACAGGCAGACAGACATTGAATATCAGCCTGTTTGCTGTTGTGATGAAGTCTCCGTCAATAAGGTTAATCCGCTTTATGAACCAGCCCAGGGACAGGACTATGAACACAGGGAGAATAATTTGTAAAATTTGTACCATTTTTCTTATCTTTTATTATAATAGCGCAGTTGTTGATGCATTATACTTAAAAAATTAATTTGTATCACTAAAACTTTATATAAAGGTGACGCTTATGAGGTTTAATAAAGGTTTCTGGTGGCTTATGCTGCTTGTAACATCACTATTCGGCGCCCATATGGTAAACACTGACCTTCGTGGCGACAGTATGAACTATGCAGCTATTTCTAACAATATTCTGCATGGAAATAATCCTTTGATACTGACTTTGAACGATAACCTTTATATGAATAAACCGCCGTTGTTTTTCTGGGTGAATGCTTTGTTTATAAAGTTTTTCGGTGCGACGCCATTTAGTGTGAAGCTTTCTACTCTCCTTGCCGCTCTTGCTGTAACATTTTTCCTTTATAAAATTATAAAAGAGATATTAAAAGATGAACGTTCTGCGGTCATAGCACCATTTTTATTTTTTACGACATACATAGTTTATAAAAATACTCACATGTTAAAGCTTGAGACTTTTGTCAGCGCATTTATGCTGGGAGCGGTATATTTTTATTTAAGGTTTATTAAGGATAAAGGCAGTTTGAATCTTATTCTTGTTAGTATCTTTTCGGGGCTGGCAGTTTTTTCCAAAGGGGCTTTGGGAGTTGTGCCTGTTGCAGCTATGTTTGTATTTCCTGTTTTCTGCAAAAACCTGCTTACATTTAGTTATTACTCAAAAATGTTGCTGGTGGCAGTACTGACAGTTGTTATCCCCGGGTGGTGGTTTTGGTATATTATAGGGCAGACCCCTTTTTTTGAAACCTTCTTTATCAGTCAGATGCTTGACAGGGTTGGAGATAATGCCATCAGTATGAGTGGTACAACCTATTTTCGAAGACCTGTGTGGGCATATCTGATTTATATCCTTAAATACGGTGGTCTTTTTATTGTTCTGTTTCCCTATGGTCTTTACAGGCTTAAAAAGGACGGTAAGATAAATACTGGTGTTAAATTTATGCTGACACTTGCAGTGATGTATACGGTTGTAATTCACTTTATTACGACAAGAGAACAGAGATATCTTTATCAGTTTTATATGTTTTTCTGGTTTGCCGGTGCTTATGGTGTTTCTGTACTGATAAAGAAGAATTATACGCCGTTTTTGAAATATGTATCCATAGGGCTTCTGCTGTTTCTGGTAATTTATCCCGGGGATCTTAACTGGAGCACATATGGTGTGCTTATGGATGTTAACCGTATAGCAGAGAAAAACGATATTAAAGTTGTGGCAAGGGAACCAAACCTTACGGATAAATCAGATAAGGCGGCTATGAGTTTTTATCTGCGGGGTTATTCTTCCAGTCCGGCAGGACTAGAGAGATGGATAGAAGTTACTGATAAACACCATAGACTTAATGACGGCGACCTTTTGTATTCCACACGCAGGATACTTGTTTATCTTATGAGGTCAGAAGGTGCCAACTAAATATTGTTATTGTGCGTAATATGATGTATAAGACGAGCTATGAAATATAAAGATTTTACAAAATACTTCGGCGGACAGTACATGCGTTACTGGTACATCGCCTTTGCAGTGGTTATTATATGGTTTACTGTGAATATGGTGAACAACGGTGCAGTTTCAAGCTATGAGCTGACAGCATATGATAATGCGGGCAATGTTGTCGGAACGAAGGTTGTTAATGGCGATACAATGAGTGCTCCCGAGAGACTGCCGATAACCAAATCCTATAAACCTCTGAAACCGATCGGGATACTGGACTAAAGCAATCTGACTGCATTTCCGGTGATCTAACTTCTCTTCTGTAGCTTTAAATAAGATAATAAAAGTCTGTGAAATCGGAAAAGTTCTTGATTTCCAGTGATTTTGGATTAATAATCAGTATGGCAGAGGAGCTATAGGTACTGTTATGTCAGAGATCAGCTATAAAAGTCTGAGGTACAAATGGATATACAGAAAGCCTGAATGCAGCGACATTTCAGAGCTCGCAGATGAGCTGGGGATGCCGGTGTGCATAACTGAGGCTTTGTATAAGCGTGAACTTTTTAATGCTGATGTCCTTGATGCCTATTTCAAAACCCCTCTGAAGGGGATCTCTTCCCCCTTTCTTATAAAAGATATGGAAAAAGCCGCAGCAGCGATTGCGGAGTCTATTAAAAATAATACAAAAATATGCATATACGGTGACTATGACGTTGACGGTGTCACGTCAGTTGCGCTTATGTTTCTCTTTCTGAAAGAAGTGGGAGCGGATGTAACTTACTATATCCCCAACAGGCTGCAAGAGGGCTATGGACTGAACAAAACAGCAATAAAAGATATAGCGGAAGCCGGGAGCAGGCTTATAATAACTGTAGACTGTGGCATAAATGCCATGGAAGAAGTGCAGTATGCTGTTTCCATGGGGGTGGAGGTTATAATAACTGATCATCACCAGCCTTCCGAAAGTATCCCTGAGGGTGCTGCCGCAGTAGTAAACCCAATGAGAGAAGACGACACCAGCGCCTTTAAGGGGTTGTCCGGTGTGGGAGTTGCCTTTAAACTTGTTATGGCACTCCGCTACAAGCTGAATGAGTCCGGACGATTCAAAGGTAAGATACCAAACATCAAAAAATATCTCGATCTGGTCACGCTTGGCACTATTGCAGACGTTGTGCCTCTTGTTGGCGAAAACAGAATTATCGTCAGGCACGGACTGGAGATATTATCAGGAAAGAACTGCCGTCCCGGTCTACGTGAGCTTAAACGTGTGGCGGGGATAGACGGGCAGAAGGTTACCACAACCCATGTCGGATTTGGTCTTGCCCCACGGATAAACGCTGTCGGGCGTATGGGGGCATCGGATAAAGGGCTCAGGCTTCTGATTACAAACGACAGGGAACAATCTTTGTATCTGGCAGAGGAGCTGGACAAAGAGAACAAATCCCGTCAGGACATAGAAAGGCATATAATAGAAGAATCCTTTAAGCGGGTTGAGAAAAATAAGCTCCACGAAAAATATAAAGGACTTGTGCTGTACTCTGAGGAGTGGCATCAGGGTGTAATAGGGATTGTTGCATCCCGTCTGGTCGAAAAGTATAATCTGCCTGCGATAGTGCTGACTTTCGAAGATGGTGTTGGCAAAGGTTCCGGACGGAGCATTCCGTCTTTCGACCTTTACAAGGGGCTGGAGCAGATGCAGGACATCCTTTTGTCTTTCGGAGGGCATAAATATGCCGCCGGGCTGAGGATAGAGGAACAGCACATCACAAGCCTTCAGAAGCGTTTTCATAAGGCGGTTGAAGACCTGCTAGAGCCAAAGGATTTCGTTGCCGAGCTGAAAATTGATGCGCTCATGGAACCCTCTGATGTCAGCTCAGAGCTGATGAAGTGGCTGGGGCGCATGGAGCCTTACGGTGCGGGGAACAGAGAGCCTGTTTTCTGTATGCGCGGAGTTAATAAGCATCAGGAGCCCGTTTTTGTGGGCAGAGAAAGTATGCATCTGAAGATATTTCTGGAAAAAAACGGAAAGGTCTTTGACTGCATAGGTTATAACATGAAAGCATACAAGGATGTTGTGTACGGAAACGAAAGTTTTGATATAGTTTTTTCTCCAGCGGCGACAGGCTATTATCACGGGCGTTACACACAGCTTGTTTTAAAAGATATAAAACCGGCGGATGGTGAATGGGAAACAGAGAAAGAATAGTCCGTTTGATGGACATACAGGACAGATTGATAAAAAACGGCATAAAAGACGGGTTCGACCGTGTGCATACCGCATACGTATATGCCGCCCAGAAGCATAGAGGACAGCTGCGGAAAAGTGGTGAGCCTTACCTCTCGCACCCTTTGAATGTCGCTTACATACTCGCTCAGATGAATATGGACGTAGATACTGTTGTGGGCGGGCTTCTTCATGATACAGTCGAAGACACAGATGCAACATTCGATGAGATATCAAAGCTTTTCGGCGAAGATGTTGCGTTCATCGTGGACGGTGTCACAAAAATAGGAAAGATAGAGTTTAAATCTCAGCAGGAGAAACAGGCGGAAAACTTCCGTAAGATGCTTATATCCATGTCAAAAGATGTACGTGTTATCCTCATTAAGCTTGCAGACAGGCTGCATAATATGCGTACTCTGGACTATCTACACGATGAGAAAAAACGAAGAATAGCAAGGGAAACCATGGACATCTATGCACCTATGGCACACAGGATGGGGATTGCGTGGATAAAATGGGAGCTCGAAGACAGGTGTTTCCACATCCTTGAGCCTGATGAATATTACGATATATACGAAAAAGTTAAGCTCAAACGCGGCGAGCGCGAGGAGTTGCTGATTAATGTCCGCGAAAAAGTCGTGGAGGAGCTCCAGAAGCACAATATAAAAGCTAGTGTCACAGGCAGACCGAAGCACTTCTTTTCAATCTATAATAAGATGAAAAAGAAGAAAGTAAGTTTTGAAGAGATATACGATCTGCTGGCTCTCCGTGTGCTGGTTGACGATGTTGCCACATGCTACGCTGTGATGGGGATTCTTCACAATATCTGGAACCCTATTCAGCACAGATTTAAAGACTATATTGCCATGCAGAAGACAAATCTTTATCAGTCGCTGCACACTACTATCATTACCAAAAAAGGCGTGACAGTGGAGTTTCAGATAAGAACACACGAGATGCACAAAGTTGCGGAAGAGGGTATTGCAGCGCACTGGAAATATAAAGAGGGGAAGGTCTTTGACCCGCAGGAAGATAAGACTTTTACATGGCTTCGCCAGCTTCTGGAACAGCACGAACTGCAAAAACCGGAAGACCTTGTTGAAGCTTTGAAAGAGGATGTTCTGCCGACTCAGATATATGTTTTCACCCCGAACGGTGATGTTATGGAGCTTCCGGTAGGCTCGACACCTGTTGACTTTGCATACAGCATCCATACAGAGGTCGGACATAAATGTAAAGGTGCCAAAGTTGACGGGCGTATAGTTCCTCTGAAATATAAGCTGCGTAACGGTGACCGTATTTCCATTATCACAGGGGAAGACCATAAACCCAGCCGTGACTGGCTGAACTTTGTTAAAACCAGCCGGGCGAAAACCCGTATCCGTGCTGCATTAAGGAAGATTGATGCTGATTTCAGCCGTACCGTTGGGTTCGAGCTTCTGGATAAGGAGTTCAAAGCGGAAAACCTTGAAGTGCGTGAAATTTTCAATAAACCTGAAAATATTAAGAAAGTCCTAGAGAAGTATAAACTATCTGATGAGGATGACATATATGCAACCGTAGGTTTCGGACGTATCTCTCCTAAGCAGATTGTACATATATTTTCCGAAGTGAAGGAGCTTAAGCCGGAAGACCTTTCAAAACCTGCACCGGTTCAGACACGCAAGAAATCAAGTAATCCCTTTATTATCGAGGGTATAGATGATGTTCTTGTTAAAATAGCAAAATGCTGCTCCCCTCTGCCCGGAGAAGATGTTGTGGGATATATCAGCCGTGGGCGGGGGATAGTCGTACACAGCACAACCTGTCAGAACCTGAAAAATACTGTTTTCAGCAATGAGCGCCTTGTGGACGTGCAGTGGGATGACAAAAAGAACTACAAAATGCCTGTCAAAATCCACGCCAATATAGAGGACAGAACGGGTATGCTGAATTCCCTGACAACGGTACTGAAAGATATGGGGCTCAATATTCTGGAGCTTTCATCCAAACGTGATAAAGACGGAACTGCCCATCTTGATTTTTCTATTGAAGTGAAAAATAAAAATGAGCTTGAAAGCGTAATGCGGAAGCTGAAAACCATTGAGGGTATGCTGAATGTTATGTCTAAATCATAATGTTTCAGATGAAGAGACCGGATGAGCGTTCAATTTTCGCAGACAGGCATTTTCTGACGGCATCTTTTGTTGATATTACGGTCAGTTTGGTTTTAGCTCTTGTTACCGCAGTATAAAACAGCTCTCTTGTCAGTATGGCGCTGTCAGAGTCAGGCAGGATAAAGAGCACATGGTCAAACTCTGAACCCTGACTTTTGTGAACTGTCATGGAATATGCCGGAACATGCGCCGGAAGCCTTGCTGGTGTGATGTGTCTTATCTTGTCCTTATCGTGGGCGAAACACGATTTCAATTCAGAGTTACCTAAAATAAGCCCTGTCTCACCGTTGAAAATATTCAGGCTATAGTCATTTTCTACAACCATAACCGGCATACCGTGGTAGAAATGCTTTGTATTATCAGTGTGTCCCGCTCTGAAAAGTGTTTGCTGCGCTATGGTATTTATGTGGGCGGTTCCGCCGTTCATCTGCCTGTGTGGAGTGAGAATGCGAAATTTATTGAAAGCTTCTATTGCCAGATTCTGATCCTGTTCCCTGCTGTAGCTTTCAAAATGTCTCAGAACATACCCGCCTGCCGCAGTTTCGAAATTATTATCCAGTTCCAGAAACTCAACCTTTTTTGTTGTGTCGTTCAGAAGGACTTCCAGTGCTGTTTTATGGTCACCTCTGCCTGCCGCAGCCGCCAGAAGACCGATGCCTGCGTTACTGTCGTATCTGTAGCTTTTGTCCAGCATTATTGTTACATCAGCGTACGGGGATTTACCGGCTTTGATTGTTCCGGTTGTGTATTTTGACAGTATCTCTGCTCGGTCTGTACTAAATTCATCAACAGGTGCCGCACTGCATATGTCACCCATAACGGCACCCGGCTGAACGGATGCGAGCTGATCTTTATCGCCCAGCAGAATGAGACGGCAGTCATCGCTTAAAGCTTCTGTCAGCTTTGCCATATTACGCACATCAATCATGGACGCCTCGTCGGCTACAACGACATCATAGGGGAGTTTGTTCTCTTTGTTAAACCTCGGCACACGGCTGTCTCCAGCCATACCCAGCAGTCTGTGTATGGTTAGTGCTTTTTCCGGTATCTGGTCTATGAAAGCTTCGTGTTTGTATTCTTCACGTTTTTCAGAGATAGATTCTGTCAGCCGTGCCGCGGCTTTACCGGTTGGTGCGCATACGGCTATTTTAACAGGCTCACTGCTCATCTCTGCCAGAACTGCAAGCAGATTGAAAACAGTGGAGGTCTTACCCGTACCGGGGCCCCCTGATATTACGCTGAAGCTGTTCATGGCGGTGTTTATTGCCGCTGCTTTCTGCATGTTATTTTCAGGGAAATACTTATCTATTAACTTTTCTGTTTCCGGCGTCATGATGTATGGGGCTGAAACTCTGTTTTTTATATAAATCCCCACAGAGTTTTCATCAGAATAGAAACTTTTCATATATATACTGCTGCCCGCTTTTATAAACGGAGCAGAGATAGCCGGAGCCTCGCAGAGCGCACCTTTTGTTATGAGTCCGGCGATCACATTTTCGCTGAAGGCATTATTGATTTCTTTGTTAAAGGATTTATAGAATGAAATCTTTTCAGGCTCTGCCATGTTCAGGCAGGTATTCCCCCCCTCGGTAACGTTGAAGACGAGCGCAAAAAGAAGCGCGCCTTCCGGTGCTCCGAAGGTATCTGCAAGATTCCTTGCAAAATATATGTCTATATCACGAAGGAGTTTTTGCTCCTGAAGCTGTAGCAGTAAATTTATCATCTTTTCACCAGCTCTTCCAGTCGGCATATCGTGTCCTTTTCGGGGCGGTGGAAATATATCCCTTCGTTGCCCTTTTCATGTATGCCGCGCATGAAGACATATATTCCCCCTCCCATATGTTTATCATAGCTGTAGCCCTTCAGATACCTTTGTAGATGCATGTGAAGTGCAAGGGTATAGATATGCATCTGCATGTAGTAGTGACTGCCGAGCATTTCTGCGTGCATCCTTTCCATACTGTAGTTCTCCGGTGTCATGCCAAGATGGTTTGATTTCCAGTCCAGAACATAATACTGTCCTCTCTGGCAAAATATCAGGTCAGCGAAGCCGTTCATAAAGCCCTGCATAGCGTCGAATGATAAAGTTGATGCTGCGTCTGCATAGTCATTTTGTCCGCTGTTTCTGAAAATCTCTGATACGGGTTCCGGTCTGAAAGGCTTTGTGGCGATCTGAAATTCCATTTCGTGGATATAGTCGCCTTGCTTTAGGTCTTTCAGGCATGTCCCATGCATATCTTTATTGAGTATCGTCAGTATGTTCTGTGTGACAGCAGGTGTGAAATCTGTATCAAAGGAGAAAGCTTTAAGTCGTTCTTCAACAGTTTCAGCTACAGAAAGCGCACTGAAATTTTCAAAATCGGTCTCTTCCATACATTCATGAAGACAGGTTCCAGCCTTCGCCCCTTTTGGGAACGTGAAGATATCAAGCCTGCCGGACGAATCAGATGTCTCATCTTTCATAGTAAATTGGTCTGTGTCTCTGACGCTGGAGGAAGAGTGTATCAGACGGGAAAAGCTGTTTATCTGCCATGGAGGCGTAATCTCTGATGTGAATGTCCTGTTTTTGCCCGTCGGTTGTATTTCAGAACCTTTATATGTCTGCACAGCCGTGTCAGGCAGAGGCTTTATCGCTACATTGCTCCCTCTGAAAAAGGAGTGAAGCCTGCCGCTGTCAAATTTGCTCTGTTCTCCGTTTATGAGATAAGCTAGAGCAGATTTGTCGTGCCCTGTCCCTTCGCCCCATGCAGTAAAACAGACCGATTTTGCTCTTGTGAGTGCAACATAGGCTATGCGCAGTTTTTCCTGCTGTTCTTCCTGCTGTGTTTTTTCTATGGCTTCGTCAGTCCCTGCCACATCCAGAATGAATTTGTCTTCTTTATGGTATTTCGCATAGTCGGGTCTTTTGTTATTGCCCCTGGAAAACATCAGGAAAGGGGTGTACACGATGTTGTATTCCAGCCCCTTGCTCTTGTGTATGGTGATGATGGTTACAGCATTTTCGTCACTGTCCATCTTAAGTTCGGATTCCTCATCACGCATTTCTGCGTTGCTTATCTTCTCTTTCATCCATCGCAGTATGTCCTGCGGTGCGGCTTTTCTGTTCGCCTCAAACTGTTGGGCAAGCTCTGTTATGTGTATAAGGTTAGTGAGTTTTCTCTCTCCCGACGGCAGTTTTGCCAGCCTTTTATAAAGCTTTCTTACAGATGCCATATGAAAAAACATCGGAGCAAAACCACGCAGGCTTATCATGTCGTTATAGTTCCTGAATTCTTCTGTGATGTCGTCCCACTGGTCTGTTTCAGTGATGTGATAAATCTCTTTTGCGGTGTATCCGAACGCAGAGGACGCAAGGGCTGTCTTTATATGAGATTGACTGAAAGGGGAAATTACAGCGGAGAGTATATTGACCATCTCTACAGCTTCGTCACTGGAAAAGACGTTTTCTGACCCTGAAACCACAGCGGGAACACGGCAGTATGTCAGTGCTTCTTTCACCATAGTCATCTCTTTTTTGTTACGGCAGAGAACTGCTATGTCAGAAGGTTTCACAGCTTTGCCGTTTATATGTGCAGACCCATATGAGGACTTGTTCAGCAGTTCAGATATGTGCCTTGCCGTGGACAGAGCGATCTCTTCAGGTTTAGTTTTTTCGGTTTCCCACACTATCATATGGGGTTGTGGTTTTTCAGCCACAGTTAGAGCCAGCTCTTTGTGTCCGCCAACGGATGGGATATATTCTATCCTTGGTTCCATGAAAGCGTTTTCCCTTTGAAAGAAGCTGTTTACTGCATCAACCAGCTCCGGTGCGGATCGGAAGTTTTTTGTCAGAGTATACTGATTTCCTTCCTCTGAGGCAGCTTTAAGATATACATAGACATCTGCCCCTCTGAATGAATAAATTGCCTGCTTAGGGTCTCCTATCATGAAGAACGGTTTACCGTATCTGCCGAAAACAGTATTAAAAATGTCATATTGGTGGGGGTCGGTGTCCTGAAATTCGTCTATCAGTGCAGCGTTAAATTTACGGTTTACGCTGATGCTCATGTTTCCGTGACCTTCGTTTTCCATTACCGAATTTCTCATTCTGGTTATCAAGTCATCGTAGGACTGGATGTTGTTTTTTTGCTTGTGGGTTTCCAGCACTTCTTCCATGTATAGGCACAGTTTGTATTTCAGTGTGGATTCAAAAAGTCTGGACAGCTCTCTGAATTCAGCCTCTTTATCGTACCATTTATGCACCAGACTGAAGAAAACATGTTCAATTTTCCCTTCTATACTGTGGTTTGTGAGCCTGTATATCTTTTTGTTTTCAGATTCCAGCGGGCAATGGATATTGCCTGACTCTGTGAGTTTTTTTAATTCGTTAAAAGAGTCATTAACATATCTCGCCTGATATGACCTTTTGTCCAGTGGAAAGTTTTTTCTTTTGCTGTCAAGCAGTTCTCTCAGCTCCGTTTCATTGCTTGTGAAGCAGGTTTTTACTGTAGTCATGCAGTCTGTCAGTTCGGATATTATTTTTAGGATATCTTCCGGTTCCACAATCACCGCAGGTTCGGCTACGGTTATGGACTGATTGCTCTGTACTTGCATATAAAAATTGATGAGGCTGTCCGGTGTAAGACTTTTCAGAAGTTTTATAGCCTCTTGCGGCATTTTATAGATATTTTCCCGCCAGAAGTTATATACAGGCTTTTTCAATATCTCTCTGCTGTCGCCGGTGAGGTCGATGTCATACGCAACATGTCCGCTGAAAGCGTTTTCCTTCAACATGCGCTGACAAAAGCCGTGTATTGTGAATATCGCACACTGGTCAAAGTCACGCACAGCGCCTTTTAGAAGCTTAATATCTTTTGTGAGGTTTTCCTTCCGCTTAAGGGCATAGTCCAGAGGGAATTCATCCTCCATAGTTATTTCTACGCTGTCCCGCAGGGAGACCATAGCCAGCAGTACATCATTAAGCCTTTTATATATTTTGGCTTTCAGATCAGACACTGCGGCATTTGTGTAAGTAACTACAAGGATGCTCTCCACAGGGTACTGAAGCTCTGTGACCATTCGTGTAAAGAGGGCGGTAATGTTGTATGTTTTTCCTGTACCTGCGTTGGCTTCTATCAGGCTTGTGCCTGTCAGAGGGGCGGTAAGCAGTTCCATCTGTTTGCGTTTCATTTCGCACCCCTCAGTGTCAGCAGTAGGGGATTAATAATCTTTTCTGCTGCGTCTCTGTCAAGCGTTGTATCTGCTCCGAAGCATATGCGGAAAGCATAGTCGGACGCTACGCTGTTATGGCTGTCTTCAAGAAAAGAGCTTTTTAACACTCTATCGTTCAGCTCACGTATTCCGTCAGTTATGTGAAAGCGTAAAGGTGATTTATGCCCCTCTTTGAATATCTCCACCAGATTATTCAGGTGTCCACTGTCCGCAGGCGGGATCTCTACCGTGTTGCCGCCTCCGCATAGAGTCGTAGTTATGGATGCTTTTTGACAAAGGAGAAGATGTCTTATCCACCCTCTGATGATGTCTTTCGGTTTTATACTTGCAGGTTTGGCATATACATACCTGTTTCCGCTTACGCCGAATATTGTTCCTGATATGTGCAGACCGTCAATGGCACTGTCGATTTTCTGCTCTTCGGGTGTTCCGCCCAGTGTTTCTGTGACGGTTCTGTTCAGCTCCATGCTGGTATTCAGAGTTTCTGTGATGGAGAGTCTGCCCAGGTTCTCTGGAGGGAGTTGTGCTGTTTTGTAAAGATACTCCAATGCATTATCAGGGTCTTTGCCCTCCAGTCTTTCACGAAGAGCATTGTCTATTATTTTGTACTGCAATAGCGGATCCGGACACATGATTTCATTTTCCGGAAGGGATTCATCCCGCAGTTTCGGACGTATCTCAAGCACCTTACGCAGGAAGTAGTCCGGAGGGCTTATAAAGAAGTTCTCAAAGTCTGCCAGAGAGACCTCGTCAGGCATCTGAACCTCAATGGGCAGTGTGCTGAACCTGTGTCCGGTCTTTTCAGACGAGAAGGCTCTTGAAGTATTATATTTGTCAGATGAATATGTGAATAGTTTCTCATTCGAAAAGTAATCACGTGAGAAACTATGTAATTTCTGCTTAAGTGTTATGTCTTCTATACCGAATCTGCCTTTCAGGTGAGTATTCAGTTCCGTTATCAATGTTGATGGCAGCAGTTCTGCATTGTCACGTTCGCTTTGACCGGTATAGCTTAGTATAAGGGTATCCTGAGCGGATATGAGGGTTTCAAGAAATAGGTATCTGTCGCTGTCTCTGTTGTTTCTGTCCCCCGGCTTAGGGCTTTTTGCCATCAGGTCGAACTCAAGAGATACTTTTTGTCTGGGAAAAGTATTTTCGTCAAGTCCCGCCACGCATATAACCCTGAATGGTATGCTTCTCATGGGAAGCATGGCGCAGAAGGTGACGCGTCCGGATATAAATCCTTTTGCTCCGCGTGTTTCAGAAAGCGATTCTGTGAGCCTTTCCAGAACAGGTGCCGCCGGAACAGCCTCTGTGAAGTCTCCGTTTTCTGCTTCTGTGTTTATGTCTGCTATGCACTTTGAAAGGTGCAATATGTCATCGGCATTATCAAAAGTTTCTTTGATATAGTCATCTGCAAGAGCCTGCATCAGAGCACACCACTCTGGTATTGTTTTCTCCGAATCCATCTGTTCTGCATATTTTGAAGACAAATCTGCGAAACGCATAAGTCCGCCTATCTGTACAGAAAGAGAGAATGGAACATTCTTTACCGCTGCTTCGCTGTATATGCTGCCGCTGCTGCCTTCCGCAAGTCCGAGCGCAACACGCCGCAGTGCGCGTTCCCATGTGAAAGTATCGTCAATGGTAAGCCCCTCCTTTCTGAGGTGCTCCCTGCCGTAGCTCCACATGGCTCCTGCGTTTTGAAGCATGGTGGAGAGCGTGGAAAGATCGGAACGCTTAATACTGAATTTATCTGCTATTAAGTCGTATGAAAGTATGCGCATTACATCAGCTAAGCTAAAGTCTCCTCGCAAAGTGCTTAGTAGCTCGAGAAATATTCCCGCAGGTCTGTTTGTCTGCTTTTCGCTCACGTCGGCAATGGAGTATGGGATGCGTTCCCGCTCGCTGTATGGATTGTCAAAAACAGCTTTGATGTATGGCGCATATTTCTCTATGTCTGTGGTCATTACCAGTATGTCTGAAGGTCTCAGTGTCTGATCATTATTAAAAAGTTCAAGGAGCTGATCGTAGAGAGTTTCCATTTCACGGAGAGGGTTATGGCAGTTATTTATGATAATTGAATTGTCGTGGGAAGGTTTTTCATTGCCATATTCAAGATCGAGTATCTCAGCCTGAACTGTCTGCAGGACAGAGTTTTTTGCTATGTCAAAATATTCCTCTTCTGTGAGAAAGCTGTCGTCAGAACCGAACAGATAGTCGAAAAAGTCTCTCCCTATTACACCCAGATTATCAAGAAGCTCATGCTTCTCTTCTATGTATAATTCTTCTGCTGATTTCTGTGTGATTTTCTCCAGTCTGCGTTTCTCTCTTATGGTTTTGCTGTCCCCCCAATATTGTCTTGTCGGGCTCAGCAGGTAAAAATATATGTCTGTATACTGCGATGCGGCTTTGAGCATTTCTATGAAAAAAGCGGGCAGTACGCTTATGCCGAATATGTGTATAGGAGTTTTCAGAGCGGGGCAGTTGTTTGCTCCTTTTGTGCAGTTTTTTATGAATTTATCGAAGATAGTTGTTTTACATCCCGAACCATGAGGGAAAATTGACCGGAAAAGCTCCATCTGCCATATATCATTATCTTCTACAGGTGGATTTTTCGGTTTAACACTCAGCCAGTCGAGAACCATCTGCGGTCTGTAAACCTGATACTGGTCAAATACATCCGCTATCCTGCCGGCAAGCCGGTAAGCTCGTATTCCGTTAATATCTCCTTCGAGGTAGTTCCTTATATGTTCGTAGAACTGTTCAGAAGGCAGTGAGTTCAGCTTAGAATAAACTTTCCAGACAAGTTCGTTTTTTTCCGGCCATGGGGCTTTCTCCCCTGCACCGACACCTGCCAGCCTTTTCATCAGGGCTCCCGGAAATATAAAATCAAGATTTGCACTGATCCCTGTCAGCTCTGCCAGCTTTATACCTATCCAGCGCTGCATACCAGGCGTCTGTATGCATATAGGCACTTTAGTAAGCGGACCAGAGCCGGCACTGCATATGTTCATGTCCATCTTTTCCAGTAATCTTTCAAGCCTGTTTCCGGTGTATATTTTAAGCATTGTCTCTCCGATAAGAGATTATAGACTTTGAACGATTGATTGTGAAGCGATAGATAAGCACTTACTATTGTTTTTAATAGTCGATAATCTGAATATTGTCTGCTAATGTCTATGGCAACAATACAGATATAGGTTTACATATTGATAATAGAAAAAATATGCGACGAGCGTTTGTTTAACAGCTCTTTCATTGGCATAGCTCTTGTGGACGCGGCAGGGGCAGTAATACGCTTTAACAATAAAATGTGTGAGTTAACGGGGTACAGCGATGAGGAACTTAAGGGGATCCTTATTGCGACATGTCTGCACCCCGATTATGCTGACAGCCTTTTATCTTTTTTTAAACCTGTCTCTGGTGTTGTATTTGATGATGCTGTATTTTTTGTAAAGTTCAGGAAGAAGGACGGGGCGTATATTGAATGTGTCCTGAATTTATTTAGCATCAGTGATAAAGAAGGTTCTAATGCGGGGCATGTGCTCTATTTTAATGCACGCACAGGAGATGACGCTGCCCAGAGACAGGTGAATGCCGGCTCTGACATGCAGTGGATAGATATTGAAGATAAAGATAGAAAAGAGGAATTCCTTTGTAATATATTTCATGGGATTCAGGACTCTGTGCTTATAACTGATGCCGGAGGTGTTATCCTCAGCTACAATATGAAGATGCTGAAACTCCTTGGGTTGAATATGGAGGAGATGGCATCTTTTGCAAATCTGGCGGATATCTCTGCGGAAGACCTTAATATTAAGATCGCGGAGAAGTTTATCAGAGGGGCTTTTGACGGAGCAGATCAGCAATTTACGTGGCAGCTTAAGAAACCTGCTGACGACACAATTATTGACGTTGAAATCTTTGCCACAAGCATAAGCAAGGTGGGGGAAGATGTCCTGCTCATTACCATAAAGGACATTACAGACAAGAAAAGGATCGAAGACGAGCTTAAAAACTCTGAAACCAGATACCGTCTTTTAGTGGAACACTCTCCTGATGGAATAATCATTCATAAAAAAGGGGTAATAAAGTATGTAAACCCTGCCGGAGCAGTTTTGCTTGGCGGGGGGCAGGCTGAGGATATTCTTGGACGTCCTGTTTTGCAGTTTTTTAAAGAAAACGTTCATGGAGTTATCCGTAAACGCCTGAAAGACTTATATGACTATAAACGTTCTATGCCTCTTGAAGAAGGTGAGATGATACGTCTGGACGGACAGGTTATAAACGTGGAATTTGCCTCTATGCCCTTTGAGCTGGAAGGCGCAACTGCCGTTCAGGTTGTTCTGAGAGATATAACCGAGAAGAAAAAGCAGGATAAGTATATTAGATATCTTGCCATGCACGACAGGCTGACAGGTTTGCCCAACAGAGAGCTGCTGACTGACAGGATAAGCAAAGGAACCGCCAGACAAAAGAGGGGCAATCTGAAAAATGCGGTCATATATATTGATCTGGACGGATTTAAACCTATAAATGATACCCTCGGTCATGATGCCGGAGATGAAGCTCTGCGAGAGATCGCTGTCAGACTGGACAAATCTGTAAGGGGGAGTGATACAGTCTCAAGGATAGGGGGGGATGAATTCGCCGTTTTTCTGGAAGGGGTCGCAGGGAAAAAAGAGATAAGCAGAGTTGCCGACCGCATCCTGGACAGCCTTAATAAGCCGATAAGCATTAATGATCATTTATTTCATGTCGGTGCCAGCATGGGGATCAGCATCTATCCCGACGACACAGTTAATCTTGGAGAGCTGATTACTTTTGCCGATAAGGCGATGTATTACGTTAAAGAAACAGGTAAGAACAGGTATACATACTATAGTGATGTTCCGGCAGGTGTTTAGAAAGTGCCTTTTAAATTATGTTTTTTCAAAGTATGATATCAGTATGGGAAAAACAATAGACATAGCTGACAATCTGGTAAAAATGGCACACAGTCTTAAGTATGATGATTTTGACGCTAAAGACAAAATTTTGCAATATGCAGGTAAACTGATCGGGGATGAGTTCGGTGAATCGAGCATATATATGCAGAAACTCGGACTGATAGTCTTTTCACCAAAGGATGGTGCCGTGCTCGGGAGCATGGGCGCAGGGGAAGAACATCTGAAAAAGGCAGTTTTCACAAGCGGAGCTGAAAGGCTGGTCGAACTGCTGGAGCAGGTGCGTGATGCCATCGGGGGTATACCTTCGGACAGCGATAAAGTTGTTGTTATACAGGCGAAGGACAAAATCGCCGCTTCCCGTATCGTATCCCACATAAAAGCTAAAGGCTATGAACCGGTTCTTATAAAAGATACGGATGACTGGAAGAGTAAGATTGACGAACTTTTACCTTAAACAGGATCAGATAACTTTACTCTGTTTTTTCATGAGTTTTACGTTTGGCATAACTATACCCAGCATCAGCAGCAGAACTCCGTATATCTGATACACAACAATATTTTCACCTAAAAGTATCCCAGCAAGTATAAGTGTTACAGCAGGCTCTATTGAACTGAATACTGACACGTATGTTGCTCCTATAAGATCTATTGCCATGTATAGTGTGAGAATCGCTATGGCGGAAGGTACAACTCCGAGTGCAATGCCGACCATGAGCTGTCCGCTTGTCGCTGATGCAATGTCCAGACCGCCGTTCACAACGAGATAGCCAGCACCTGTAAACATCAGCATGTAAAGGGCTACACTTGCTGGACGTTCATTTTTGAGAACCACCTGACTCAAGGTAAGGTTTATGCCGAATGTTATCGGAGCAGCCAGTCCGAGCAGTATTCCTGTTATGTTTAGGTGGCGGGTGAATGCGTCATAGAAAACAAGGCAGCAGCCGGCCATGATCAGGATTATAGATATAAGAGATGCGAAACGGAATTTGACTTTTAAAAAAACTGTTGAAAGTATCAGAACTATCAGTGGATAAAGGTATAGGAGCAGTGATGTTGTGGATGCAGGAATATATTTCAGAGCAGAGAAGAAGAACAGGCTCTGGATCATGTAAATACCTATCCCCAGCCCAGCACACTTTAAAAGCAGCTTTGGTGTTGGAATGAGTGCTTTACGCCTGATAAACAAGAAGAGCACCGCCAAGGCACCCGCACCGAAACAAAATCGGTAAGTAAGCATATTTACTGCTGTTAATCCCTGTTCGTAACCTAATTTGGCTAAAATAGGGAGAGTTGCGTATGCGCACGCAGATATCAATGAAATCAAAATCCCTTTAAGCATTCCATACACCACCTTTCAGCTTTGCATATGTGATACTTGCGGAGATTTCTAAAGTCAATAAAAAAAGTGCCGACAGACTGACCCGCCGGCACTGAAAACAAATAAATGGGGTTTGCGCTAAAGGACAGTTATTACTTAAAAATTTGCTTTTGCGGGAACAAACTCCTCTTTAGGCATGTATGCTTTGTTAAATGCGCAGGGCGTGAGGGCATTTATAAGTGCAGCATCGGTGAAGAGTCTGTCCATTTGCATTTTTGATTATCCCCGTATTCTGGCTAAGTATTGTGTTAATATAAGCCTTCAGTGTTACATAAGTAATGTGAATTTGATAAAAAAATGTATTAAGAATAGAAAATATTTGATTAATGGGCTTGACATTTTTTTGGCGCTCGGATATACATAGTTCTCCTTACGGGGTGTAGCGCAGGTTGGTAGCGCACCTGTCTTGGGAACAGGGGGTCGAAGGTTCAAATCCTTTCACCCCGATATGTAAGATCCTTTACCAGAGCGGCCTCCCAAGGGTCGCTTTTTTATTTGTCACCTATTTGTCACCGCTTTCTGCTTTTTTGGAGAAAAGGACACCTTTACGAGTGCCATCTTGACGGTTAATTCTGTTGCCATATTTCTTGAATAACATTTCCAGAGTTGAGTGACCGAGCATGTTTTTTATCCAGTTTAAATTCTCCCCTGCATCAATCATCATACAGGCGAAACTATGGCGCATCTGGTTAAGAATACGGAATCTCATTTTAAGTGCTTTGAGACAAGGTTTATAGTAAGAATCAACGATGTTGTCTGTCTTTTTGAAGGGGTCTCCATAATGTGTTAATATCACCCACTCAGATTTCATAAAGGTATATTTCTTGTGAGCTTCTAAGTATTCATCAAGCTCCGGGATAATATCTATAATTCTGTAATTAGATGTTTTAGTCGAGTCTTTCAATTTATTTGCAGTCATTGTTCTTTGGACTAATATGGTATGTTTATTAAAGTCAATGTCTGACCACTTTAGAGCAAGCACCTCGCCTATTCTCATTCCAGTATAAAATCCTATAGCATATAATACGGTTATGTGTGGGTGGTTCTTTTTTGTCCATTTAAGAATTTGTTCAACTTCACTTTTTTCAAACGGATCAATCTTTTCAGACCCTATTTCAGGTTTGTCTATATATTCGGCAGAATTTTTTTCAAGAATGTCATCGGCAACACCAGCCTGTAATACGCTATATAGTACGCCTATATAATTAGATATCGTCTTAGGTGATAATTCGGATTTCGAGATGTATGTCTGTATGTGAGATGGTTTAATTTGATTTAGCGGCATATTACCGAAAGTTTCACACAAAGCCTTGACAGCAGTTTTGTATGCTTTTGAAGTGGAGTATGCAATGTTCGGCTCTTTCAGGTCGTACCATTGCCAAGCATATGTTCCAAATGATACTTCACTTGAGACATTCGCAATTCCCAGTTTTTTAAGTGTTGCTGATTTTGGGAAGTAATCCTGATATCGAAAGCTGCTTTCATTAATTTTACGGTCAATCTCGCTTACAAATGCTCTTGCTGCCTTGCAGTTTCTGCATTTGCAATCACTCTTTCCGGTGTCGCAATAGTATGGTGTGTTTTCGAACCTTTTAATGCTCAGGTAGTTAAATATAGCTTGTATTCTGTTTTTTTTGCCACGCTTTCTTATGCCGCCCATTAATATTATATTACACTACTTCTGCTAATTTTGGTGCTAAATCTTTCTTTATCTGCGGATAATAAAATGTCAGAGTGCGGCCTGCACGGGTAAAATGTATCTCTTCTTTCAATGAACCACGTTTTATCAGGTCATCGATGTAGTCTGTTGATCTGCAGAGCTCTTCTGAAAGCCTTTGTTTTGTCATGAAGTCGGGCTTAGGTGCCTCGTATATCTCGTTTATTACGATAGGTCGTTTTTCGTTCATTATTGAGACCTCAGTTATAATGAATTTTAATTGCGTCTATTAGAATCACTTATTTTTATAATGGCATCTTCAAGCTGTTTTTTTACTTGCTCGGCTTCTATTCTGGTATCAAATTCAATGACTTTGCCGCCGGAAGAGCAAAGGCATGATTTTTTGCCAAGCTTGTAGATTATGTTATATTTGCCATAGCTGTTCTTAAGTAAATTCATAACCAATTAAAATCTAAAAACTTTAGAATGTCAAATGAAAAATCTATAAAAAATAGATTTATTTGTTTTTGATTTTTATTTGTTTTGGGTATTTAACTTTTGAAGAGAGTATTCTTTATTGATTTGTTTTGCTATTTCGGAAACGCCTTCAGGGTCAAGTTTTGACAGCTTATCAAGACTTTCTTTTATTTCATGGTTAAGGGTCAGCAGGATCGTTTTTATTAATTGTAATGTATCGTTAGGGATTGGCGTGTTTATGTTTCTTATAGTGTTTATAAGGAGAGCTTTTTCTGAGCTTAACCCACCATTAATAGCTTCGTCTAGCGATATATATCCAAAGAAATATTCGATAGGCGTCTCCAGTTCTTCAGCCATTTTCTTGAGTAGGTCGAGGTTTGGCTCTGATCTGCCTTTAACATAAGTGTTTATGCTTTTAGAGTTTACGCCAATAAGGTCAGCCAGTTCTGTCTGCTTAATGTTCTTTACGTCAATAAGTGCTTTGAGTCTTTCTGCAAAAGTATCCATACAGAATTATGCCAGTATTCTTAATAAAGTAAATCTTAATATTGTAGAAATAATTTTATCAAATTCTATAAAATCTAAAAATAATAGATTTTTTATAATCTGTGTGTTATTTCTTTATCAGGAGGAAACATGTCTTTAAAGAAATTATTTAAGGAACTCATCATCACGGAATCTCAGAAGTCTTTGGCAGAACAGATTCCAATCAATGAGAAAACATTTTCTGCGAATCTTACAGGGCGTAGCCGTCCAACCATTCGAAATGCTCGTAAGTATATATTATTTCTAGAACGCAAAGGTATCAGGACATCTCTAAACGAAATATATGAATAATAAATATCTTATCAATGAACCGCCACTGCTGATCCTTCCTTCACTTGCCAAATCAATTGGACTTAATGAAGGTATCCTTCTACAGCAGATTCATTACTGGCTTAGAACATCAAAACATGACAGGGGCGGTTATAGATGGATATATAATACTTATGCCCAGTGGCTTGAGCAGTTTCCTTTCTGGTCAGAAAAGACTCTCAGGCGGACTGTAAAGAGACTTGAGGATAAAGAGATTATAATCTCAACCGTAGAATTCAATCAAAGCATTAATAAAACCAAGTGGTATAGAATAGACTACAAAGTGCTTGCAGACTATACAGGCTTTAGTGACGGCACAGACCTGATTATTGATGAATATCCGCTTCTGTTTCAGCCGTCGCTTGCTGTTAGATATGGTCTGAACGAGGCTATATTTCTTCAGCAACTCCACTACTGGCTGAGCTACAGCAGCAAAGAGAGAGGAGGGTGCCTTTGGGTTGTGAATAAATACAAAACCTGGCTTGATCAGTTCAGCTTTTGGAGCGTTGATACTCTCAAAAGAACTATAAAAAGCCTCACCGAAAAGGAAGCTATAATTAACACTGATGAATACAATGATTCGGTGATCAGCAATTTACGCTGGCTGACAATTAATTACGATAAATTTAATAAACCGTCAGTGCAGATTGACCAGTCGTCAGAGCAAAGTGACCTTTCGAGGGTGCAGATTGACCAGACGCTAGTGCAATCTGACCAGTCGCACGCTGAAAATATCGCGTCAGTGCAAAATGACCGGACGTGTGTGCAAAGTGACCAGTCGTCAGTGCAGAATGACCACATCGCCAGTGCAGATTGGCCGGATGGTCAGTGCAAAATGACCAGTTCTCATATATATACAGAGACTAATACAGAGACTACAGAGAATAAGGCACAAGAAGTCAATCTCGAAGAATCAGACCGTTTACAAAAAATGATAAAATTTGACTCCGAATCTGTAAAAGCGGCTTTTGATAAAGCTGTGAATTATTATTTAAAGCTTATCGACCCGCAAAAGACAATAAGACGAAATGATAGCAGACTCGACGATATTCAAAACCTTATGGCTGAATACGGAGCCGATGCTGTTGAATTGATTTTTGACAGCGTAAAAAAATCTGATTTTCTGTTAGGAAATTCTGGGAAGTTTATACCTTCATTCAGTTTCATTCTGAAAAACGCAGGTAAAATAATCTCAGGACAGTATGAATCAGAATCAGAGTCTGTGTATGAAAAAGCCCAGCGATGCTGTGAAGCACATAAAGATTGCTCTGTGGTCACTGATAATTATCCGGCAAGACCTCATTGCAGATACTGCGATCAGTTCATAAACAAAGATTTGCGGCCAAAGAAAACACAGGAAGAAATCGACGATGATATGTTTGAAGAGTGCAAGTCCAGAGCTTACTGCGTAGTTAAAAAGCTTCGTATGTCTACACCTTTTCCTTACTGCGGCAAATGCCCGAAAAATGATTTTGCTCAGAAAGAAAAAGGTGAAGCGGAGCTCATGAAAAAGGCTGCCGAATGTTATGCAAGCTGCAAAGGGTGCTGTTTTGTAAAGGTCATGGAGACAGAGTCGCTTGATTATTGCAAATTTTGCCCAGGGAACAGCACTGACCCGGATGATTCATATAAAACTATTAAAGTCGACCCTTCGGACAGTGATGCTGTGTGGTCTGCTTCCTATGAATGGACAAGCAAGAGCGACAAAAAAATAAAGGGTTTTATAAAGGATTTTGAGATTTTCAGCACGTACTCTTTGAATGATTACATGCAGGAGGTTCTGATTGTCGTTTATGAAGTTTTGCAGGAACTGCTTGCGGAGTGTGACGGCAGCGTGCCTGTGAGCAAATTTGAAGAGCGCATATGGAATAATTTTCGAAACAGATTTACAAAAAGCATGCAGACTGTTCCGGCTATGAGAGATGTTTTTAAAGGAGGTAACAAGTCCGCATGTGTTTTTGAGGAATACACCGGAAATGAATTATCCGAAAATGATTCTGAGCCTGAAAATCGCCGTTTAAACGAAGAAATTATCAAAACACTGCTTGGGATACTCACCGTAAGGGAAGAGGAGGTTTTAGACTATGTTCTGGGCTTCACAGGTAGAGGGAAGCTGTCTCAGAGTGAGGCGGCGGAACTTATGGGCACCACTAGAGATAATGTGGCCGTTATACAGAAAAAGGCGGTAGATAAGATTACGGCATTTTGTAAAGAGCAAGAGATCGACGGCTCAAGCACGCTGGAGACCATCAAGTTTAAAATCCGCACCTATCAAAAACAGAAATTCAAAGACCCTTGTAAATACCAATTATTTGAGATAGGTAGTTTGATTAATCAGATTGCTGGATGACATTTAATAAGTCGTAGCTTATAAATATTGACAATTAAAATAAGTTATATATTATAATTAATATGAAACAAAATAAGCTAAAGGTTATAATATGAACGGGAAGTACAAATTGCTTGAGCTGGAGCAAATAGATAAAAAGCTTGAAAAATACAAATTGCTCTTAGGGGAACAGAGGCCAAAGAAAGGCTGGATACACACCATAAGAAAAGCACTTGGGATGTCCGGCAGGCAGCTTGCCAGTCGTATAGGTGTCAGTCAGCCGAGAGTCGCTGAGATCGAAAAAAAAGAAATGGATAACTCATTAACTCTAAAAACTATGCAACAGGTGGCTGAAGGACTTGGCTGCGAATTTGTTTATGCGTTTGTGCCTAAGACCTCTATCAAGGAGATGCTTACAAAAAGAGCCGAAGAGATTGCGTCAGCACAAACCAATAGTGCCGCCGTCACTATGAATCTTGAGGCTCAGGGGTTGACTGAGACAGAGGTGGAGCTGATTAAAAAAGAAACTGTTCAGGAACTTGTTGCCGCTAGACCAACAAAATTATGGAACGATATTAAATAATAATACCTTTGGGTAGCCACTTATTTATTCTGAAGAGGTAGTTTTAAGTTAACAGCATATAATTTATTTTTTAGCAATAATATGCTTTGTGTTATTATATAGAACAAAAAAATTATCGTGAGGAATTTCTGGAAAATTGATATTTGGATAATGTTTCATGTCTATTACAAGATTGTTACGAATAAGGGATAAATCTAGTTTATTTGCTTTAGGTACTACGGTTGAAGTATTTTTATCAAGGATAAAGAAAGCAATCGGATGAAATTTCAAAATGTGTCCTGCTATTACGCTATTATCATTTGGTAATTTTGCAGAATAAATGTATTGAATAATTTTAGTGGTATTGTTCGGATAAAACCAATAATAAAAATCAAAATTTTTTAACTTTTTGCCATTGATATAGTAATCACGTAATGATTCAAATATGGGAAAGTGGTTTTGCAAAGGTTCTTTTAACTCATTTTTGGGGTCATCAGAGTAAAAAACTAAACTTAATAAATGTCCGATCAAAGCTTTTATCAAAGAATGAGTGCTGACTTCAATGATAATGGAGCTTAGAGAGGGTATATTCAATGCAACAGACAGTTTGTTATAGATAACTTCTAACTCTTTGTCATATCTGCCAAGTTTTGAATTACAATCTCTACATATAGTTTTAAATTTAAGTCCATTTCTGGATGTAAATTCTCTTCCATTTTCAGATACTATTTTTACAGGAGATTTATTCCCAAAACATTTCGGAGGTATATGGTCTTCAGATAAATCTTTTTCTTCTCCACACAATCTACAGAATCCGTGCTGTGAGCCTTCATGTAATTTTCGGATATATGATTTTCCATGAACCATTATGGTCTCCATACATGATGATCTAAATCTGCTAGGTTAGTTTAAATAATTTAGCATCTTTCTTGTATTATTTGAAATATTAAAAATGGGAGCCGCCGAAGCAGCTCCCATGAGGTAGGACATGTGCCTGACATGTCCGGTATTCAAAACCGAGTCCCATAAGAAATGGACTCGGTTTCTGCACACAACTAGTTTCTAAAAACCATTTGTAAACAGCTCAAAATATAGAGCCTAGATCCCTTCGTCCAGCCGACTTTTAATCAGCTCGTTTGTCCTTCGCTTACACATTGAGGAAGCCACTCCCCTCTGCTGCCGCAGGCTCTTAACCTGAACGGTCGGACGCAAACGTGATATCTCTATCAGGCTTACTACGAATCCTCCGTGCCCATCTTGGCAATGCCAAAATGGTTACATCCCCGATTCAAACAAAATGCCAACAGCTTTACCTGTCCCGACATCGTGAGCTTTTACCTCACACATCCCATATAACACCTTAGATGGCTCCTGTACTTTGATTTTCAGCGTCGGCGCAGGTGCCGGCTTTATTGCAGTTTTCAGGCTACGAAGTGTCACAGATCGCCTTACTCGCACCTACTGATCAAAGTTTTATACAGAGCTTCCTCTCGTCATCATAGTGTTTCGGGTCGCCCTCACGGGCTTTAAACCGACTGCTCCAACTGTATAGGTTTATATGGATGACCAATCCTTTAATCCCTCTACAGCCGCCGGTTCCCTTGCAGGTTAATACTGCTCGCTGAGCATATATTCCCCTGACCAAATGGATGTTTGTTTTATCCAGGCGCACCGCTTCAAAGCGATATATCATGTGAACTCAACTGTCGGGTCACACCCCACTGGCTAGGTGGGTAGCTCCCCGAAGCTGGTTCCCGAACCGGACGTGCGTCTTTCGATCGCATCCGGCTCTCCAGCTCTCCCCTTTATCTCACAAGAATGGCGAAATTATTCATCGAAGCGGGTCAGGCTCCGGAAAATGTGAGCTTCAGGGGTTCTGAGCGTCTCAAATGGTTTTAAAAAACCAGGCATAAATCTATATCATCAGCCCAAAAGTCGGGCTGTTGGCTGGGGACTCTGCCTCGGATTAAATCAGGCGTTACATCTGTTCCTCCAGTGGACGGCTATACGCCGTAATAAGGAACTTAATCCGAGTGAATCCCACAATAAAAAGTAGTGTTAATCAGTTTGAAGTGAATCAAGAGTTGTCTGTATATCCTTCACGGATGACAGAAATCAGTGGATATCGAAATCCAATTTATTGCACCAGAAAATTCTACAAAAACTACAGATATAATCTATCCGGTCACAGGCTTTGTCAAGCCTGCCCAATTTTTTATTATCCACTTCTTTTATGGTCAGCAAAGTGCTGACACTAAAAAGAAATTATTAGTTGATGGTATCCATTTACTGCGAAACGCATTAATAAGATATGAAAGCAGCAGACAACAGTTATTATCTTGTAAGACGTGCACAGCTCAGAATCGTCATGCGTACGTATTTCCGCAATGGCGAGCTGTACGATATAATGAACCGTTCAGCTTTTAAACAGACAGCGGAAAAGCTCACGGACAAGTATTTTCACAGGTCAGGTGCAACGGTTTATGACGAGGTTAAAGAGCTTTATCAGCTATATCTCGCACTCGCACCGAGCATGCAAAAGATCAAAAACTCATTCAAAGTAGACTGGACAAAAGGTCACGCCATAAGCTGGCTTCGCAGGCTCTTTAATGGCAGAGTACGGCATTGGTATTACATCCATGCAGAATATGAGCGGAAGCATGACCCTGAGCAGTTGCTTCGCAGTTTCAGAGATCACGGCATCACTGATAAAAGGTTTCTGGATGAGGCTATGGAAAAATACCTGTGCTTTTGGGCATCCGAAGGGCTGAAAGGCAGCCTTGCAAACTGTATCTTTGACCCGTTTATATACAGGGTGAAAGATACTGGCATCCGCATAGGAAATTCCGTTATTGAGACCTCAAAACACAAGCTTGATGGGTATTATAACATCTTTGAAAAGCCTATAGAGATCATGGGCTACCATGTCGTTGTATACGAGAAATCAGGCAGAACACACATCAATGTGACTATCAGGCAAAGCGTCATAGACGACTTTAAGAAACGCTGCGAGATCATCATATCCACCAGAACCTCGCCACAGTATAAGTTGGTTCAGCTAGCCAGCCTTGTGAGTCAGCTTCTGGAGACTGCAAAATATGCGAAGGACTCATTTTATCAGATAAGAGGTCTCCAGCTATGGACAGATAAAAAGTTTCGCAAACTGTCCGGTACAGAGAAGAAATTCAAAGCGATCATAAGCATGATGACGACAAGGTTTATCGAGAAAGTTGTGTCTAAATACACTTATCAGCGGACAAACTTCTTTTGGGATAAAAACCATAACGACATACCAGAAAAGACATTCCAAATCTATTTTAGTCCATACAGGGAACTATGAAAACCCATAGGTATCGCAAGTACCTCACCAGCTATCATTTTGAGATACGGCATAAGTTTGTGAAAGGCTTCAATAGGCTTTATCAGCAGGGAAGGGTGAATGTATTGGATATGAATACTATCCCTGATGGGATGGGTTTCCCTGAGTGGCACAGACCAGTACCAAATGAATTTGTTTACGCTGGTATAAGCGATCGCAAGGCAGATATTTTGGTTCTTACAAACAATGATTTCCGCAAGATTTGTGACTATATCTACACACCGAAGGTTATTGTCGTTAGGGTTCTCTTTGAATTTTCTGCATTGGTGATTTCCGGCATAGATGGCGAAATAATCCATCACAGATTCCCATACCGCACAAAACAGTGTTTAGGCATTGAGAGGAAACTCTTTAAACACTCATTAAGGAGTGATTCTAAATAAACTCAACTAACCTTGGGCTATTGGCTTCGTACAAATAAATTCTATGAAAAACCTTCACTTCATTTTGAATCGCTTCCATAATCTTATTTCTCTCTGTAATGACGATCTCTTCCAGTGTTGCATAAGGGTTAAATATTCCAACGATTAATATACCAGAACCATATTTAGCATAAGTGTTACACATCGTTTGTTTGCAATATTTATTTAAAATGATCTCTTTTAATATTTCTCCATAGTTATCATCTGATGCATTTTTTACCTGACTTGGTATCGGTCTATGAGGAATATCATCAGCAACATAGCTAGTTATGCTCTCAGCAATCTCAGGACATAGAAATGCATCAGTTATTTCTATCCAAGTTTTATTGGCATTAATTTCGATTATTGCATCTGGAGGATCTGGCCTTTCCAAAACTTTAAAGCTATAGCCTTTGGATTCAATGTATATCCTGAACCGATTAATCACAGCTAGCTCATGCTCATCTTTTAATTCATTTCTTTTCATAACGTCACCCAATTCTCGACCTTGATACCTGATACACGGGAGAATTCACGTTCGTTATTGGTGACTATGATTGCGTTCATGGCTTTGGCGTGTGCCGCTATCGGGAGATCCATTGAGCCTATGGTATTGCCGTTCTTCTCAAGCTCTGCACGGATGATGCCGTATTCATAAGCCGCAGCATCGTCAAATGGCAATATCTCCAGAGGTGATAGAAACATCGCCAGAGCGTCGCTGTTTTGCTCCACACGCTGGCTTTTGTTTACACCGTAATGTAATTCCGCTGCTGTGATGCTTGAGATACACAGCTCAGAAATATTGAAAGTTTTGAATTTCTCGATGATCTCCGCAGGTCTGCGCTTTATAATATAAATACAGATATTGGTATCCAGCATATACATGGCTAGAAGCTCTCCCTGTCATCATAGTCAGGCTGTTGCCTGTCAGACATAAAGGAATCATCAAACATATCAAGACTTTTTTCAAAGTTCGACCAGATGTCTGCCTTCGGCAGCAGGATAATCATGTTGCCTACCTTACGGATATAGACCTCATTCGTATTTAACTGGTATTCTTTTGGAAGCCTCACAGCTTGGCTGTTTCCACTTTTAAAGACTCTTGCCTTATCCATGATTCACCTCACGTATATACAATGATGTATATACAATTAAAATCAAGTGAATTATTGATAATTGCTCAATCAGTGTTTAGGCATTCAAAGAAAACTGTTTAAACACTCATTAAAGAGTGATTAGTGAAATATATATTTTCCAATTTCTGGAAACTGGAAAATAGCTTTCTGTTAATTATATATGTGTTAATCTGTGATTGACTTTTAATTCAGTTTCCCAACTTGTCTCCCAACTTTAGGTTGGGTGACAGGTTGGGTGTAAAAGTGACCTTAAGGAAGTTTTTTGTGAAATGAAAACCTTTGCTGCCTTATCTTGTATGTTTTCGAATTATCTGGTCAATCGTTTTAATTGTGCTGTCGCTAATGTTCAGACTGGATGCAGTATTTTTCCATTTCATCGCTGATGCTATAACCTGGTCTATAATTCGTTCTGGTTTCTTTATGTTGGCTTTTTTTCCTAATTCTTTCAAATGTGATATCGCTGGTTTAAGGCTCTCACCGGCAACAGTCATGCTCTGATAGCCGTTCGGTCCTGATGAAAATGTCAGGTCATAGGCAGGAGAAAGTTTCCATTCCATATTTTGATATAGAAATGAAAAGTTTTTGCTGTGATCATCCCTGTTGTGCATTATTACGTTGAAGCATGCTAGTCTGAATGCGGCCTCCACTTCTCTCATGTCTTTTGTGAGTGCCTGTGTGACTTTCAGCAGGTCGGAATAATCCAGTGATGGAAACCTGTAATCTGAGTGGATAAGTCCGCAAAGAGAATGCATATGAATACGTCTGCCGTTATCCCTGTCGAATCTCTGCACTCCGAAATAACTTCCGGAAACTGTGTCGAAAAGATAAGTCTCAGGCATATTTATTCCGGAATCTTTAGCTATGACGCTGTATGCATATTCTATTCTGCCGGAGTCGGCATCATCGAATCTTGAGTTAAACTTAATCAGCCAGTCCTCGTAACCATTTGGATGGTTATCTGTTCTGGACATTATATGCTTTTTGTCAGGACTTACCTTTGCAGTGATTTTTGGTCTGGCACCACCTGATGAACCAGCAAGCTGCTTCAGCTTCAGCAGTGCGTCGTCTCCTTCGCCTTCCAAAATCTGCTGCATCTCTTTTGCAAGTTTCATAAGGTCAAGATTCTCAGCATGTTGGACATCTTCTGAATACTCAGGTTCGTATGACAATGCCCCCATTCCGTATTTACCGACGTGGCTCAGCCTGTCCAACGGTGTAAGTAGGTGATGGCTTATCCCATATTTAGCTACCTGACGGTCAAGAAGCATTCTGCCCCAGCCGTCAGGCAGACTGTCATTGAATATACCGTGCAGACCATCAAACGCATTAGTATCAGCAGATACAGCATTTGGCTGCAGCGACAGTTTGAAAGGAGACAGTTCAAAACCCTCAGCTATAAAGTCAGGGGAATATTCAAACCAGATTTTTCTATCTCTGGAGGCAAGTCTGCCCATATGATATTTTTTATCAGCATGATAAAAAACATTAAGCAGTTGTGTGGGCTTATGATTCATTTCTTTCGTCCTCTCTTTCTTGTCTTATCCTGCGATAAGATCGCATCCAATGATTTTAGCTGCTCTTGTTTATCAAATAAATTTGCAAAATTATCCAGTAAGTTCAGTGCAAGACAAAGCTTAAGAAGCGACTCTAAAGAAATCTGTCCTGTTGATTCAAACTTCTTCAATGTGCCGAGGCTGACCCCAGATCGTTCGGCAAGACCTTCCTGGGTGAGGTTTTTTTCCAGACGGGTGTTTCTCAATGAGTTTCTGATATATTCAGCCATCTCTTCTAAAGTTATAAAAGTCATTATAGTATCCCTAAAAGGCAAAATATTCAACTTGTAGATATTATAGTATCTATTATTTGAAGTGTCAATTGTGATGACTATTTAGCCTGTAATTAATCAATGATATTTATTAAGAGTGTTTAATCACTGTTCGGACACTTATAAAAAAGTTAAAAAAAACTGATTAAACCGTTTACCCCCTTATCCATTATCAGAATAGAAAGCAAAGGAGGTATTGCATGATAGGGATAGATGTAGGGTATGGAGATGTGAAAGCCGTCTATATGGATGTCGGCGAACTGAAATATTTCAAGCTGCCGACGGCGGTAGCTTATGCGCCGATGAACAGCATTGACATTGCTGACGAGGCTGAGGAGAGATACAGCTTTCAGGGACGGGAATACATAGTCGGCGAATCAGCCAGATTCGGAGCTTTTTCAACGAGGAGCTTTGATTTCCTGAAAAAGTATGCTCCGCTTTTTATCCATCACACACTTAAAGTGCTTAGGCTTGTGCCGTCATACGTGGCGACTGGCTTGCCGCTTGGTCTCTTCAACAGAAAAGATGAGATGACCAAAGAGCTGACAACTGCACAGGTGGACGGCAACACAATCAAGGCAGAATTCAGTATGTTCCCGCAGGCAGTGGGCATCCTGCTCGATTACCGGATGGATGATGCAGGCAAAGTGAAAGCCGATACTGCCAAAAACGGCATCGTATCAGACATAGGGTTTAACACCATAGATGTACTTTGTTTTGAGAAGGGGACGGCTATAAGGTCGGACGCTAAAACGCTGGACAAGTTCGGCATATCTAAGATCGTGCTGGAACTGGTGGAACTGATTAACAGAGAACATGGTATACAGCTTTCTGATCAGGAAGCGAAAGATGTTTTCCTTGCAGGACGTATGAATGTTTACGGCAACAAAATAGACCTGACTGAGGCCATTAGGAACATCACAGAGATGTATTTTGACGAAGTGATGCATAATATCAGAAGCCTTTGGGACAAACGTCTCCAGAGGGCAGATTTACTGTTGCTCGCTGGCGGAGGCGCAGTTACTATTGCCAAATATGTTCCTTCTGAATATGCTAAGATTGTCAAAGTTCCCGAACGGTCAGAGTTTGCGAACGCCAGAGGCTATTTGAAGGCTTTAATGGCGAAGCAAGAACAGGCTTTAAAGGCGGATAAATAAATAACGTCAGAAGTTGGAAGAGGCTTTACACTCCGCCTGTGAAGCCTCTTTTTAATTAAGAGGGGACTATGAAAGCATATCGACTTCAAATCACAATCAAAAACGAAGAGCTTTTTAAAATGATAATGTCCATTCCGAAAACCCAGCGAGGACAGTTTATCTCTATGGCTCTACAGAAATATATCAAAAGCTCCGAAGGGGCACAGCTCCTCAGCATGTTCGCCACCCACCAGCCGGATATAGCAATGTTACCGGATTTCGCTGAGGCAGATGGTCAACTTGACGATATAATGGGAGAATTCTAATGATAGCAACAGGAGAAAAAACACTAGGCGAAATGCTCAGATATCACATAGAAGCAAAAGGATTCAAACAAGCCGACATCTGCCGAAAGACAGGACTTTCACCTAGTCGCCTCTGTAACTATCTTAAGGATGCCAGAGAACCCGACTGGAAAACACTCTGTAAGATAGTAGACGCTATCAGGATCACTCTGAATGATTTGCGAGATTGAATTTAGATCGTGAAAATGTTATAATCTATAAGATGATTAAGAGGTGTAAATGATAGAGCTTGATAAAAACATAACTGATTTAATTGATATCAAAGCAAAAGAGATGAATCCGAACGCTGAATATTGCTCAAATGAGGTCTCGACTTATATTAATCAACTGAATTCTTTCATAGATGGGGCTTTATATTTAGACAGTGTGCAGATTAAAAGTTTACTAGACCGCCTAGTCGGTTATTATACGATTACTCTAGAAATACCCATTGATCAAGGTTTAAAAATAGCACGTGCAGTTAAATATGATGTAATAAGCGACAAACCATGTTTCGAAAACGTAAGCAGATTGTCGTATATCCCTAAAGATGCAGGTGTGAAACCTTCAATTGGCAGGCTTAATAAACATGGTGAATCAATTTACTACGGGTGTATATACTTCAATGACACATTTGGTGGCATTAATGTTGTTTTCTCAGAAGTTGATGCTATTAAAAGTGAAAATATAAATGTTTTGAAATCAGAAAGTACTGAAGAACTAAAGGTTTATTATATTGGGATATATGACTATATAAGGAGAGATAGTAGACCTTATTTTCTAACTCATGAAACTTATGAGTATTTCAAATCCGTCTATGAATACGCAGAAAGTAAGCTGGATGAATTTGTTTTTATGGCATTCAAACTATGTGATGCTTTCTTTTCTGATATTTTACGAAGAAAGAAATCAGATAAATTGTATATTGTAACCTCGATTCTCGGGGCACTCTTTTTGGAAAGCCCTAATATTGATGGGCTTATTTATAATTCTGTTGCGGTCGAAGGTTCGCCTGTGATTGCACTAAAACCTGAATCTGTTGATAAGAAAATTGTACACAAGACAGCAACGGCTTTTTTTATACAAGCAAGATATGGCTACGGAATGTTTAAAGCAAAGCGTGTTAACCAAGGAGTAGTAAACGGTGACAAGATAGATTGGGAGCCTGTCATATTAACTGTGTAAAGTCGTAATTCTATCTTCATAGTTTATATACAGCTGAGAGTATATTACACCCCAATCCCTGATTGGCATAGTCCACTTTTTTTCGATACCTAAAATAGCTAAATATAAGAGCTTTATAAGGGAGTCTTCCGTCGGGAAGGCTCCTTTGCTTTTGGTAGTTTTCCTGATAGCAGAATGAAAGCTCTCAACCGGATTCGTGGTATAAATCAGCCTCCTAAGCTCCTTAGAGTACTTGAAATAAGTGGAAAGTTCAGTCCAGTTGTTCCGCCATGATTTTGAAATATTAGGATATTTACTGTCCCACTTATCGGCGAAGGCATCCAGCTCAGCTCTGGCTTGTTCCTCTGTGGCTGCAGCATAGACTTTCTTGAGGTCAGCAGCTACAGTTTTACGCTCTTTCCAAGGCACAAAGCGGAGAGAATTACGAATCTGATGGACTACGCATTTCTGTATCTCAGACTGCGGAAAAGCGGCTGTGATGGCTTCTGAGATGCCCTTAAGGTTATCTACGGCAAAGATGAGAATATCCTGCACTCCACGGTTCTTCAGTTCATTCATGACTGTCAGCCAGTATTTAGCGGACTCTGTCTCGGCAAGATATAGCCCCAGACAGGATTTATGACCTTCTAGGCTAATGCCGATCACAAAGTAGATCGTGACGTTACGGACGGCTCCATCCACACGCATCTTTAGAACCATACCGTCCATAAAGACGATGGCATAAATCTCTTCTAATGCTCTATTCTGCCACTCCTTAGCCTGTGGAAGAATCTTGTCTGTGATAACGCTTACTGTCTCTGGAGAGATTTCATGACCGTAAATTTCATAAATATGCTCTTTGATGTCACGATTGCTCATCCCTTTGGCATACATAGAGATTACCTTAGCCTCTATGCCTGATATATCGGTTTGGCGTTTCTTTACTATTTCAGGTGAAAAGGTTGATAGGCGGTCTCTGGGGACTTCGAGCTCCATTTCACCTACGTGTGATTTGACTTTCTTGGATGAATGACCATTACGGTTATTGCCTGATTCACTAGCATTCTGCTCGTGTTTCTTGTAGCCTAGGTGAGCTTCTAACTCCCCTTCGTATAGCGTTTCGATGACTTCTTTCATCATCTCACGCATAAATACCTGTAGGTCTTCTGTTGTCTTTACATCGTTCTCGGCAAGGATATCTTTTAGCTTGTTCTTATCAAATACCATAGCAAACCTCGTATTATGTTATTTTAACACATACGACGTTTACACACTTCTATTTACAGGCTCTAGATTGGATTTAATGTCTAATTTCTCGGTGACTAGTATCGCATTAATTTTAAGTTTAACATATCAACTTTTTCTACTATTTCAGTGAGTTTGTTCTCGTTTGACTCAATGCTGCCTTTCAAGTCATTAAGCTCATATGTGTAATTGTCTGTTTTACTAGCTATATCAAAGACTTTACTGTCTATATTTTCAATATCGCCTTTAACATTTTCTATTTCTTTATTTATAAAATAAAGATCTCTATCTATTCGATCGTCAAGCTCATTTATGATGCTTGCAATGTAAATAAGCATAAGTGAGATAAAAATTGGAAACAAGTTTGCTTTTATAAATGATAATAGTTTTTTTAATAGAGTCATATTACCAGCCCATTCTCATATAAAATAAATTATTGTTGAGTTGTTGCAGTTGATTGGCTGTATTCATGTTATCTAATGTGCTATTTAAGTTGGCTTCTTCTGCTGCTTGCGCTTGTCGTTGTGCCGCCACAGCTTGCATTTCTTGCGCTCTAGTTTGTCGTTCTTGTTTCAGTTGGACTCT
This sequence comes from Denitrovibrio acetiphilus DSM 12809, assembly GCF_000025725.1. GTDB lineage: Bacteria > Chrysiogenota > Deferribacteres > Deferribacterales > Geovibrionaceae > Denitrovibrio > Denitrovibrio acetiphilus. Next base: position 562,687 of record NC_013943.1, read on the forward strand.
TTTTTGTGCCTTTTGCTCATTAATTTTTGCTAATTCAGCGTCAAGTTTTTCTTTGATTTTGGATAAGTATTTGTCTTCATCACAAATTGCTTTATATTCTAAATTATCAATGAATGTGACTTCAATGTTATCGTTGCATATTTTTTTCTTATATTGTTTTTTGACTATAAGGGCTTTTTGTTGTGCACCAAGGGCCTTATTTCCTGCATCCCTGATTTCATTTAAAATAGTATTCACCTTATTATAATAACTGTCAGGAAGTTTAACTCGCTTTACTAACTGTCCATTAATGACTTCGGCGGCATTAGAATATCCTTGCTTTGTGTTTTCAATTCCGAAACCAGTTTCTTTTTCAGTTTTTCTATCAGTAATAAGAAATTTAAAATTTCTATCGTCGAACTCATTATTTCTGAAATCTACGATAGTGTAGTAGAAATTTGGATACGTTTTGTGGTGAATGACAGTATCACTTAACGGAGAGCTGACGTTTAAAAGATTAGGTTCTTTATCTGAAAAGAATCCATACATATAGCTTAAATTAAAGTTAATCCCATTATCGTTAATAGTTGTTTCTACAAAGTATCCATTTTGTAAGTCACCTTCTAATATCTTGTCATTTAAGTTAAATTTTTGGTAGTAATATTCTGGTTCTTGCTCTTTGCCAGGATATATGGCTATTGCCTCCATATCGGTTAAGATGCCTTTTTCGAATTCTCTTCCAAGTCCATATGCGTAGCCGTTTTTACAATCTCCATCCCAAAATATTTTATAGTCAGGTTTTATTGTTCGATCATTTTCTTTTGAGGTACCCACAAATACTTTACACTCTTCTGATTTATTTGAAGGTTGAACCCATTTAACCAATGATTTAACCGATGTCTCACTTTTGATGCGCCCATATTCAGCTAAATAGATATCCTCATATTTATTAACATCTGTTTCTGAAACTGAGGGTAAATAATTAACCCCTGCACAACCAAAAAATGAACTAATGATTATATATATTATTGAATATGAAAAAAACTTGCGCATAGGTTGCTCCTATATATTTATAGAGAGAATTTTACAATTAACTAGGCCTGATTGCAACGCAAGTTTTAACATTGTGAATATTTTATTGTTCAACGATGTTTACCCCCATGTTCATTATCTAATAACAATACACAGGGGGCAATTCCTAATGAAGAGAAAACACATCCTTACATTCGCTGCGTTTGCGGCGGCGATCTTTTGCACATCTATGGCGCAGGCCGCCACAACACCCACAACGGGTGATCTCGCATATTCCTGGTATGACATAGCTATGAACAAAGTCATCGGCGGCCCGATAGGCTATACAATCGGAGCTGGCGGCGTTGGCTACGGCATAGTCACCGGTATGATCAGCTCAAACCTCAGAACACCTATAATAGCAACATCACTATCAGCAGCATGGCTGGGGCTGAACGCTATAGTATCCACAATGGGTGCTATCTACTAATGCGCTCATACGTCCCACAATATCTGCACAAACCCGTAAAAATCATGATGCTGGATTCTGATGAGTTCGTGATCCTTGCAAATGGGGTGCTTGTCGGTGTTTTACTTAAAAGCATCGTGCTCTTTATATTAGTGCTGGTCATATTCTTTATCTATAGAAAAGGTAAAGAAAAGCACCCCAGAGGCTTTTTCAGACACATCCCGCATATGCTGGGGTTGAAGCAGTTCAGGCATTTTCCAAATATCTTTATTCGCAATTTTATGGAGTAGCTATGCGCTTTGATAAATATGTAAGCAGGGCATCTAATCTGTTTATGGAAAACAGACTGTGCAAGTTTATGACTATTGTTCTTGCCGCTGTTATCATCATACAGCTGTGGATGCTGAATAACTCTTTCAGAAACCAGAATGCATATCTCATTCCCACAGGGCTGACCACAAAGGCTGCTGTCAGCGGGCATTTTCTGGATGCTAACTATGTCCAGGCGATGGGAGTTTATGTAAGCCAGCTTTTATACAATTTCACTCCGCAGACAGTTGCGAACCAATACAAAGAACTTGCCTCACTGTTTTCCGCAGACTGCTATCAGGAGAATTCAAACAAGCTGATCAGCATGGCAAACGCTTATGCGGATAATGAGATTTCGATGGTATTTCGGGTTATGGAGATCAAGTCTTTCACACAGCCGAATGTTATCGAGATATCCGGTGAAACCTCAAAGACAATCCTCGGAGAGAACGTCCAGTCGTTCAAGGCTTCGCTGCTGGTTTACTACGATGTTTTTAACGGGCTTTTCAGGATTACAGCCATAGAGGAGAAGCAATCATGAGACTGCTACTGTTATTGTTTCTATTATTACCTGCTTATGTGCATTCAGCCACAACAGGCATAGAACCAGAGGTTGTAACTACTATCGAAATGTCCAGATCAGACATGAATAGAATCGTTTGCCCTTATCCTATTACCGACTTTGCAACCTCCAAAGAAAACAATATGACCTACAAAATCTCCGGAAATAACCTGTTTATTAAATTTCCGGTTATTGCGGTTACAAAAGACGGGGAACTGATAGAAAAGAAGTATTTTAACGGCTATGCGGAAGTTCACCTTGTCTGTGGTGATGCGGTCTATTCACTCATTCTGCAAGCGGAGCAGAAGAAGACAGAGACGGTTTATCTTTCGGATACAGCAGGGAAGATGAAAAAAGCAAACGAATATGTACGCTCTAAAAGCTATGAAGACCTTATAACAGAGTTTATTCAGGCTCTGATAGAAAATAAGCCGCTTAATGATTTTTATATGGATGAATCTGACGAGAAGGAAACCTACAGGGGAATTGATATATCTGTATCAAGAGTAATGGTTGGCGGTGGATATGTTGTAAAAGAGCTCATTCTGGAATCAAAAGAGAAGGTAAGCCTGACAGATACTGAGCTTTTGAAGCTGAGGATGCTGAGCAATGTCAAGGCAGTCGCACTGTTATCTCCGACATTCGCAGGGATTACAAAAGCCTATGTGGTGCAGGGGAAGATCAAATGAATTTCAGAGAGAAGTATGTGGCACTGGCTCCGGAAACAAAAAAGAAGCTGAACATAGCGATAGTTCTGTTTATTGGGGCGGTTATTCTGACGCTTATGTACTATGCCTCCGGAGCTTCGAAAAAGAGGCCTGCCGCAGTGCAGAGGACTACTGTGAATGCAAAAAACTTCAGCGCAAAGGAAGACAGGAATACCAGCCTTCTGCTTGGTATTGATAAGAAGTTCGGTGATGTGCTGAAGCGTGTGGAAGAGCTTGAAAACCGGAAGGCTGACTTATCGTTCAATAATCAGCCGTATCAGGCTCAGGAACCGGATAAGGTGATTGCCGCTGGAGAGACTGATTTTCAAAAATCTGTTAACTCAGGCGGCATGAGATATCCGCAGGAAGAGAACAATCTTGAATTCGACAAACCAAAGGATAAAAAGAGCAGACCGACGGAAACAATAATTTCAGGGATAGACTATATTTCGATATCGGTTCCGCAGGAGACTGAACAAAAAAAAAGTAATCCTGCAAAGGTAAATTATGTGCCGTCCAATTCCATTTTCAAAGCGGTTCTGCTTACGGGTGTTTATGCCAAAACATCTACACAGGGGAAGTCAAACCCGACTCCGGTAATATTTCGGCTGACAGACCTGTCATTCTTTCCTAATGAGGTGAGACGAAACCTTGCTGGCTGCTATGTCGGCGGCGAGGCACATGCTGAGCTCTCTGACGAACGGGTGCATACCAGACTAACAAGCTTTTCATGCATCACATCAGACAGAAGACAGGTTGTGGATATACCTGTAACTGGAAGAGTTCAGGGTGGTGACGGCTCTGTTGGTATCGCCGGAAAGGTTATTTCAAAACAGGAGGCCGCCCTGCTGCTTGCCGGCGTGTCCGGATTTATAGAGGGCGGAGCCGAAGGATTCAGTGCCGCAAACAGCACTCAGAATGTCAATGTGTTCGGGACATCTGAGCAGACATATACAGACGACCAGATAGCCCGAAATGCAATTGGAAAAGGGGTTGGAAAGAGTGCAGGTGTACTGACTGACTTCTTCGAAGACCTTCTGCAGGAGATAAAACCTGTGATACATGCTCAGGGAGGGCAGGAAGTGGAGTTGATCATATCAAAGGGGTTTTCCCTTGAAATGGAGGAGTGGGAATGGACAGGTATAAAATATTAGTGATAATTCTGGCGGCCGTAGCTCTGAACGGCTGTATATATAATACTGAGCTTGGCTGTGATGGCTTCAAGGATGCCGGAAGGAGCTGCAAGCCTGTAACCAGTAATGTTGAATATGCCGTTGAGAAAGAGAAAGAAACAGAGATTGCGAAGACTGAAAAGGTTGAACAGGAAAAAGATGTTGATGACCTGATAAATTATAGCATTAACCTGGGAGAGGCTAACCCGCTTACCACTAAAGCAAAAACACTGAAAGTTACGATATTGCCCTATGTGGATGACGCAGGCAGACTCCATATGCTCAGCAGTCTTTATATAATCATACAGAAGCCCGACTGGATTATAGGCGATTATTTGATTCCTGCAGATAAGGGTGCTGTCCAATGATCTCTTGTCTGAAAAGAGCAGTTACAGGTGATAACGGCGGTCTGCTTAAATCTGATATTCAAATTAAAAGGGAGCAGTTCAGCTCGTTATTCCCATATGTCAGTTATGATGAAGAGACAGAGAGTTATTTCCTGCGTGACAATTCTGTCGGATGGATATGGGAATGCAGTCCGGTCCTTTTCGCTGATGACAATATATTCAATCAGATAGCTTCAGTTATAAGAGGTGCAGAAGCTCCGGACACCATCATACAGTATATGCTTTTTGCAGATCCTTTTATTGATCAAATTGCAGATGGGTATAAAAACCTTCGTGGGCGCAACAAAGAAATTCTGCCGATACATTCCCAGCTTATAGATGACTATTCAGAGTTTATCAGGAAGCATGGAAACCGTGGAATGTGGCAGCTGTCTGGCACTCCGCTGCGGCACTTCAGGCTGTTTATTTCCGTCAGGATTCCTGTTAAGGCGGATGCGTCCACAAACACAGGCAAATACAGAAAAGAAGTTGTCGGACATCTTGACTATATATCAAACGTCAAAGAATCTATGAAGCTTTTTAATCCTCTGTCTATGAAACCGGACAGGCTTATTACTATGCTCTATAGACTGGTGAATCCTGATCTGGAGCACAATAAAACGATAGAATGGGATGAGAATATCCCGATACATAAGCAGATTTTATATTCAGATACTGAGGTCGAGCGTGCTAAGAATTCTATAAGGTTTAACGGCAGGCGTGTTGGGATACTGACACCTAAGAAACTGCCCAGAGAGATAGATAACCTTTTTGCGAATGATCTGATAGGGTATGTCAGCAAAGGGATAACTGCGGCTGAGAATGATATCAATCAACTCCAGTGTCCTTTCATATACAGTGTCAACATTGTCATAAACAAGAATCTGAAATCAAAACTTCAGACCAAAGCTGTTCAGAACTCAAAAGCCACTGAAAGTGCAAATAAAGATGGCAGGCATTTTGATGCCTTCGCCGCAGGAACAAACAACAGGAAACAAGAAAACTTTTATGTGGCTCAGAGATATGAGATGGGGGAAAGGTTCGTCCATGTAATACCTCAGCTGATGATATTAGCTGAGAGTGAGGACGAGCTTACATCAAAACTGAACAGGGCAAAATCCATATGGAACACCTGTGGTGTTGAGTGCCAGACGGAGCGGGATTACCTCTTGCATGTGCTTTTCATCGCAGGGTTGCCATGTGGTATGTATCACAGCAATTTTCAGGATTTGGATAGAGATTTTATCCTGGACAGCAAAGGGGCTTCTCTCTTTGCACCTGTTCAGGCTAGTTTTTCAGGGGTTGGCTCTCCGGTGCTGCTGTATATTGACCGAAGGGGTGAGCTTGTCAGTCTTGATATTCTGAATACTGGGAAAAACAAGAATGCTTATGTTACAGGTGGGACAGGAGCGGGGAAGTCGTTTTTTATGAACGGATTTGTGAACTCATATATGTCCATTGGTGCAAAGTTTCGGATTATTACCGTTTGCGATTCATACAGGAAAGCATGCTATATGACCGACGGTCAGTATATTGAGCATGATGAAAGCGGAATGGTTCTGAATTTCTTTGAGGCGGCCGGAGTTGTCAAAGGGACTCTGATACAGTCCATAAACCATAATGGAGTGACTTATCCTGCAAGGACAAAGGTAGAGATTCTTGAACAGGGCGGGTCGGAAATTAAGATACTTGTGGGCGATTCTGATGTTTTATATGTGCGCTCAGAAAATGTAGGCAGTTACTGCATTGAGATGGACGGTGACACGCTTATTATGCTCACGGGTATTCTAGCATCTATGGTGACTTCCCGTGCCGGTTCTGAGCTAGATGAAGACGAGCTGACCATTATAGAGAACGCAGTTTCATACATGTTCAGCGTGAAGGGCAGAGAGACAATGATAGACGATATCCACGATTATCTGATGAATATATCGGAATATCACGCTCAGGATGACAGAAGCAAATATCACAGGGACACAGCCTATAGACTGGCATTAAGGCTTGGTAAATACTGCTCCGGCGGACAGTACGGGCACTTCTTTAATGGTAAAAGCACTGTCAGATTCAAAAGTGATCTCGTGGTTGCTGACCTTACAAAGACACCTGTTGATTTGCGGAAAGTTATAGTCCTTGCTTTTGCAAATATTATTGAACAGGAAATTTATAAAGGAGATAGAAAAACTCCGCAGTTTGTGGTGCTTGATGAAAGCTGGCAGACTCTTTCAGAGAATCCTTATGCGGCAAGGTTTGTTGAAGGGCTTTACCGTAAGGCCAGGAAATACAACGCTTCTGTAATTATCATTACACAGTCACTCCATGACTTATCACCGGAGGGCAAGCTGAGCTATCTGGGCAATGTTATCCAGACTCAGTCCGACTTTGCTTTTAACCTTTATGATAAGACATTCAATTTCGCATACGAGAACAAGATTCTCGATATAAGCGAGTTTGAGATGCAGATGCTGATAGACAAGATACCGAAAAACTCACTGCCAAAATATTCAGAGATATACCTTCAGACCCCATACGGCAACACCGTTGTACGTTTTATCGTTGATGAAACCGGATACTTTATGAATACGTCAGACCCAGTTGATTATCTCTATATCAAGCAGATAGCTGACAAGTATCTTGCAGAAGGCATGTCAAAGCAGGAGGCGATGAGGCTGGCTGTAAGGGACTGTGTGTCTCTCGCAAAAGAACTTGGCGGCGTTGGCGAGTTTAAAAAATATCTGGCGGCGAAGGGGGCTTGATGAGGACACTTCTTATGGTGATGGCCATTCTGATTTCAATATCTGCATATCACCTGTTTGTGGTTGATAGATATTATATCAAATATTCTTCAATAGCCGTTTTGGACGTTAACAGAGTACTCATGAAGCTTGAGGATGACCTCTATGCTGATAAGCTGACCACAGCTGAGTATAAGGAGAAAACTGAAATAATAAGAGACAGACTGGAAGGAGAAAATGGATTGGTGCTGAATTCATCCGGAGTGGTTAAAGGGACTTTCAGAGACCTGACTCCAGAGTATATGCAGATGGTGAGATAATGAGGGTCTTTTTCATTATGATTGCTTTTGTGGTGCCTCTTTTTGCTAAAGACCTGGGGACATTCGGCACTACCTACGGAATAGCTGAAAAAGACATCATAACCGAGATAGAAAAGCGTGCCTCAGAGACTGACTGGCAGAGGAAATTTGAAGCAGAGAAAGACAGACTGCGAAAAGAAGCAGGAATGGCAAGTATGTCGCTGCCGCCTGCAGACAAAGACCGCAGTTACTATGTTGATATGACATATACTCTCGATAAAGACATACCTAAAGTAGATACAACCGGAAAAATCATAGGAGTTCTTTACAGCAAAGGCTTCACCTATAACCCTCTCGACTATGCTGACATCACTGAAACTTATGTGATTCTGAACGGCAAAAGAGAAGCTGAGCTGCAGTGGTTCAGCAAATACTACAAAGACGATTACAGAGCATACCCGCTTATCACTGAGGGGGACGCTTTTGAAGTTGCTGAGAAACTTGGCAGAGGCGTGTTTAAGCTTGATTCTCAGTTTCGTGAGAGGTTTTCGATAGAGAATACAGTAAGCGTTATATACGAGGATTTCAGCCGCAAAATGATGCGTGTTGATGTGATAAAGGTCAAAGATGAAAAAAATTCTGATAATAATATTTCTGCTGTCAGCAAATAGCGCATTTGCTCTTTGCGCAGGGCCAATGCTCGATCCGATCACGAGGGTGCGCTGGAACTGCTTTCTGCCTATAAGCATAGGCGGTATCCCTATCGGCACCAGCGGAAACCCTCTGGCGGATATGGCTGACAGGTCTATGGGTACACAGAGCCCAGTATGTCTCTGCATGGATCCTCTTCCACGCATAGGGATAACTCTTGGCTACAGAGAGCCGATCAGGATTATTGAATCAGTCAAAGACCCTTTCTGCTTTCCGACGCTCGGCTTCGGTATGAGCTCTTCCGCATGGGGGAGTGGCGTGAAAGGGCGCAACTCCAAACCGGCAAAAGATTTCACGAATACCCATATGTTTATCTTTCTGCCGTTCACTATGATGGAGATTTTTACAGACCTGATATGTATGCAGACGGACAGCAAATATACTGGTGTCCTCGGCGGACTTTCTATTGCATATATGTCGGAGTTTGACATTACAAAAAGGTCAGATCAGGCGGCTCTCCTGCTTACTCCGGAAGTTGTCCTTTTTGCAAATCCACTGGCGATAATGGCTTGCCAGATTCCAGATTCGATAGCGTCGCTAGCTGAATATACGATACCACCGCTCTACTGGTGCGCAGGTAACCATTCTGTTTTCCCAACGTCGAACAATACAATGAGTATGTCCAATTTTACTGAGGCTTCTGAAGTGAATGCTTCGAAGCTCATATTCAGCATGCACAGGACGCTGCAGTTATGGGGGAGTTTTGGAGCACAGGGACTCTGCAGTTACTACCCCATGCCCATATGGAACAAGATGCAGTACAGGCTGCAAACTGCTATGCCGGTGCCGGACAATTTCTGCCGGAGACTCGGTCAGCCGTCTATAGTCTGGAACAGATTTCTGAATCCCCCTGGTGCTCCGAATAATGACAATATGGTGTTTATCTTATGGCGAAAAAGAGACTGCTGTGCTTTCTGATTGTGCTTTTAGCACTGAATGGCTTTTGTCAGTCTGATAAGCCATTTTATAAGGATAAAGGGCACGGCTGGTATAACTATGAAGACCCTAAACCACAATCAGAGAAACAGTTGAAAGATGATTATAGAAAACCTGTAATTGACTGGAAGGCTGTGCAGATCATGCATCCTGATCGTTTAAATAAGCTAATAGAGGATGTTAAGGACTACGCCCTTATGTTCCCTTCTCATGAGAATGTAAAGGACTATCTCAAACTTCAGGGTGTTGCCATTGACCGCTCAAGGGAATATATGGAAAGCTTTATGTATGTGGTTCAGACTAATCCGGAGCTTTCAAAGGAAAATGAGATTCCTACATCGAAATTTGGTCAGGACGAAAAGCACCGGATAAAGGTGGAGAAAATTGAACAGACTCTGGCTGAGAACAGAGACAAATTTGCTTTATTATATTTATATGCACCCAACTGCGGATATTGCGCAAAGCAGCAGCCGGTTCTGGAATATTTTGTTAAAGATTCCGGCTGGCAGGTGAAACCAGTGAATATCCAGCAGGATCAGAAAGCGGCTCTGAATTTCAATATTGCCCAGACACCATCCATTGTGCTTATACGCCGTGATTCACCTGACTGGCTTCTTATCTCCAGCGGAATAATTGCAATGTCAGAACTGAAAGAAAGGATTGTCAGGGGTTTAGGATTAATTTAATGAACAAATGATTAAAAATTTTATGTTTTTTGTGGAATTTATAAAGATTAGGATATAAATTGTATTAGGAGAGGTTTGTATATGCTTCCTATCATAGTAATTGTTCTTCCAGTGGCGGCTCTTTTTACCTGGTGGATTATCCTTGCGTATAGGAATAGAAATATTCCTTCAGTAGCTGTTCATGCTGACTTTGAGTATATTGAGGATAACCACTTAGATGAAATCAGAAAAAGAAACCATGAATGTTATATCACTGATATAACCACCAATGCCTACGGCATTTATGGAGACGATTAGTCCTGAATCTTTTGTTTGATGAAATCCTCCAGCATTTCAATATCGTTATAGAGTTCGTCAAGCAGGTATCCGGTTCCTTGCTTAATTGAAGGTGGCATTGTTGATTGATTCTCTCCGAACTCATTCATTACGTTCATAAGCATCCACACAACGCTTTTGTTTTTTTGGATAATCTTATTTGCGTCTTCTCTTGTCATTAAAAGTCTCCTTAGGGATTTCTTCCCTTAAATCGTTAATAGGGATATTAAATTCGGAATTATTCAAAATATCTTTTGGGTTATTTTGAATAATTTGAATATTTTGATAGTTTGAAATGGGGTCATCTTTTTCGTTCAGAATTTTTTTAGATTCTTCAGTGTTCTGAGGCTTTTTTTCATCAGTTGGAATACTGTCCATTTGTTGCGGTTTAATATCATTCTTGCTGGTTATATCTTTTTGTGCATAACCCGCATTGCTAATTTCATTTGACTCAGTTGCTAGATCATTTTGTGTTTGCGTGGAAACGTTGATATCTGTTTTATGTTCGTGAGATTCTAATGGTGATATACCGGCTGTTATGTTTTCTGCACTGCTCTCTGATTTTATTTCAATGTCAGGTTTCTTATCATCGTTTTGGCGAATTGCAGTATTGAGGTCATTTTCTATAGAATCTTTATTGTCTGGTATTATGGTTGTAGGATTATTAAGAATATCTTTTACCTGATCGGTGGAAAGAGTATGCCAGGCTTCACCAAAAACAGCACTTGCACCGAATTGAAGTTTACTAGTGTTCTCAGATACATTGTTAAGCTTGGTGGCCATGTCGTTATACATGGTACCAAGTGTTTCGTTATAAAGTGTTTCATCTAATTTTCCGGTTTCACCAGTTGCAATAGTGTGAGCCTGCTTCTGCATGCCTTTTATAAGAGATATATTCAGATCGTATTCTTCTTTTTCGGTATTTTTTCGTTCAATCCCTACGCTTGTATTTGCAGATACGCTACCTTTTACCCCGCTCCCTAAAAAGCTTAGTCCAAGAGAAGCCTGAGCGTTCATTAATCCACCAGTTCCAACATATGTTGTACCAGCGATAACTCCTTTAGATTTATATATTTCAGACATGTCTTTGGCGATAGCTCTGGCCTGAGCATCAGCCTCTTTGGCGTACTCGCCTGAGCCTGTTATCTGACCAGCCATTTCTGTCGCCGATTCTTTATCAAGAATAGCTGTGAACGCTCCGTCATATTTCCGTGATCTGTCATAAACGGTCTTGTCGACATCTTCCACACGAGAACCCTTCTGTACGGTGTTCAGGTGATCAACGACAGACTTATATATGTTTTCAGATTTATCTATTGAAACCTTTGAGAACTCGGCAAGTCCAACGCCATCTTTCCCAATAGAGATATCGCCGATACCTTCCATGGTTACCTTGTTGCCATCTTTATCTGTTCCTCTGATTATCAGTCCATCATTTATCGTTTCACTGGATACTCCGGAGAGAGTTGTGTGGCTGCCGTCTGGCTGAAGGATATTCATTTCGCCAAATGTCATTCGGGAAGTTGTTGCTCTTTCTTTGGACTGATTAGAGATGGCGGTGAACTCGGCAGATGCATCTCCGTTTTCACCTTCTCTGACCATACCCACACCGCTAATGCTTATTAAGTTGCCGTTCTCGTCAGTACCGGAAATATTAAGCTTATCTCCTTTGGCTTCAGCTGTTGCACCAATAAGAGTTCTGATGTTTCCATCGGAGTCTTTTACATCGATGCTTTCAAAGTTTTGCTGGCTATAATCACCGCTTCGCATATCTGTATAAGTGAATTTGCCTGAGTCATCCCAGCTGACAGAGTATTGACCGGCTCCTGCGAGGCCAAGTTTGTCTGCTTCAGAGTCATTAAGAGAAAGTTTTGCTGATCTGGTTGTTTTGTCAAAAAGTTCACTCATGTTCAAGCCGCCGTTTTCAGCGAGCTTTTTGATATTCATGTACGATGCATGTTTTTCCAGCCCAGATTTCGTATTTATATCTTTTGATATAGTGTCGTAGTCCAGCCCAAGTGTGTCTGACATTTCTCTGGCTGCTTCAGAGCGACCTTTAGAATCAAGAGCACTGGTTTTTGATATCTCTTTGTAGTCATCAATTGAGACTTTGCTGTTATCCAGCAGTTCCGCTGTACCTGCCATTTCACCGTGGCGTTTCTGAGCAGTAGCACTGTGTGCCCCTTCGATGCTTACGCCTGTTGCTGATTCAGCAGACAGGGCTCCGGCACCGTGCCCGATTTGTTCCATGTTCTTAGCGTAATCACCAGCCCCCATAGCTTGTGATGCTGAGGTTGAGTCGTTACTATATTTTTCCATTATACGGCTGCCAGATTCGAAATGTTTTCCGACATCAGATGACCTATTGAACTGTGCCACTGCCAGATTATCCGGCGTTTTTAGTCCCGTCATAGAAGGAAGGTCTGAGGCTTTGTCAAATAGCTTACTGTTGAAATCTGCCTGTCCGCCTGGTGTCCCCAGTTGACTTCCAACTCCGGCGGCACTGCTTCGGTATTGTTGCCCGAGTGCCGATGTCATAGATGCAAATGCGGCTGAGCCACCCATCTTTATAATTCCAAAACTGATGACACTCGCTAAACTCATGCTTATCCATCTAGCGTTGCTGTACATGGCGAGCACTTTCAGAGTGTCGCTTCCAGTGTAAAACATGGAGTTCAGACCAACACCTGTGCTGCGGATGTCCCTGAATACCTCATATGCGTGTGCTTGGACGTTTACATTGAGTATGGCATCCACAACAAACCACATGATTACCCATATCCACATGCCAATGTACCACTTGAAAGCATCAACCGGAGCCATATAGACAAATAATGCGACTATGATAAATGTTGCGATAAGGATGGTGATAATCATCCCCTGAAGCTTTGGTATATATTCATCGGCAACGCCGCCTGCGACGGTATTTGCTGCAGTTGCCATGCTCTTTGCAATATCAATAGCGTTCTGGGTTCCGGCGTTTACTCCCCCCATTAGGTACTGTCTGGCAATGAAGGCAGAGGCTACATAGTTTGAAAGTGTTATTGAGAATCCGATATCTGTGGCAAAGGAATCAACCAGACCAGTGAATTTGTCTTTGCATGCCTGATATTCGCTGGTATTGCTCACGTTGAATCCTGATTGTGAGCAGAACTTGTACATGACGTTTTCGGTAAACGTCGGGCTCATAAGCCTTGTGGAGATATTTGTATATGCGTCAGCGCACTCATATAAAACGCCTTCGGGATTAGCGTTGTCGTATATGACCGAGCTGAATACCCTGTAGTTAAGACTGAATGACTCAAGCAGGTTATTTGAAGTCCATATGTCTTTGTCAGTAATATCGCCGTTTGCATATGCCTGACGAAAGCATTTCTCAATATAGTCATAAACTGATTTTGCCAGAAAATGATCATTCATATTGCCGATCTGCCCCATGGCGGATGAAGCGGCTAAAAGCTCGAAGCCGTCACCGAATCCTATATCGTTTGCTGACATTATTGGGCTTCCGGCTGTTTCAATTATATCTGTGAGCTCTCTTGATGCTGATGAAGTTACTGATGCTATCATTCCTGCACCGAGTGGGACACCGCCGACAGCTTCATACCTGTTTTTTACAGGGTCATAAATATGCATAGTAACCGTCGGCACCATGAAGATGCTGTATAATGCCATCCCCCAGAAGAGCCGTTTTATCCAGACTGAATCATTCATCTTTGCACCAAATGCACGTTCCATGTTCATATGGAATGCAAATGCCGCCGATGCGAAAATCATGAGGATTGTGATCCAGCTTTTATAAGAGTTGCTGGAAAAGATTCCGGCCACCATCTTGAAGGCGTTGACTATAGAAGTGAAGTCGCCGTATACATAGAAATCAAACTCCATCAGTCATTACTCCTGTTTACTGTGAAGCTGTTTTGCTGAAGGGTGTCGTCGATGACTTGTTTCATGTTGCCGTATCGCTCAAGGATCGCAAGCAGGTTTTCGGTATCGCTGATTGTGGCAAGATAGCTTTCTCTCGCCTCGCTCCCTTTGTCCGCTGTTTTCTTAAGGAGTTCATCAAGAGCGGCCGAAAGCTGCTTTGTGAGTTTGCCGTCACCGGAATCTACCAAGGCTTTATATTCCTCTATAGATGTTTTTGAATTGACCAGAATATTGCTGAAAATCGCAAAAGCATATCCATGCAAAGTAGGTTGGAGCATTGTGTCTCTGATTACTGCGACCTGATTGTCTCCGTATAATGATGCTGTGTTTAGTGTGCTTTTAACAGGGTATGGAGTGATTCCTACAAAGTTCTTTTCCTCAGCAGAGAGAGAGGTGTTTTTATTGGTGGTTATTTTATCTGAGATGCTTTGAAGCAGATTCTGCACCTCATCCGTCAGGTTGCTTCCGGAAGATTCCGCACAACCGGATGAGTATGATGATTTCGAAAGAGGCTTCCCTTCGATAAGTTTCTTATATGTGGCTTCATCGCATCCAGGGTAGTAAAACGCATTGATAGCATTGTCTGTGAGATTAACCTGAACATCACCTATCAAGGCTCTTATTTGCCGTATTTGGGTGGTGTTCATTCCGACCTTTGAGCCGATACGGTCAAGTATTGAGCCTGACTTTTTAAGCTCTTCTTTAAGTTCTGCTGACATGCCGGAATTATCCACTGCCTTTTTGAAGTTTGCACCTGGTTTGTCTTCTACATCTTTTTTTGCATCAGTGAAGAGGGTGTCCAGACCCTGAACCATATTCTTTTGAAGCACGTCTACAGCCTGGTCCTCACGGCCGTGGATAAGATGGTTGGCTGAGACCACAAGCCCTTTGGCCGCTTTGCATTCGTCTATCTGGAGCCCGTTGAGGGCGTTTATTATGTTCTCGGCTCTGTCTTTGATGGCTGAACATGATGTGCAGAATTCATTCAGTGCCAGGTCAAAAGCTACATAAGGAGCAGCACGCAGGATTCTTTCCGCCTTGTCCACGAGATAGTCAGGATTTAGGAAACTGAAACCGCCCATGAAGATATCTATTCCGCCGCAACCGACGGAAAGTTTTGGCGGCGCAACAGTCATCAAATAGTCACTTTTTGTTTTTAGCCTGCCCTGAAACGACCCCATTGTTGCAAAACCACGCTCCTGAGATATATATACTGATGCATTGGCGGAGCTGTTTGCGTCAAACCAGTCATCCACCCAGTTCGCATGAGCCAATGGTGTCATTATCAAAGCTATAAGGAGCACATTTATTGTTCGGAACATTTTTCATCCTGTTTGTGATCTCATATGGAAAATGCAGAAGGGGGTAAACGACGGAATAGATAATCGTTTAAATACACGGCTCATTCTGCTAATATTATTTATCTCTATGGGAGTTTTTTTATGCTGCATTTTAATCTGGCTAAGCAAATGATAAATATTAACAAACTAAATGAAGAGATAAAAACCACTGTCGCAAAGAAAGACCAGCTCCGTGCGGACATTGACGCTATTGTTACAGAGATTGAGGGGGGCGAGTGATGGGCGAAAAGAAAAAGCAGTTTCCTGCAATTCGCTCTTCAGCAGCCGAATATCTCACCTTTGTTGCTGCCAGTGGCGAAGGGGGCGTTGAAGCTGTCTATGCTGATGAAAATGTATGGTTAACACAGAAAATGATGGGAGTGCTATACGATGTAGAGACTCACACAGTAAATTATCACCTGAAAAAAATATTCTCTGATAGCGAGCTGGAAGAGGCTTCAGTTATTCGAAATTTTCGAATAACTGCCGCAGACGGAAAAAACTACAACACAAACCATTATAATCTATCGGCCATAATTGCCGTTGGCTACAAGGTTAATTCGGAGCGGGCGGTTCAGTTCCGCAAATGGGCAACAGGCATAATCAAAGAATACACCATTAAAGCCTATGTAATGGATGACGAACGTCTTAAAAATGACGGCACCATTCTGGGTAAAGATTATTTTGAAGAGCAGTTGGAGCGTATTCGTGAAATACGGCTCAGCGAACGTAAATTTTACCAAAAGATAACAGACATATATGCCACAGCTCTGGATTATGATGTAACAGCGTCAGTTACCAAGCGTTTCTTTGCAACCGTGCAAAATAAACTACACTGGGCTATTCACGGTCAAACCGCCGCCGAAGTGGTTTACACCCGTGCAGACGCCGAAAAGACACACATGGGCTTAACCTCATGGAAAGATGCCCCAGATGGCAAAATTCAGAAGTTTGATGTTGTCATCGCTAAAAATTATCTAAACGATAGTGAGCTTGTTCAGCTCCAAAGGCTGGTCAACGCCTATCTGGATGTGGCCGAAGATATGGCACAACGCCGGATTCCAATGACCATGGCAGACTGGGAAGAACGCCTTAACCGCTTTATAGCCGCAACTGACAGAGAGATTTTGCAGGACGCAGGCAAGGTCAGCGCAGAGATAGCCAAAGCACATGCCGAAAGTGAGTTTGAAAAATATCGAATTGTTCAGGATCGTCTCTTTGAAAGCGATTTTGATAGGGTGGTGAAACAGATTGAAGCCTCTGAGAAAAATGGCGGTAAGTCATGAAAAAAAGTAACAACACCATTGAAGTCCTCAGAACAATATGGAGACGTTTATGTTGCATTTTAATCTGACAAAGCAAATGTATGAGAAGCTTATCTGGGCTGGGACTGATATGTCCGCAGACAAAATAGAAAACTGCTGGCACTGGCATATGAAAATTATAACTTTCGGGCGGATGAACTGTGTGCTGGCAGTTGAAGAAGAAACTCGATACGCAATTGTAATTCTTGACTTAAAAAAGGCTGAACTGAAAGACTTTCAGAAGTATTTTATGATTGAAATGGATAATCATTTAAGCACTATGTTCATGTATTCTGACAAAATCGTGCTGGATAAACTGAGGGCTTTTATGACCGACCTTTGGGATGATATTTCGTATTCAAAGCCGATAAGCCGGAGTGTAAGTGCACACATGACACAAATGGAGTATGAGATAGATAGTTTCTGTCACAGAAAGCTTGGCGACTATTTACCTGCTTCTAATATTGAGTTACAGACCATGTGCCATTATCTGAATGAGCGTCTTCGCTCTTTGGGCAAGAAACATGATTATCACATACCTATGGACAGATTCAGAAATAAAGTTCTGGAACTAATAGGTGTCGAATTTGACAATGTAGTCCAGATGGATGACTTTAGATAAAATAATCGAGATCGGGCAGCGATAGCCGCCCATATTCATAGTGTTTTCGAGTGGATTTTAGCAATAACTTCACACGCCTTAATTGTGCTGTCAGATCCATGGTGCGGCACTTTCAGATAGTTTGATATTTCATCAAGGCTTTTGCCTGTAGGAATAGTTTCTTTTGTTCCTGTACGTACAGCGTTAATAACTTTGTGGTTGAATATCAGTCCGCATTTGGAGTAAGCATCCTTCAGAAAGGTAAGGTCATATTCTGGAACAAATGAC
This sequence comes from Denitrovibrio acetiphilus DSM 12809, assembly GCF_000025725.1. Lineage (GTDB taxonomy): Bacteria > Chrysiogenota > Deferribacteres > Deferribacterales > Geovibrionaceae > Denitrovibrio > Denitrovibrio acetiphilus. Next base: position 580,421 of record NC_013943.1, read on the forward strand.
ACTATCTCACACCCAGTTACGAACATATCAAATCTGGCGATTGCATCTTCTATAGATACACCATGCTCATCCAGCATCTCTTTGCTGATGCCTTCGATCTCAGTGAAAATCTCAGAGATATCTGAGTTGATTTTGATATATGCGTGAAACATCTCGTATGTCATAAGGTCAACGTCTGGCTTCAGGGCGCATATTTCTATAATCTCGCCTTTGCTTGGTGATATGCCGCTAGTCTTCATGTCAATATATACTTTCTGTGCCATCAGAGCCTCCTTGTTTCTGAATAATGGCATGCCTAAGCGTCAGTTGCTGTCGCTATTTCTCTTGTAAATCCAGAGAATTTCTCAGCAAGTCGGCAAAATAATTTTTCACAGCCTCTGGTGAGTTAATTTTTATGTACGGTAGCCATTGGAGGCAAAGCTTTGCAGATTCTATTAGTGAACCAGCTTGAAATTCAATTGTAATATCGCCATTGTCGTTCTCTTCTAATATCTGTTGAAAAGGAAAAAATTCTTTTCGTTTAATATATCCGGCCATAGGAGATTTGAGCAGGCATTTTACTTTTATTTTTTTATGGGGATCAAAGAATATATTGTTTGCTTGAGATATTTCAGCATCAATCACGTCCGTTGCTATTTCAAATGTTTCGTTTGAAGACTTAATATTTTCCATAAGATCAAGCCCAAACTTCCTAAGAGAGTCTTGCTTATTGAGTGCTGCCAGATACCAAAAACCGTCGTTATAGATTAATCTGTAAGGTTTAACCTCGTAAGTTTTGTCATTTTTGAGGTAATCGAATGTGATTACCTGCTTTTTAAGAATATAATTTTCCAATAATGTAAAGTTCTCGGCGACTTTATCAAAACCAACTGAGTCTGCTTTCATGAACTGGATGATATTCTGTCTGTTTGATGCGGAGATGATCTTTTTGCGAAGCTTAGTAAGCATTCCGGAGTATTCGTCCTGCAGGATGTTTTCCGCATAATCGAATAACCCTGACAGCACCGCTAGCTCATCTTGCTTTAAGTAGCTTTCATGTAGACCGTAATGTTCTGTCAGATACCATTGATGCTTTTCATCACTGTAGCACACTCCTGGAAGATAGCTCATGTCAGAGAGATATCTTTGAGCTGTGCGTAGGCTTACTCCTAGTTCGTCAGCAACCATTGTTGATGTTACATATCTGTTCTCATTGAGCAATTTTATCAGTTTAAGGGCTATGTATAACTTATTCATTTTCACCTCACAGAACTAGAATAATTTTACCATGCGACAGTAGTTGTCGCTTTGTTGTTTTATTTTGCCTTAAGAAGAGATGGTGGTACTATCAATAAAAGTACTATTTCAGCTTCGTAAATTCACTAGAGGCTTAATATGTATACTAGATTGACGAAGCGTTGCAAAAAGTGATATGTTAATTTTGGTTATATAATTATAGAAAAGGTTCGTAGTGTAAATAGCTAACGCGTGAGATAGGTATTCAAATGATTAATCTGAAAAATAAATATTATATAAAGTGCCCACACTGTGGTCTTAACATATTGAAAAAAGAGCTACTGAATCATCTAAATTATAACCATCTTGAAATTAACAAGCTTCCATCAACACATAATCCGCACCAAGAGAAAGTCTATTCAAAAAATCTGGTTCAATCTGACTTGCAAGCATCGATAGAAACAACACTTCTTTCTCATTTTAAAAATGGTTTTAGGGTCGAGTCTCCTATTGAATTGGCTAGACTTCGTCGTTTCGCTAACGAAGAATGTGGTTTAACATTAGATTTGACAGATGACGAATTGAAAAATGTTATTAAAACCTTGGGAACTCTGTTTGAAGGGAAGGTTTATATCATTTCAGCAGAAACAGTAAAAAAAATTAAATCTATTGTGGAGAAAACATTTTCTAATGGAACCGGCTTAATATTTTATAAACAGTTTTATGAATTAAATGAAAAGTGGTTATTTGATGGAAGTATTGTTTCATGCGATATGTTGAGAAGTGCTCTAGAAAATCAGTTCCCTAGATATTCTCATAGAAAGAACTACTTTACCAATAGTGATGCAAGTAAACCTGAACTTGAATGGACTCTTAATGAAATTTCTAGGGTTTGGGGAGATGCAATATTACTTAACTATAATCAAATAGCTGAACGTTTACCATATATCCCAATAGAAAAAATTAAGTTTGCTTTGAGTCAGTCTAATGTTTTCATATGGAACAGTGTTGAAACTTATGCCCATTTAAATAAAATTACAATTAGCAAAAATGAGCGAACTCAAATTTTTGAATATGTGAGTAAAGCTTGTTCAGATAATGGTTATGTGTCTATCAGTGATGTGCCACTAGCTGAAATCATAGTAAATAATGATGAACTATCTATTACTGCAATCCACAATGCTATATACAATAGTTGTCTTATAAATGAATTTGATAGAAATGGAAAAATTATCGTATACAAAGGAGATACTGTTGACGCATTACAAATAATTAAAGAATATTGTGAAGGGGTAGATAAGTGTTCTCTGGATGATTTAATTGGCTTTGAAAAAGAATTAACTGGTGAAGTTCATCGTTGGATTCCCATGGAAGCTGGTTACTCGATATTAGTAAGGGTAGAAAAAAATAACTTTGTTGCTGAAAAGTACGTTAATTTTGATTTGGCAGCCATAGATAATGCAATCGATTTTTTCATAAAAGGTGACTACCTTCCGATTAGAGCATTTACCACATTTTCTTTGTTCCCTGACTGTGGGTACTCTTGGAACTTATTCCTTCTTGAGAGTTATTGCCGTCGCTTTAGCAAAAAATTTAGATTTGATGCTCTGTCAGTAAACAGTCGCAATGCTGGAGTAGTAATACGTAAATGTAATGGCTTAACTTATGAAGAAATATTAGTTGATGCCGTTGTTAAATCAGATATTATACTTGAAAAGAATGCTATTGAAGAATTTTTATGTACCAACGGTTACATAGGTAGGCGTTCCTATTCGCAAATTGAGGAACTCATTCAGAAAGTACGATCAGTTCGTTAAAGGAGATGTTTAATTTGTATTCATATACATATAGTCAAAAAACGGGTGGAATCTTACTGAACTCTACTCCAACGGGGTTTTCCAAAGAACCTCGACCGGTTTATGCTGCCGAGCTAGACTTGTTAGGTTTTGATAAATTTTGGGAATACGATAAACAGAACGATATCCCATACATGTGGGCAGAAGCTAATGCTTATTGGTATCGTGGTGTTTGTGTTGCTAAACTAAAAGGTGGAAATCTCTTTAATGCTCCAGAAATAATAATCCCAGTAAATGACAATGGTGAGTCCATATTACCTGAGCCAAATGGTAAAGCACTTCAAGTGGTTGATGTTAATGCGATGGTAGAGTCAAACAGAGAAATGCTCGATATTATTGAGCAGTCCACGGTAAAAAAAATTATTTCAGTTTATACTAAATACAAAGACAAGCTAGATTTATTCCATGTTGCCTTTTCAGGAGGAAAAGATAGTGCTGTTTTGCTTGATTTGGTTAAAAAAGCTCTACCGTTAGGAAGCTTTGTTGTCGTGTTTGGCGATACTGGGATGGAATTTCCTGACACTTACGATGTTATAGACAAGACACGACAAATGTGTGAAGCAGATGGCATTCCTTTTTATATAGCCAAATCAAGCCTTGAGCCACAAGAGTCATGGGTGCTATTTGGTCCACCTTCAAGGGCACTTAGGTGGTGTTGTGGTGTACATAAAAGTGCTCCGCAAACATTGAAGCTAAGAGCGGTTACAGGGAAAAACGATTATACTGGCTTAGCATTTGTTGGAGTCCGTTCAGAAGAGAGCGCTAAACGCGCTGAGTATGATTACGAAAACTATAGTAAAAAACAAAGAGGGCAGTACAGTCACAACTCTATTCTAGAGTGGACTTCAGCAGAAGTGTGGTTATACTTATATGCAAATAATATCATGATAAACGAAGCCTATAAAAAAGGAAATGCTCGTGCTGGTTGTTTATTTTGCCCAATGTCTGTTAAAAAAGCAGACTTTGTTAAACAGCAAATCTATCCTAGAGAGATAAAGACCTACTTAGATATAATCAAAAAATCAAATGGTAGGGATTTTGGTGGAAATTCATATCTCGCTGATGGCGGTTGGGTTTCACGACGCAGTGGTCGCGATTTAATAGACAATGTGATGAATTGTTCAGAAACATTAAAGGATGGAATGTTGACAATAAAAGTTACTTCTCCTAGAAGTGACTGGCGTGAATGGATTAAAACTTTAGGTAATTTCGAAGATATACCTTTTACTATTGAGCAACAAAGTAATAATTATTTGGTTAAATTACCTGAATCGTACATAAATAAAAATCCCACATTTAGAAAACTATTCAAACAAGTTTTTCGAAAATCTGCATATTGTGTTAAATGTGGAGTGTGCGAATCAAATTGTAATTCAGGTCGCATAACTTTCGACAATGAGTTAAAAATAACTAATTGCGAACACTGTCTTAAGTGTCACGATATAGTAGATGGCTGCCTTGCCTATAACTCATTGAGAATACCAACAGAGGAGAAAGCAATGTCAATAAATTGTTTTGATTCAGTATTGCCAAAAAATGATTGGTTTAACCGTTTTTTTAATGAAAAGAACGATTTTTGGAATGATCATGGGTTGGGACCTAATCAATTAAAGACCTTTAAGCGCTTTCTTAAAGATGCAGGCTTGACTGAAAAAAATAATTATACAGCTTTAGCTGAACAAATAGCCGCATTAGGCTGGGAAACTAATACCGCTTGGGGCATTCTATTAATTAATCTGGCCACAGATAATCCGCAAATACGCTGGTATATATCAAACCTTGAAATAGGAATGAATTATCCTCGTGAAACTGTAATATCAATGTTGCTAGAATCTAACAGCAGTAATAATGTTGTTAAATTTGTTTATAGTGCGTTTGGGAAACTTATGGAATTACCGCTTGGTGCTACTCTTCGGTTTGGCTATGTAACAAATGAGGGAAATATTGCCCGCACTAAATGCTCTATTTCAGACTTGAGAGTAATTCTGTATGGGCTGTTTAAGTTTGCAGAAAAATGTAATAACTATAAAGAGTTTACGTTAGCTTCTCTTATCAGTAACGGTATAGATCGCGATGGTATAAGCCCAACAAGAATTTTTGGACTTGATCGAGAAGACGTAACACCAATGTTACTTGGTCTTTCAACAAAATACCCAGAATTTATTACTGTAAGCTTTACTCATGACTTAGAAAAAATAACTCTCGCTGATTATAAAACGTCTGCAGATGTAATTGAACTTTTTAGTGAGGATAGCGGAAATGAGCAATAAATATTTTGAATATTTCGAAATTGATGAAGACTATTTTCCGCAAGTCAATGATTCAACAATTCAAGAGAAACCTGATTGTTGGAAAAAGACTTTTCCTCATCAAACATTCATAGACATGCTAAAAAACATGGAGCGTTGTCTAGCAAGACAAGAAAAACGCTCCCTTTGGATAGAAGGAGCATACGGAACGGGTAAATCTCAGTGTGCATATACTTTAAAAAAGCTCCTTGAAGTTCCGGAAGATGATTTTAGGAAATATTGGAACGGATTTAAGGCTCTTGAAAACCAAAAGGATTTGATGGAAAAGCTGATTGGGCATAAGCATAATGGCATAGTTACTGCTTACAAATATGCTTCTGGCGGCATCAACTCACCTCGTGACTTGTTTTTGGCAATCCAAGAAGAGGTAAAGAATGCTTTAGTTGCAAATAAACTTCACACTGGAGAAAATACCCTTAAAGAAAGTGTTATTGCATGGATAGAAGAACCATCTCATAAAAGGATTTTCGATATTCTACTAGAAAAACCTGAATGGAAAGCTACGTTCACGCAATCATCTGCCGATGATGTTTTGGATGCGCTTTGTAAAAACAGTGAAGTAAAGCAGCTTATGGAGAATATATTCCGACTGGCAGACAAAGAAGGCATTACAGCATTGAACATTGATGCAAACAGGCTCATTGCTTGGTTATCAGATGTAATGGATAAAAATAATGTGAAAATTGTTCTAATATGGGATGAATTTTCGGATTATTTTAAAAATAATCGTGATAGTCTTTCAGAATTCCAGAAAATTGCAGAACTAGTTAATTCTAAACCATTCTTTTTTGTTGTTGTGACGCACGAATCGGGTCAGCTTTTTACTACTGCTGATACGACATGGACAAAAGTTCGTGACCGCTTTGTATCTTCCCAAATCTCTTTACCGGACAACATTGCATTTGAGCTCATTGGTCATGCTTTAAATGTTAAAAATGCAGCTAAAGAACCTTGGGCTAAATTGGCTGATGACTTGAATGGTCGTGTCAGCTCATCACGTTCAGCGGTTATGAAAGTTACAAAAATATCAGAACCTCATGTAATGAAAGACATTATGCCTCTTCATCCAATGGCTGCATTGCTTCTAAAAAATATTGCTTCAGCGTTTAAATCAAACCAAAGAAGTATGTTTGACTTTATAAAATCATCCAACATAGATGATGTTAAAGCTTTTCAATGGTTCATTCAAAACACAGGTCCTTACGATGATCATCCACTTCTTACTGTAGATATGCTTTGGAACTTCTTTTATGAGAAAGGCCGTAATTCCCTCAGTTCTGATATACGAGTTATATTAGACTCGTTTCAGCATCAACAAGATTTGCGAGATGATGAAAAGACTGTTTTAAAAGCAGTACTCATAATGCAAGCGATTGACCAGCGGTTAGGAGGTACAATTGATCTTTTTAAAGCTACGGAACAAAATATAAGCTACATATTTGAAGGCATTGACTCAGGACTTGATGTGGCATGCAAGAATATCGCTAAACAACTTGTTTCAAAGGGCATTTTAGTCAATACCCCTATTTCTGGTGGAAGATATGTTTATTCTGCGGCCGTACTAGCAGGTGACCAGGTAAAAATTGATGATTATAAGAAGGACATACGTAAAGGGACAAATACTGCCAAGCTTGTTACAGAAGGAGGGCTTGCTTCAGTACTTTCATTAACTCCAGCATTAAAGTTGCGTTACGAGATTGAACCTGGTTCAGGGAAGATTACTCCTGTTACCATAAATGATTTTACTCGAACGGTAAATATACTACGTGATAAAACAAGCAATTGGAAATTTCACGCAGTTATAGCGTTCGCTAAAGATGACTCTGAGGCTGCAAGTTTTCGTAAACAAATTAAAGATGTTATCTCTGACAAGCAATATGAAAATATTGTTTTTATAGATGCACTTTCGACTCCTTTAGGTTTGGAAAGTTTTGACCAGTACGTGGATTATTCTGCTATGGCGATGTATTATAACGGGAATAACAACTCTGAATCTAAGGAAAATACCGACAAGGCAAAAAGAGTATTAGACCAAGATTGGAAGAACCGCATTTATAATGGACAATTCATAGTGTACACATACTCTAATCAAGAGGGTGAAAAATTTGGTAATGCTCAAGGTGTTGCAAGTATTCTTCAGTCTATTGTTACTAGACGTTTTCCATTTGCTTTTGACTTCATCAAAGGGCTAACTGAAAATCAACTTAAACTGACTCCAGCTATAAAACAAAGTGCAAAGTCTGGTATTACTGAAAATACGAGCGGAGTTGTTGTTGGAATAGAAAAGCACATTTTGCCTACCGTTTGGAAAACTGAGAAATACTGGGATGTTCAGACCTCTCTTCCAATTTCTAAGATTAAAGTAGAAACTGACAAATTGATAAATAAGGCTTTCGATAGAGATGGCCAGGTACCCATTGGTGAAATATATGATTTTTTAGAAAGCCAGTATGGTTTTGCCCAATGTAATTTGTCTGCATTTATAGCAGGCTTCTTGTTAAAAGAGTACAGTATTGAACCATTCCGGTATAGTGATTCTACTGGCAGTCATGAAACAATGACGCATGATAAACTTGCTGAGATGATAGGGAATTATGTTGGTAAATTACCGAAGCCAACATATGTTGTGAAAATGACCCCTGAAGAAATGGCTTTTTATGAGTTGACTGAGAAAGCTTGGAATATTCCATCCAACACATGTTCTTCCTCTGGACAAGCAGTACGTATGTTAAGCTCTAGGATGAAAGCCTTACAGTTGCCAGTATGGTGCTTATCTGAGGTTGATGAAAATGGAATATTTAATGTTGTCCAAAAGTATATTGATTTTGTGCAAAAAGAAGGCAACGAAGCCCACAAATTAGCTATTGAAATAGGGAAATTCTCGATAAGTAATAAAAATCTTGCTGAACAATTGTCTATACTTATCACTAGCGAAAATTGTCAAAAGGGTATGCGAAAGTTTCTCGCTTCATTTGAAAGTGGGAAAATTTTAGCCCTAGCAAAAGAGATAATTGTGGATGAAAATGTTGTTCTTGCAGATATTCGTGAGTTATTTGATGTAAAACATTCTTGCCTTTGGGATCAAGGGACTGGTGAATATGAAATCCGCAAGTTGCTAATTGATTATAGTATTGTCAAAGAAACAAACACTATACTTAATAGTAACGCTCATTCACTGTCTGAAGCATACAAAGAGTGGCGTGATAAGTTAAGGTTTATTGGTATTTCTTATGAAATCTTAAAATCAAAATTCCCTTCAATTACACATATTTTGGATGTTTTGCTAAAGATATGTCAACAAACTGAATTATTGACAGAACAACGCAAAACATTTTATTCAGAGATCAAGGCACATGGTGCAGAAATCCGTGAATTGTTAAATAACGACAAAAAGATATTTGCTGAGGTCTATTTACCGTACCTTGAAGATTTAAGTGATAACGATATCAGTGAAATAAAGAGTAAATTAACAACAGGAATGTACGAGTTACCAAAAACTGATTGTAACACTAAAGTTAAATCTGTAGCAGAAGAATTTCGTAAAGGACAACTCAAGACTAAGCTTCATAATCTATGGAAAGCTAAAACTGAAACTAAAGATCCCTACGAGTGGTCTTACCGTTATAAAGTACCAATTTTATGTATGGTTGAAGAAAAAGAGTTTGGAACTGCAAAAAAAGCATTCGAAACTATAAGAAGAAGTTCTCCTAGTGATATTGAAATTAAAGATTCTCTAGACTTTCTTGAATCAACGAATCTTTTTAAGGTTTTGTCAGACGAAAAATCAAGGCAAGAAGTATTTGAGAGAGAAATTATTGGTGAGTATATTAGCCTTCTTTCCAGTGAGAGAGTATTAGGGGCTCTTGAACGCATGTCTATTGAGCCATATGATTGGTATATTAATCCTTCAGTAAAGAACACAATCAGAAATCTTGCTGAGGCGGAATATAATGCAGGCGGAAGTGACAAGGCCTTAAGCAAGATTGATAGTATGGACGATGCGCAGTTAAAACAATATCTTAAACGACTAGTCAAAGACAATATGACTGTGGGAGTTGAGATTATTGCAAGCGAGGGTTAATTTTTATATGTTAAGTAGAGCTGTCGGTAGATTCTTAAAGTCTACAACATATTATCCTTTTTTTATCACAGTTGGTGATGAAAACTATTGTGACATTAAAAACAAACTATCAAATCTTGGATTACATTTTATTAAATTAAGTGACTATTGCAAAGAAGATGATAAGTTACCGGATTTAGATGCTCTATACGAACAGCTTAAAACTACCAATAAAATGTTAGGTGTTAATACAATTGCTATTCTTGGGCTTGGGGAGTATTTAGCTCTTTGCGGAAAAAGTGAAGTAAATAGAGTTTTGACACATTTACAAGCAATGAATACATCTAAAACAAAAGTTGTATTGCTACTACGTGGTGTATCCTCGTATGTAAATAACTTGTGTTCAGATATCCGCTTTGATAGCAGTAGATTTTTTTGTGCGGGTAGCACTGATTGTAATTTATCTATAACAGTGAGTAAGCTTTCTACTTCTTATGGAGTCTTGAAAGGATTCAAGGCTTTGCTTAATGAATTAGAAAATGGGAAACGTGAAAATATTATAGTCAATACAAACATTGATTTAAGTCAGTCGCTTTTTACTAAGCGTGAGAGATCAAATGCTTATGACGAAATTCTGTTTATTCTGGAAAACTTCAGTTTAGCAGAGACTTGTGGGACTAATGAATATTGGTCTGAGCTTTTAAAGGTATTGACAGCGAACGACAATTCCCTTGAGGCTGTTCTTGAAAAATACGGTTTAACTGTTGATCTTGAATTGAACATACATGATAAAATATTTGGTAGAGAATATCGAAATTGGTTGTTTTTTATTGCTCTAAAAATCAATATAGATAGATTGTCGAACAGTTATTTGAGACTTGTGTTAGAGAATACTCATGACTACAAAAATCTAAAACTGAATTTACTTAATTATATTATTAATATATCACATACTGATAAAAAACATAATACTCTCTATTTAGAGAGAAAAGACCTTATTAGAGACTTCCCAGAGCCCGATATTGCTGAATTCATTATAAGAAACCGCAAGAATCTTTCAGAAAGTATTTACAAATTGACGGATAATACCATAGTTGAGCGTGAAGAGATAATAGCTTGGGTATCACAAAATGGTATTATTGAAGAAATCGCTGAAATATATCCCGTGCTTAATACCTATTTGAAAAAGTTTGTATTTAATTGTGGAGATTTATCTGATTTGCTTACGAATTATTTCAGTAATTACAAAGAGCAAAAAGTCTCTAACAAGCTAAATAAAGAGTTTATTGATCAAATTGAGGTGCTTGCTGAAAATCGAATTTATAATCGTTTACCTACGCGCAACGAAATAATTGATAAGTTAGAGAAATCTGACTCACATCTATATTGGCTTGATGCACTTGGCGTGGAGTATCTTTCATTTTTTTCAGAAATGGCGAGAGAATATGGACTTTACATATCTATAAAAATTGCACGTGCTGAACTTCCGACAATAACTTCGATAAATAGAAATTTTTTCGACGACTGGCAAGGAAATAGCAAAGAAAAAGACAACAAACTAGATGATATCAAACATAGCGATGAAGGTGGTTATAATTACGATAACAACGTTTTACCAATACATCTTGCAAAAGAATTAGAAATAATTGAGACGGTTATCAAAAAAGCAGCGACAGCACTAAAGCTTAGAAAATTCAAACGTTTTTTAGTAGTTAGTGATCATGGTGCTTCTCGCCTAGCTGTATTAATGAAGAAAGAAGAAAAGTACGAAACTAATACAAAAGGGGAACATTCAGGGCGTTGTTGCAAGTTATTTGAACCTTACGATCTACCTTTTGCTGCCGAAGAAAACGGCTATCTTGTGCTTGCGGATTACGGAAGATTCAAAGGTAGCAGAGCTGCAAATGTTGAAGTGCATGGCGGTGCTGCACTAGAAGAAGTGATTGTCCCTATTATTGAATTAACACTAAAAGATGATAGCGGTGTGGTAGTAGAATTAGATGACAGCAAACTTATAACTGTAGACTATAGAACTGGTACAGAAATAATCTTATTCATAAACTATTCACAGGACGAGGTATCTGTGATATTTAACAACAAAAGATACTTTGCGGAACAGATTGATAATAATCACTATAAGGTTGAGCTCACAGATATGAAACGTGCTGGTGAATATCTTGTTGATGTTTACAGTAAAGATAATTTGATTGCTACTATAAGCTTTAAAGCACATGGTAAAAGTGGCAAAATTATTGACGAATTTAATGACTTATTTTAAAGGAAAGATTAATGACTGATAAACTTAGAAATTGTTTCGACGAAATGGTCGTATTCAAAGACCTTAAAAAGAATAATTTTTTTTCATCTCTTAATCTGCCTTCTTTTATGCGAGACTGGTTACTTAAAAAATTTGAGGATGATAATGGGCAGTTTGAAACAGAAGAACTGATTCGGTTTGTTCGCACATACCTTCCAGGTAAAGATGGTTGGACAGCAATTAAGGACCGTATAATTAAAGAAAATGAAAGAGTCAAATTTCTTGCAAAAATATCATCGGACATTGCCATTAAAACTGGCGAAGTTTCATTCTCTCTTCCTGATTTTGGTTTGACAAGTAAAGATACTATTATAGAAGATAATGTTTGGAATGACTGTAAAAATGAATTAGTTCGCGGTCGAGAAACGTGGGGAATGGTTGAACTAGGATACCGAATGGCTGAACCAGAATTAAAACTAACAGGTAAAATCAAGCTGACAAGTTTTAAGTCTTTTTGCCCCTATACTATAGATCTCGAATACTATAAAGATGCACGCCGAGAGTTTGAAACATCCGAATGGTTAGATGTCCTTCTCGGTGCTGTGGATTATAATGCGAGTGGGTACCTTGGAGATGAAGAGCAGAAACTGACAATGCTGACCCGTCTTCTTCCTTTTGTTGAGAAACGTTTGAATCTTATAGAACTTGCACCAAAAGGGACAGGTAAATCATATCTCTTTGGTCGTGTGAGCCGTTTTGGATGGTTATCTTCTGGTGGAGTAATGAGCCGTGCAAAGATGTTTTACGATCAAAATAAACGAACAGAAGGTTTAGTTTCTGGGAACGATTTTGTTGTTCTAGATGAAGTTCAGACTATTTCGTTTACTGATGTTGACGAAATGAGAGCAGCTTTAAAAGGCTATCTTGAATCAGGTGTTTTCACCGTTGGTAACTATGAAGGCAAAGCAGATTCCGGAGTCATCCTTTGTGGAAATATCAAAAAAGAAACTATGGATAGCGATGGTTTTAGTAGCATGTTTGAAGAATTACCGGCAATCTTTCACGAATCAGCACTCATTGAAAGATTCCATGGGTTCATAAAAGGATGGAATATTCCTAGAATGAATGATGATCTCAAAATATCAGGTTGGGCCTTAAACTCAGAATATTTTTGTTCAATATTACACGAATTACGTGAAGATTTAAGCTACCGTGCTATAGTTGATGAACTTATTCATGTGTCTGAAGCTGCTGACACCCGTGATACTGAAGCTGTAAAGCGTATTGCAACTGCATATTTGAAGTTACTTTTTCCTCATGTCCGTGATGCATCTGATATATCAGCAAGTGAGTTTAAAAGGTACTGCCTTGATAGAGCACGTAAAATGCGTGATACTATTAAATATCAGCTCGGACTATTAGATATTGAATACAGAGGTAAAGACATTCCTACATTTAGTGTTAGAGGAGATTAAGAACGTGGAAGACAAAACATGTTATGTGTGCTCAAAAACAATAAATGAAAAAGATGAAATAGGAGTGAATAAAAAGCTTTTGGGAAGAAATGTGGTGAGGTTTTATTGTTATGACTGTTTGGCTGAAAATTTTGAAATTACCACAGAAGAACTTTATGCTAAGATTGAGGAATATAAGTCTCAAGGCTGTAGTCTTTTTGGCTGACTTAAGTAACTTCTTATACTTAAATACGATTCTGAATGTATTATCGTAAATACTATGATAAAATCAGTATTCAATTTATATGTGGGAGCATATTTCATTTTATTAGTATAAAGCCCCACCAAAATGGCAGGGCTTTGAAGAACGTGTAAACAATTAAGCAATATCGAACCTAGTCCTCATTTGGGTACATTATGGTGATGACGGGGTTAGCGTCGTCGCCAGGGCCGATTACAGAAACCAGCTCATGCACACGCTGGGTGCCGCTGTCATGTTTTCCGGCGATATCCCGAACGCTCACTTTGAAGCGGACACCGGCGGCCTGCTTGTTCCTTTCGGCTGCCATCCGCATGCAGAATAAAATATCCCACAAGCGGCCAGTAATATCATCCAACCCTTCATACTCTTCCGGCAGTGCGACACAGCTGTCGTAAACAGCCCTCGTCAGCGCAACCGGAATCTTGAACCCTGCCTGTCTGACAAGCGTCACATGCTCACCTTCTGGCGTATAGTCTGTTACGTCCACAAGAACGCCATCAGCGATAGCGTCAGAGCGGGTATATGAGAAGACAATGTCATCTTTACCAAACATATCTGCTCCTCCCGCAAAGTGTTGCGTGAGAGATTTGCTCAGTCTCGTAACAGCTTTTAATGTCATCCAGATAAGAGCTGAAAGTTACGCAGTATTTGTCTACAAATATCTGCTCATATTCAGATCGATACCTGCGGCCTGAATTATCAAGGTAAGTAATGTCAGGAATGAACCATGAAAGATTAAGCTCGCCAAAAAGCTGACCGGATTCTGTGATTGTCCTTAACGCCTGCTTAATCTGCCTGATGTTATTTTCAGTCAGATTTACAAACGCTTTGACAGTTACGCCTTTGAATAATTCCGGATCGGTCAGAACAGTAAGGATGAGGGTTTTAATGATCGGCTGTTTGTCTGAGCTCATGACAGCCCCCTTACGAGATTGTCAGCGGACTCGTCATCCATAAAGAGCTCTTTGTGCGTGATGTCCATAGTCTCAAAGCTGACGTTGCAGCCAGATAAGTATGAGTAGAATGACACCCCATGCTTATCAACACAGACATGATCACCTTCAGAACTGCATTCTTCGCCTTCGTTATCGAAATAAGTGATATTGGCTCCGAACCATACAAGCGTGAGGCCGATAAATTCGGAACCGGATTTTTCGATAATTTCACGACCTTTGCGTATAAGTTCCAGATGTTCAGGTGTTAGGCTGACGATAGCTTTGACAGGAGCTTCCATCCATAAATCATGCTCGGTTTCGACTGATAGCTCGAAAGTTTTAGCATTATCCATGACAGCCTCCTTATGACGCTATCAGGTCTTTGCTGGCTTCCAGCTCAACCGATTCAATGATCTCTTTGGAAACCTTATACGCCACGTCCACAGACTCCATGATCTGGTCGATGTCGCCTTTGCCCCATCCGAAGAGGTAGCCAAAGGAATATTCGCCGGAATCAATGCCGAAGTGTTCCGCCACGATAAAGGCCGTCATCTCCGCCTCGATCTCTTTAACGCTTTTCAGCTTCTCTTCGTTGCCGACGTGGTTAAGGACGCAGTGAGCAACCTCATGGATGAGGGTTTTCAGTTTCTGCTCCTCGCTTTTGATCTCATTGAGAACAATGGCGCAGCCGTCGGTATAGCCTCCCAGCGGTGCAGTGAGCTTCTGCTGGGATATGCTGTAAGTTCTACCGAATACACTCATAAACCTTTCAAAGAGCTCTGTGTGCCCTCCGAAGTCACTTACGAGCGACGGCACCTTATCCCCATCAGTCTGGCTAATGTCGAATACAGGGACAGATACAAAGCCTGACAGGCGTTCCTGCTGAACGTCAACCTCCAGGCCGGTTTCCTCGTCAATTTCTTTGGATTTGTTTTTCCTGAAGCGTGGCGCAAATATCATAATCGCCTTTTCGCCTTTCCGGACAAACCTTCCGAGCTCATTCCATTTCCGCATTCCGGCAACGTGCGTTGCATATGGGTTATGCTGGTATATGAGCAGTGTATTGACGAAAGAATAGTTTCGGAGCTTGGCCAGAAAGGAGAGATAGTCCTGCAGCATGCCGCTGTTGACGATGTTTTCTATCCCGTCCCTGATCATTTCCCTGAGTTCCATTTTGTTCTTAAACATTGTGTGCCTCCACATGGTTTTTGTGACGGGGCACACTGATAGCCCATGACGGGTGTAGTGTCCCCGTCTGGGTTAAACGATAAACAATTTGATGTCTTAAGCGGTCTTTTGCATTTCGCTCGCTGGCAGTATCTCGTTGAGATATCTTTTGCCGTTTTCGCTGGTGTAAACAACAGCGTTTACAGTCTGCTGCACGTCGAGAAGTACAGTATTTTTTGTCCTCTGTGTGATGACAAAAGGCTCCTGAAATCCTGCAAACATTATTCCGTTGCCGTCTTTTTTTATGATGACAAGATTCTCCATAGTGGAAATATTCCTGTCCGGTTTAGACGATGATGAAGATGTCTGGGCGGATTCGGTCTGCTGAGAGTTTTCAGCATTTGCGGAAACTGGCTGTACCTGATGATCGTGCACGATTATTCTGAGATATCCTCTGGAGTCTGATTCAACAAGGCTGTTGTCTTTAACATCAAACCTTCTTGTGGTCAGCCTGCCTGTGATGGATATGAAGTCTCCGGACTGCGCACTGATTTCAGTAAAAGAGATCAGATAGGCTGCGCTGGAGTCCCCGAATATTTCGACACACAGTGCTGAAGCCGCTTTGCCTTGATAAGACACGCTTTGACATGATTTAACGATACCTGTGAGATTAACCTGATTAAACATAATATACCTCCGTAGTGTAATGATTTGACTGTACACAGGCATATTTCTGTCCCGCTGCAGGGTTAGAAAATGCCCTGCACAGGGTAGGTTAATTCGATACAAGAGAAACAAATGATCGGTGGTGTTCCGACTTGTCCACAAAAAGCGGATCATCCAAAAGGATGTAAATATGTTTAAAGGATATATTAGGTAAGTTTTTATGCAATAAAGCAGTTTGCAATTAAAGGTATAATATTAATAGTAAAAAATAATAAGTTTAAATATTGTTTGCCTTAGGTTAGACTATATAACTGTTTACATATAGCAAATATGGATTTCTTATTCTGAAGTGTAAGTTTATTAATCAACTGTCAAGTATTTGTTTGTGAGGATTTTTTATGAAATGGATAGATTCTTCAGATATTAAAAACTGGGCAAATAAAAGAGATGCACAAGATCTGTTGCCGCTACTTATTAGGAAACTGATACATGCCTCAGTGGATGTTGAATCTATTGATATTCCTGCTGGCAGCTCAGTTTCTACTGGTGGTTGGGATGGTATTGTTAAAACAAATGGACAACACGCTTACGTCCCCTCTGGAGATTCGGTATGGGAATTTGGTGTAGACCAACAGGCAATTAAAAAGGCTGAGAGTGATTACGTAAAAAGAGTCAAAGACCCGCTCACTGAAACTCCAGCAGATACTCATTATGTCTTTGCTTCACCAAGAGCGTTCACGAAGAATAGGACGTGGGCCAAAGATAAATCACAAGACAATGTATGGAAGACAGTTAGAGCTTATAACGCTAGTGATTTAGAGGCATGGTTGAATATTTGCCCATCAGTTTCTAAATGGTTCTCAGCTCAAATTGGTCTTCACTCTGCTGATAAAGTGGAGTCATTAGAGATTTGGTGGGATGAGTGGAGTTCTGTCACCAAGCCGGTAACTTCTACAGAGCTTCTTTTAAATGATAGACAAGAAACTCTTGAGTCTTTTAAGGACTTAATTGCCCAAAGTCGATTTATGTTTTCGATAGAATCAGACTCTCTGGATGAGAGTATTGCTTTTATATATTGTGCAGCGAATTCTCTTGAGCAAACGTTAAGAGACAATTTCTTATCTAAAGCAATTATTATAAGATCAAAAGCTGACTATGACAGTATTGTTAACAACAGCGATAATTGTATTATAATTCCTGTTTTCCCAGAATTTGAAGGCGGTCGCTATGCTCTAGATAAAGGTCATTCATTAATAGTTCCTGTTGGTCAATCAAAAAGTTTTAAAGGAAGTTCTATAACTTTAGAAAGATTAAGTAAAAGTGCTTTTACAAAAGCATTGGAAACGATGGGGCTCATACACCAAAAAGCGTGGCAGATTGCTGCGGATACAAAGAGGTCACTTACTGTATTTCGTCGAATTAATACCGATGGCAAACTTATAAAACCATATTGGTCTTCAGCAGATGTAAAGTTATTAGTTCCTATGTTATTAATTGGAACATTTGACTCAAACAATGAGTCTGATAAGCAAATGGCATCCATGCTATTTGATGCAGACTACGACGAAATAGATAAATTCCTTCAAAATCTATCACTAGGCGAAGATCCTTTTGTACGTAAGATAAGAGGGGTTTGGGAACTCATATCTTTTAGAGACGCTTGGTATTTCCTTTCAAACGAGATAGATGATGCTGTAAAAGAAAGATATCGGAAATGTTTTTTAACTGTATACAGTGATGAAAATACAAGATTTCTTAAAGAGTTAGAAGAGCGTTATTTAGTTCCGACTAATGAGCAATATGAGTTTTCTGTTTATATGAGAAGATCTTTAAAGAATACTTTTGCTTTATTAGCACTTGAATCTGATAACCAATCTGATAACCAATCTTATGTCGATTCATTATTAGGTGAGATTTTAAACGAAAGTACAACGTGGAACCTTTGGGCGTCTCTCAGAGATGAGTTATCGATCTTTGCTGAAGCAGCACCAGCTTCATATTTATGTGGTATTTCATATCTCGTTACTCAAAAAGAAAAGGTTTCTGAACTCTATCGGTCATCATCAAATGCTTTGTTTGGAGGACATTCTCTTACTGGTATCTTATGGGGACTTGAGAATATTGTTTGGTCTGAAGATTATGGCGAGAAGGCAGTTATCTTAATAGCAAAACTAGCTTTACTCGACCCTGAGCCAAAAAGCAATTATGTAAATCGTCCAATTAATAGTCTAAAAGAAATATTTAAATACTGGCACCCTCAAGGAAATTTTAGCTCTGATACACGTATAGAGCTTATTGAACAGATACACTCATTAAACAATGAACTCGGTTGGAATATCATCGATAGTGCATTGCCCTATAGAGGTGGTGGTACCGCTAGTGGGATTTCTAAACCAATGTGGAGAGAATTTAGAGAAATAGAGAAAGTGACTTATGGTGATATAAATTGTTTTGCAAACAATCTATATAAAAAAGCTATTGAGTTAATTAATTCGAGCAGAAGTATAATTATTATGCTCAAGCGTGGAGACAAAATAAATGATGATAATTTTGATTTACTAGGGGCTGTTCACATTTATTTTAACCATATGATTACAGCCACCAATGTTACCATTGCCTCATAGTTTCTTGCAAGTTTTTCATATCTTGTGGCAATTCGCCGGAATTCTTTCATTCGCTGAAAGAGCCTTTCAACCAGATTGCGCTCTTTATACAAATGCTTGTCATATTTCCGTTGTTCTAATCTATTACATTTAGGCGGGATAACTGCAACAGCACCAGCCTGTATTATTGAAGACACAAAAGCATTGGAATCGTACCCTCTGTCAGCAATCACATAAGCAGGTGAAAATCCTGCGATGAGATTATCTGCCTGAGCGTATTCCGACTCCTGTCCTCCCGTAAGGATAAACCTTACAGGGTTGCCATGTGAATCCACAGATGCATGAATCTTAGTACTCAGACCGCCTCTGGAACGCCCTTGGCATTCTTGGTTTTGGCAGTTTTTTTTGATGCACCATGTTGATGAACCCTTACAATACTGCCGTCTACCATAAGGTACTCAAGGTCTGCATCTCCAGACAGCTCTGCAAATACTTTCTGCCAAACATCCTTTTTAGCCCATCTGTCATAACGTACGTATACACTATGCCATTTGCCAAAGCAGGGGTGCATGTCACGCCAAGGACTACCTGTTCTGGCTATCCATAAGACTGCTTCTACAAAAAGACGGTTATCTTTAGCTGTTACTCCGCTGTCGCTCTTTTTTCCGGGGAGCATATCTTTGATGCGTTCCCATTGTTCATCTGATAATTGAGCTCTATACATAAAATACTCCAATTATTTCATTGGAATATATATCGGCATTAATTTAAATGTGAACAGCCCCTAGTGTCTGAATTGGAGAATGTTGAACAATATAATTTAGAAATGTCAGAGAAGAAAACAATTTGGGAGCAATTAGAAGGATTAATATCAAGCTGCGAAAAGCAAGAACGTAGCAACATAATACAACGTGCAAATGTTTTTAGAGAGCTAGCAAACACATATAAACCTGATGATATAATTCAAACAAACATTTCGTGGTTTTCATATGACTATCAGGTTATTAGAAAAAAATATCCAGAAGCAGAAGATTATAAAGAATATATTGAAGTACTTGATGTTGATAGATTTAAGATTTTGAAAGATATTTTTGAACAAAAGGGTGTTGATGGATTAATACAAATAGCAAAACTTTCTGAGGATTCCAGATCTGTCGGTCGAGTTATTGGTGCTAATTCATATTTTTATGATGAAGTTGACCGTTATTTATTATCAAATTCAGAACATTTAGATAGTGCTCAAAATATTTTATATGAATCATATATAACAAGAAGAGTAAAAGAGGATAGACAATATTTAGATTACATAATTGAACAACGATGTTTCACTGATAAATTCAAGGCTAAAGTTCTTGTATGGTGTGTTGGAGCAATTAATACTTTATTCGACTATTTAGAAAACTTTGATGAGTCAGAGAGAGAATTTTTTTGGGAAAATGCTTACTCTTATCACCTGCACGAGGATCTTGACTCAACTCATATTATTGAAAATTATCTGAGATATGATAATCCAATATCAGCTTTAGAGTTTTCAGTTGGAGCTAGAAAGAAAGAGCAAATACCTCCTGCAATTTTGCAAAATGTTCTTTGGGCTTTAGCAAAACATTCACCTAAAAGACAAATTGGTAATATGGACACATATTATATTGAGCTAGCTTTCGAGAGGCTTTGGGATTCCGAAGAAGTAAATGATACAGAAATTCTAAAGCTAGAATGGGCATTTCTGAAATTATGGGATGGATATGATGGTAAGTACCCAAAATATATTAATAAACAGATAGCTTCTGACCCCTCATTTTTTGTTGAGTTATTGTCTTTTGCATTTAAACCCAAGAATTCTGAAAAAAATGACCAAAATATTTCCAAATTACAAGCCGAAAATGCTTATCACGCACTAGATTTGTGGAATATAGTGCCGGGACAAAGTGAAGATGGAGAAATAGATTTAGCTAGTCTAAAAAAGTGGATAAGCGAGGTTCGGCATAAGTCTGAAGAAAATGATAGAATTGATATTTGTGATCAATATATAGGTCAAATATTGGCAAAAAACCCAAAAGTTAAGTCTTATGAGGTTCCTGATAAAGCTATACTCGAAATTCTTAATGAAGGTATAAGTGAGCATGTAAAAACTGGGTTTGCTGTCCAGTTTAGCAATAATAGAGGTGTACACAGTATTGATGTGAAAGATCCTGGGAAAGGTGCAAGAGATTTAGCAGCATCTTGTCGTAGTATTTCTCAAGTATTACTAATTTCGTATCCGAAAGTGTCTGAAATATATACTTCTATAGCAAATAATTATGAATATGAATCAAAATGGCAAAACGATCAATCAGAGCTGGAAGGGTATTAATTATGTGGAAGTTGCACCAAATATTTTTAAGTTCAACCTTCAGCGATCTTGTTGATGCAAGGTCTAGAGTAATTGAAGGGTTACTTAATGGTGGATTTTATCCGAGAGGTATGGAGCATTTTCCAGCGACTGGTTGTGAACAAGAAAAATATATAGAAAAAGCTATCGATAGAAGCAGTTTAGTGGTTTTATTATTGAACAATAGATACGGCAATGAAATTGACCGACTTGATAAAAAATCATACACTCATTTTGAATATGAGTATGCTAGGAAAAAGAACAAACCCATTTTAAGTTTCATTAACGATAAAATTAAGCACGATAAAAAAGAAAGTATAGAGCAACAAAGAAAACTTGAAGAATTAAAAACGCAGGCCAAGAAAAATTCAATTTGTCATTTTTTTGATAATAAAGATAAAAAATATTCAGCATTAAGAGAAAAAATTATATCTTCTGTTTACCAGAATGTAAATGATTGCGCTGTATTTTGGATTAATAACACAGAATTAGATTCTATGATAGATTCTATTAAAATTCAATCTGTGGACAAAGCCACTGGAAATTATAATGAAATGGAAGAAATTGAAGTACAGCGTATTATGAAGATATTAAAGTCCTATCCTAGATTTACTTTTGAAAATTTTAAAAAGCAACTTGGACAAGAGATTAATTTGGCATCAACGAGCACATTTGCTAATAATGGAGTTTTGGATTTAATTTCTAGGCTATTATTAAATAATTATATCAAGCTTGATCTATCTGATAATAAAGGGGATATCGTGTTTAAAGTTACTAATAGGGTATTTCAAAATAAAGAAAGTAATCTTAAAGAAGAGACAGGTTTTACTAACTATTATTAAATTTATTTATTGCTTTGACACTAATTCCTTTGCCTTCTTATACTTATATCCGCACTTGGAGCTGATCTTCTCAACTGTGGATTCGAGGGCACGGCAGTTCGCGTAGAATTCGTTCAAAAGAGCTTGAACTTCCTCGACGGAAAAGCCGTCCTGAAGCAGGTTACGTTTCAAGGTACTGATGCCGATGTCGGCCTGTGAGAGGATTAGGACGAGCATGTGGCTCTCTGGTGTTCTAGTGAAGACAACCTTTGTGTCTGGTCTTTTGGCGAGCTCTATCTTCTTTTCCACGATACTTTTCTTACCTGCGGCCATATGGTCTTCTCCTGTCATTTTTTCTGTTTTCAGAGGCGATGTAACTGCCCCAGCAGAGCAATATAAAAATCAGAGCCGTGAGCAGCATCATCCATGAACTGCTCAGTAGCACAGGGCGGATATCTCGCACCCAGTAGTAGATTTCCTTCCGGAAAACTGAGCTGACTCTGGTCATTTTATTCAGTACGCTGTAGAGGTTCGCATCTGTTATAACCACATAATAGACAAAGTGGTAAAAGGCGGCACTGGAGACAGCCTTTATAAAGCTCCCTGTAGTCGCTCCCCAAAATAGATTATTCAGCATCAGTTTTGTGACTCTGCCTGCGTTAAACCTTGCGGCATATGTGAAAAACAGTGCATAAACCAGACTGAACGAGATGGTCATAACAAACACATATCCCCTGTCGAAGAGCGTCGGAACCCTATGCCCGAAAACCGGAATCTTTGCCTGTATAACCCCCACAAAAAGAGGCATCAGAAGCATCATCAAAAAACCGCCGTGTATGACGGTCTTCATACCGAGCCAGAAATATTCCATCCGCATGTCTATAGTGTAGTAATCCTCCGGAATGACAGAGCCGCCGGACTCTGCGACGGAATATCTCTGAATCTCTCCGATAACCTCAAGCAGCCCCGCAGGCTTATGCCTCTCCTGCGCCGTTTCTATTGGTATAACATCTGTTTCAGCCATAAATGAGCCTCATAATAATTATTCTGATACCTGTGCCGTATGCCATGCATGCCGCAATGATGATGCATACTGTTCCGGCGATTACGTTCCGCCTTTTGAAGGAGAACCAGAGCGCAAAAAAGATGAAAACTACCCCGATAATCTGCGCCCAGTGCCCCTTGATAATGCCGTTGTAAATCATTTCGACAAACGAATTATACTGTTCCATACATTCTCCTAATCCTGACTGCAGATCATATCTTTTGCCGCTTCGTACAGCGCACCGAAGGTAGTCACAACCTCGCTGAAATGGTCTGTGCAGGAGCAGTTTTCTATCATAGTTTCATTTGAAGCATCGTAAGGACAGCTTCGCTCCATGGTGTTTTTGTCCACACCGCACGGACGCTCTTCTATTACTGGCGTATTCACATCAGGCCTTGTCTGCTGATCCGGAAAAACCTCAGTATCAGTATTGCCTGTCTGGACAACGCAGCTGTATGTGCAGTTGTCAAAACTGTCAGTTTCGATGGCTATATTACCTGCCGCTGTTTCGCCGTCGTTAAGGTATGTGAAGTCGCCAGTCTCCCTATCGAGTGTGGAGCCGATCATATCCGCCTGAGCTTTAGCGTCGGTGAAGTCATATTCGCTGTCAGTACTGCATATGTATGTGCGGTTGATTTTATAACGCTCAAGTCCGTCGTTTCTGGCTGAGATGGTTGTTACTGTGTTGTCGGGGATTACCTGTGTTCCGGTGACAGAGGGGACATAAAGCAGGGAAGAAGTGATATCGAACCTGTCGCCGTAGTCGCAAATAATATATCTTCCGGCAGAGCCTGAATACTCATCACACACGGTGGCTGGCAATATGCCTGTGGCGTTATAGTTCAGGTAGGTGTCATAGTCGTCATTTACAGTTTCTTCGTATAGTTGGCATGAATCATCATCGGAATATAAAGCGCAACCGTCTGTCCTTTGGACGCCGATTTCATCTTTGCCGGCGATTACACCTGTAAGATAAGCGTAGCCTTCGCCGCCGCCAGCAACAATAACGTCAACTCTTGCCGTGTTAAGTCCGTTTACGATATACGGCTTCACATCTACATCAACGCTATAGTTCCAGCTTCTGCCAAGCTCACACGAACCAGAGCTTGTCTCTGTGTAATAGACTCGGTTATCAATAACATCAAGCCTGTCGCCGCCTTTAGGACCAACATAAACTGTGTGGCCGTTTATAGTTATTTTTATCCAGTCGTCGAATATCACTCTAGTGAGTTTCAGCTCAGAGACATCTTCCAGATTTTCAATATAAAACTCTGTCGTCTCAGAATATTCAGCGCAATAGCCGCTCCAATAGTTGTTTCCCTCTCTGCCAACGACAATTCTGAGGATTTCAGCTGGTGTGGACGTTATAACCGGAGTATTAGTGATGGAGCATTCATTTGTTTCTGTCGGGGTGTTGTTTTGTGACATGACAGTGTTATACATGCTGTCCGAGTCTGACATCTGGTTTAGAAGTTCGCTGTCATAGTTGATGTCGCCTGTCTGATAAGATGCTTTGAGGTTGTTTATGTTTTCATTACTATCTGTACAGGAGGAAGGATCCACCGCCATATATTTTACAGACATTGTGCCCATGTCAAATTTTGTATCGCTTACCGCTATGTCCAGCTCGTTCATAAGGTGTCCGGAAATTCCTCCTCCGAAATATCCCAGTGCTTCATTAAATGCTGAGTTGAATGATGAGCCGCAGGAAGCGTTTGAGCAGAAACATCCGCCGACATGGCGCATCTGCAGGTAACTCCGCTCAACTGCTCTTACACGGTCTTCTGCTGGCTGGCAGGCTCCGCTACAAGCCTCGTTGCATTCTCTATAAGTGTTATAGGTTGTGCTGCCGCATTTATGCTTTATCCCAAACTCAAAATATTTACAGTTTGCCCAGGAACCGGAAGGTGAACAGCTCACATATCCGTTTGTACAAAATCCTGATACTGGGAGGGTGGTAAAGTTAGAATCTGATGTACCGTCGAGGTTAGCGTCGTAGCTGACACGGAGCTGGACTTCGCCGCCGGATACAAAATTGACAGGGCTAATTGATAATACTTCTGATTGAGAATTACACTGGAGTTCTATGTCGAAACTATTTGCCACACATGCCTGAGAGCAGTTATTAACGCATTCATCAGTGGATGTATAGACTGTGTTTGTTGAAGAGCACTTCCATGAGTCTGAAAGTGTGGACATCTTTTCACTGGTCATCATCGGGTTAAAGAGTGTCTGCTTTGCGCTGTCTGCGCTTCCGTGCAGTTCAACCATCTCCTTGCCAAGATTATTCCCGTCTGTCTTGCCTTGCTCAGCAAAAGACAACAGCGGAATCATAAGTATTAACAGAATAAGCCTACTTATCATAAAAGCCCTGTTTCAGTTTTTGGAGCATAGTTTTTGCAACGGTGATTCCGCTGTCACTGAATTTCTCCAGAGCATATTGGACAGATACATCACCATAGATTTTAGTATAACTGTCTTCGGATATCGGCTCGCCAAGCGTCACCTTTTGCATGACTTCGGAGTAGGGGAGTGATGAGTGCACAAAGGCCGGAACAGACTTTATATTGAAAGCTCGGAAGAGGTATGGGTTGATGTCTACCTTTGCCATATCGCATGTTGTGTCTTCTGTTAAATCAGCAAGACCCTTTCCGCAGGAGATGCGTGCCACAAAATCAACAGTAGGCATTATCTGTTCGATACTGCCGATAACGCCGTTTATAACCAGAAGCGAGCCCTCAAGGTCTCTTGCTGTTGCTGAATAATTCTGTAATGTTTTTTCCGGCATAGATGAGCTGATGAAAATATAGAGGCTCTTGTCTGGAAGCTCAGAGTGACAGGTTTCGTCCTTGTCGATCTCATACCCGTTGCTCTCTGCTATCTGTTTTTTGTACTCGGATACTTTGTTCATGAGGGCATCATATCCGGTATCAATAAAGGCTTTTGCCTTTTCCCGCATCTCCTGATTATCAGGCAGAGAGATATCAGGTTTAGCAGACTTCTTAATGTCGTCTATCGTTTCTTTAAGTGTCTCTGCGCTGACGAAGCTAGAACAGAGGGTAAACAGTGCCAATAATATTACTTTCATCTAACAATCCCCATATGCGGCTGTCATAAGAGCGCTCATGAGAGCCGAGTACAAATAGTTTTCCTTTAGGTATTTTCCCGGTGAATGTGAATTTCATCCTTTCAGGGTCTTTTCTGATGGCGATGTATTCGCCGTCGCATATAAACGCCATATTAGTGGCAACGAGTTCCATTCCTGATAGACAGGCGGCCTTTTTAACCAGTTTTGCGTTTTCCGGCAGGATGCCAAGTGGGTCTTTAACAGCACGGAAGATTACATAATCATCTTTACTCACATCATGAGTCCTCGAATATAAGTACCAAGTGAAACCGACAGACTCTGTTGTATTTCTCCCTATGTGCATGCAGGCTGTAATGGTCACGACCACAATCATTAATAAAAGCAGTAGCCTTTTCATTATTTGATCTCCGGAATCTGGATATTCTCAAAGGTGTTGATTATAGTCCCTTCCACATTTGGCATCATCTCAGGCTTCACATATGTATCCAGCCACTCGCTGAAATCTATCTTGCTGAAATCCAGTTTTTGGAACTCTTCCGGATTGAAGCCTCTACAGTTTGGACTCTTTGCTGTGCCGAAATTAAACCCGAGCTGACTGCGCCCCTGTTCTGCAACAATCCTTCCCAGTGGGCTACCGAAACAGCAATAGGTCTTTTTCTTCTGAACGCAGACACAGGCAGGGCATATCCCCCATTTTTCAGCGCAGTATTCACCCACATAGTGACATTGACCGTCCAGCTCTCCCCAATCCCGAAGGGTGGATAACGCTTGTTCCCCCGGAGAGCATTCGCCTAGACCGAACCATGTTTCATCCTTTTTACAGCAGTCTGAAAACCCTGTCTGAGTTCCAGGTTTACGGCAACGCCTGTCGCCTCCGTTAAAGATATATATCTGGTCTAAGCATTGGCCACTGTCGTCTTTGTCTCCGTCATTCAGTTTGTCGTTTGCGCCTTCCTGTGTGTCTTCGCTGGTGTCCAGATATGATGGGTCACTAGGGTCTAGGCACTGATGAGGGGAGCATTTATAGTCCGGCGAACCTGTTATGGTTGATAAGTTGATGCATTCATTGCCGCTGTATGGGCAGCTGCCGGAATGACATTTGTTCATTTCAGGGTTATAAATACTGTCCGTACATATAGGCACGGCTTCGCATTTTCGGTTAATTGGAGAATATGAGTAACTATTACCGCAGTCATGTTCTGGTTCATAAACACATGAGTTAAGCTGTGTAGAGTAGACTGTGCCGGAAGGGCAGGCAATATTTTGCTCACACCTGTCTTCAGCCGGATTAAAAGTATAGCCGGAAGGGCAAAGAGTGCTTGCTGAGAGCGTACACTCATTCAGGGTGGAGTTGTATATGCCCGAAGAGCACACCGGAGCAGAGTAGCAGATATTTCCATCCTGAGTGTAGCCGGATGGGCATGATTTGCTGACGGTCAGGGTGCATTTGTCAGTAGCAGTATTGAGTATGCCTGAGCTGCTGCAAGATGGGTCAGCGACACACTTTCCCAGTGCCGCATCATATGTTGAGCCAGCAGGGCAGCTGTTGTCCAGAGGAATGACGCATTTATCAGTGGTGCTGTTGAAAGTTCCACCATTAGGACATGTGGGGTTAGCAATGCAAAGGCTTCCAGAGGATATTGTGCCGGAAGGGCAGGAACCTGTGGAGCAAGAGCCATTTTGGATGCATGTTGTTCCAGACAGAATATATCCATCAGGGCAAGAGAGTGCAGCATTCGGATTTGGGTAAACATCTGATCTTGCTATCCAGCCATCTTTTTGTGATGCGTGTCTGACTGCTCCACAAGAAATAGCGTATGGGTTTAAAGCTGTTCCTTCTCCGCAGTAACCAAAAAACTGTGTGCCATTATAGTAATAGTTGCCATCGTATTTATCGCACTTATAGTAACCCCAAGAGTTTGAGGAACTGTACGTTTTGTACATTGTGTCATTATTACAGGCAAACATGCCGACAATGCGTGGCTTTAAAAGGTCAATCCATCCTGAATTCTGATAATAACCACCTATTTCTGCACCGTATTGATCATATGTACGTATTTCATAATCAATTTTAATTTTATAGTTGTCAGTGTACAAAGCAGCTTTGATTCTTCCGGAGCCTCCGAAAAAACTCTGGTAAGTTTGATCCAGTATTTCAGAATGCACGCCGCTTAACGGTAGCCAGTTTGAAAAAAAGTTACTTATATATATACTACTGAAATTTAATCTCACATATTCTGAACCAGCGAATTGAATTTGATTAGTACTTGTGGTTTCTAATGTAGGCTCTGTTTCACCTCCGGAGCAGGCATTTTCACATGAGCTTAGTGATGAATAACTGCTGGAATTTATAGAGCATATATAAGAACTACTTGCCTCGCATCTATTTGTGGAAGTGTTAAAGGTTGTTCCTGAAGGGCATGTTGGTGATGCAATGCATTGTCCGTTTGATAGCGTATATCCTGTCGGGCAGCTTTTAGTCGCAGTTTTTAAGCATTTATTTGAAGTTGTGCTGTATGTAAAACCAGTCGGACAGTCCGGTGCGTCTTCGCATTTACCAGTAGAACTGTTATAAACATAGCCAGTGGGGCACGTATAGGTCACTGAGAACTCACATCTATCGTTTGCCTGAACATATGTTCCCGCTGTACATTCAGGAGTTTTTACACAGCTGTTGTTGAGAGAGTCATAAGTGTATCCTACCGGACAGGAGCCATCGGTAATGACGACCTCACACCTGTCTGTCTGAGGATTTAACACTCCGCCGTTGGGGCAATCCGGCGGATCATAGCATCTGTCGGATGCAAAGTCATATGTGAAACCGTTTTCGCAGGTAACAATGGGTTCTTTCTGGCACATATCAGTCAGATCGTTTAAGATACCTCCGTCAGGACATAAAGGATCATTGTATACCGAGTCACACAACACCATGTCGTTGGGGCAGATATAGCCTCCGCTGCCAGCGGCAAGGCATTGTGAAACATTATTTCCAGCTATGCAAAGCATGCAGTTATTTGTGTTTTCTGAGCAGTAAGTGTTTATGATTTCATTCGGGTTCGTCTGTTCATTCACTGGCAAACCGGCAACACATCCAAGCATTCCGCTGAATTGACCTATGCTGTTGTGTCTGGGCTGGTAATCCTCTCCGTATGATGTGTGCTGTCCATCATCATACCATTTGCCATCTGTGTC
Source organism: Denitrovibrio acetiphilus DSM 12809 (assembly GCF_000025725.1). Lineage (GTDB taxonomy): Bacteria > Chrysiogenota > Deferribacteres > Deferribacterales > Geovibrionaceae > Denitrovibrio > Denitrovibrio acetiphilus. The sequence continues at coordinate 609,719 of NC_013943.1, forward strand.
GACGTATGCCCAGTGCTCGCCATATATTGTGACTGTACCTATATCTGAACCATCAATTCTGTTATCCGGTTGCCCGTCAGCAAAATTATCATAAGTGAGCATTGAGCCGTCTATCCATACATAATTGGATTTATTAACTGTGCCGTAGGATGTGCTCATATTCCTGTCATAAAGACCAAGCCAGACAGACTTTCCTGATAAACCGGCAAGCACATTTGCAATTTCAGCTTTATGCTGGTTATCTGCGATAAACTGCTGATTTGCACTCCAGATATTTTGATTTACTGAAACGCCATATGTTAATCCGGTCTGCCTGTCATAAACAAAGCTTGAGTAATCTGCGGGGCATGTTCCTGTGCCTGCGGAATATGAAAGTTCTGTGCATGTGTCATCGCAGTTAGAAGAACATGCAGTAAGAGACTCAAACTGAAGGTCATTTGTGCCGCAGTAGTATGCGGCATTAGCGACTCCTGAGATGATAATGAATATTAAGCAGATCAGATTTTTCATTGATTATCTCCATATTTTGGAGCAACTGTTTCTATCTCCATCAAGATGCCGCTTTTACGGCTCTCCAGCTCTGAAATATCTCCAAAAGCTCCAGACATCATCGGTGTATAGTAAGCTTTGTTTGTGCTCTTGCCGTCTTTATAGGTAACTGTGAAAGGTGCGGTGAAATGCTCCTGTCTAATTATACCGTCAGCTATCAGACGCTTTTCTCTGAGCATTTCTGTGATTGTGTTGATATAGTTTCTCCTCTGCTGTTGGTCAGAATCGGCAAGTAGTATCTCGTCATGTTCACGCCTGCGAGCGAGCATCTTTATGACCTTCCAGAACACTTCTGTCTGAAAGTAAACACAGCCGTCCTTCATGCTGAAAGCCTCGAAACGGCTGCCATTCAGAACATTGATACGTTTGTCCAGTTCTGTAAGAAACTCTGTGATATTGAGCCATTCAAGGTCTGATGGTTTTTCTTTTACTTCATTGGAATTGTGTGTTTCAGAAGCGTCTTCATCAACTCGAACAAGGTTATCAGCAAGCTCTTTTTGACGGGCGTTCCTGTTTGCTTCACGAAGCTTTTCCGCCAGATCACCGCCGCCCGTGCGGTGATGGGACAGTATCGCATTTTCAATATCTGCCTTGTATTTCAGGTCGTCAAACCCTTCAAAGCTGTTCAGCACCACAACGCTTATTTTGGGATGGTCTCCCATGCTGTATGCGAACTTATCAAGGCTCTCTATCTTGCCAAGATCATGCCCAAGTGCCGTCATGATAAGTTGTGCGGCGTACGCCCCAGGCTTATCAAAGAGTTTCAGAATCTCTTCAGCCACATGCAGGCTGTGCAGGTACAACGGAACTTTTGCCAGTGCGGTAAAAGTATTTGGCTCCTCATAAAAGTTTATCTCGCCGCTGCGCTTCACCACTGACGGCGTATCACCTTTCTCATCAAGCATCGTCATTATCAGCCTTATTACGTTCTTTGCAGACTCCGGCAGATTGGCTACATGCTTGTTATAAAAGTCCATAAGCTCAGGCTTTGCAAACACAGTGGTATCTTCTGATTGCTTTATAATTTCTGCTGTCACTGTTTTTTGACCTGTCCAGAGTGGCGCAAGCTCAGAGAGATGTATATTTATCGGTTCTTTTTTTTCCTGATGTACCGTCCTGTCTGCTCCCGAAAAGAGCGATACTGGCAGCACCACGGCAATAAAAAACCACACCGGATATGGAAAGAGTAAACCTAAAGCGATAAGCGTAAGGACTATCAAAAAAAGCGTAAGATACTCCGCTGGCGAACCAATATTAAAAAGTCTGAAACCGTGTCCAGCTTTGAAAGGATTTATGAATGGCACGCCCGAACGGGTGAATGAATCACAAAATATATGCAGCAACCCGCCTATCAAAAAGTAATAAAACGCATATCCACCGATATCAGAGAAGAGTATTGCGGCAAGCGGGAGAGTATACAGAACCCACCAGTGGCTTATTTTTCGGTGAATCTTCCTATAAAACTTTTCACTGCCGAAACCAAAAATTGAGTCAACAATATCTGGAAAGATCGATCCCGCACCAATAGCTGCCACCGCCGCAGGCTCAAAAGCTCCGGTGGCGAGAACATACCCCATTCCCGCTATTACATGGCTCCTGAGCTTCATACTGTAGCCCTCGGATATTCGATATTTATATATGCCTCGCTGGTGTCCAATGTGCTTCCGAAGAATCCGCCGTCATAGTTCATCATGAAAAATTCACGTTTCTTCAGCCCCAGAACATCTTCAGGCTTGAGTATGTCGTCTTCGTTCTCACGGACATTTATAATCCCAGCGGAGCTCATCATGGAGAGCATCTGCTTATGTGTTCCGAAGTGCCTGCAAACATAGCTTGCAGTCTCTTCGTCCGGCACTTTCATGAACAGCTTGTTGTTGATGTTGTCCAGTGTGCTGTTCCCGTAGTCCCTGCCTATCATTGCGTATATCTGATTTACTGACTGACTGAGTCCGTGCAAATGAACATTTGCGCCGCCTGCTTTTGCAAAGAAGTCATCAATCCCGTAGTAAAGCACGTTCTGTGCCTCGTCTATGAATATCTCCAGCGGAGGGTCAACTTTCATTCCGCTGCTGAATATCCGCCCTACATAAGACTGAAACATGGATAAAAGAACTTTCCCCACGGTGAACGCCGCCTTACGTGTCATCAGGGAGCCGACCTGTGCAACCAGTATCACGGATTTACCGTTTTCCAGCTTTTCGATGACGGGATTTCCACGGGCTTTGCCGAGAATTTCGCCAATGTTGCCTGACGTCAGCTCCATCAGTGCAACACGTAATGAGCTTGAAACTTTATTGTAGTAATCCTGACCTGAGTCCACGATTTTTTGCAGGTCATTTGCAAGCTGGATGACATCATTGTTATCACTACTGAGGCTTGCAACGTTCCTTTGAAGTGTTGTCAGGTCAGTGTGGGAGACAACGTCTTTGACATCGTTAAAATTGAATCGTTTGCCGTATGCTTTCTCTGTGAGCAGCATAAAAGCCTGAACGATCATAAGGCTGGTTTCATATGCCACATTATAAAAAAACGGCTCAGAACCAACCTCAATGCCGGATATTAGGTGTCCAACAAGCTCCTCCGGCATGTAGTAGTATTCCAGCGGATTGAGCTTTATGGAGTACTCGGGAAAGATTGGTGTGATGAGCATCAGGTCATCCTCTCGACCTGCCTCTTTCGCCGCCTGATATATCTTGCTGAAAAGAGGGATATCCCCCTTCGGGTCTATCACAACCACGCTGTTGCCTTTGCGGATGTCCTGTTCCAGCATGTTTTCCAGCAGGCGTGTCTTGCCGACTCTGGTAGTGCCGAAGCACCAGAAATGCCCCGACCGGTCAGCATCATTCATGTATATTTCCTGCTGCCTCCCGCCACGGATATTCATTCCAGTTCCGAGGATAGTTTTCATGATGACACTGCTCTTGATATATAACCACACTGGTTATATATTGAGTTATGATAATTAACTTCGCTGATAAAGAGACCGAAAAACTGTTTTTGACTGGCTCCAACAGAAAGCTCCTTCAGAGCATTATCAAGAGAGCATGTCAAATGCTTGATATTCTTGATAAGACTATTAAGGTGGAATACCCGATGTCGCCACCCAGTTACAGGCTCCACAGCCTCAGCGGAGACCTTCAGGGTTTCTGGAGCATCAGCATAAACATGCAATGGCGTATCATCTTCCGTTTTAAAGATGTAGATGCCTACGATGTTAAAATTACAGACTACCATTAGGAGGCATTTACTGTGTTTGATAGAAGCAAAATAACAAGAGAATTGAGCCACCCCGGGGAAATACTTAAAGATATTTATATAGCCGACACCCCCGGACTCACACAGCAGAAGCTTGCTTACGCTCTCGGTGTATCTTTTCGTACTATTAATCAGATTTGTAATAAGCACAGAGGTGTGACACCAGAGGTTGCTGTCAGGCTGGCAAAATATTTTAACACTAGCCCAGAACTCTGGCTTAACCTGCAGATGTCCTACGATCTTCAGAAAGCAGAGCGCACAGTTGATGTTAGCAATATAAAACCTATGGCGGTGTGATTCTACGCTCATGCTATCACCTCAATAATAATTCGCTCCGAAAGCTCATCTGAGAGGCTTTTAATGGTGCCTCTTGGTATGTGATTGGTAGACTGGATAATGGAGCGTCCGCCAACTATTCTGTGGACACAGCGGACAGAGTAACCCTGTTCTTCAAAGAGTTTTTCTACTAGTTTGCGGCTGGTGAGGCTCAGAGTAAAAACCACATCATCAGCTAATTTTTCAGTGCCGATGACAAGACTCCTGATCTCTTGCCCAATCTGGAAAGTGCCCCTCATCTTCGGCGTGATATGCATCTTATGAAGAACACCTGTAACCCTGTAATTCACTCCCAGATAGACATTCAGCAGAACGTTCTCGGCGGAGACCTCCCGAACCTCACCTTTTACGAGTGAGTTCATAAATGACTTTAGATAGATTTCTTTACGGTGATTCCCGAAATTGAAATATTCAGTATTCAAAATGGAGGCAAGTGTGGTTACATCATGCTTTTTGAGAACTATCTCACGCTCGATACCGTCTGCTCTGTACTGCCTCAGATTCAGACCTTCGTCAGATATCGAACACACAGTGGGCGAGCCGTATTTTTCGCTGTAATATCCTTCCAGCACAGAGCATATGATCTGCCTAACTTCTTCTGCGGTTATCCCGTGAATGCCGGATATATCCGAAATATAGCTCTCTAACCACATCTTTCAGACCCTCGGTGTATCCTGAGGCTCGACACAACAATGGCGGTGATTTCCTCATAAGCTGGCTTAACATCCCCTTTGTTGATCTGCTGAGAAATCACCACGGCGCAAACAGAATCAAAAGTCTCTTTCAGATCATCATATTTTTCCTGAAGGTTCAGGAAAGCATCTTGAAAATCAGACATCTGTAGTTCTCTTGTTTTTTCGTTTTTTAAGCACGTCAGTTTTTTCGCCTTTGTTTTTTATGTTTTTTATTCTGGCGAATCGCCGTCTGTGTCACCTTTCGGTGTCAGAAACTGGACGTTATGTCCGACTAAAGTTACTTTTGAATGAAAGCCTTTGTCGTCTTCCCATGAGCTGTAATCAAGCTCTCCTGTGACAAGTACGAGCTTACCCTTGGAAAGGTATTCATTACAGCTTTCCGCTGTTTTGCCAAAGACTGTAACGTCATAAAAGTCTGCTTTCTCTTTGGCAGGTTTGTTTACCGCTACTGTGAATTTGCTGGTGATAGTGCCGTTTTTAGTCTCACCGGCTTCGGGTGACTTTGTAAGATTGCCGAGTATTGCAGCATATGAATAATATGGACTGGACATATCCACCTCCTTGCACTGTTAATAGGGTAGGGGGTAAATCAAGAAGGGATATTTTTTTCATATTTATTTTTTGAAGCGTCAAGAGTTGTCGTTTGGTTAATTTATGATCTTCACATAATAAAGTGTGGAGGTTGCATTTATGCACAACAAAATAATTCTTGCTTTTACAATGTTGATAATGCTCTTGGTCTTGGTCGCATGCGGCGGTGGAGGCGGTGGCAGCAGCAGTACAGCTCCTGTTGTTGATGACAACCAGGCAGATACTGCTCAGGTAACTTATGACGGAACAGCTGTCGCAGAAGCCTCAACTGGAACTGATGGCAGAACAGTAATCACTTCCGGTACATCCGGCAATTCATATGATATTGCTATTGAGGACAATTCAGGAAATCCTGTTGGTGATATCGACGTTTCTTTTTATGAGGATGGCGATAACGCTGTCATCTATGTTTCTGATCCTATGGGAGTGTATTCTGACTCGCTGCTTATAGGCACACCAGCCGAACTGGCAACTGCATCAGGCAGATTTGCCCGTGCGGCCAGCAATGTGCAGCTTGGGGTAACTTTAACTCAGCGCACAGCATCAACAGTCGGCTTTACTAACAATGCTTATGATCTGTCTGACGTTTACATGGGCACTCTGTCTGAAGCTTCCAGTGTCGAATCAGGATGCTATACACCATCAGAGATTGCTGCAACCATAGAAGATTTATATACATCTTCAATGATAGGCAGCAGCTCTATTCTGATCTTTTCAGACAGCTCCACGAGCTCTGTAGCCGGAGCGGTCAAAATCAGTTCCAGCACACTGAGCAGCAGTATATCTGATGCTTTAACTGCAAAAATGGAGCACGAGAATTCGGTAACTGCGGGAGCTTTAGATTCAGAAATATTTAGACTGACATGTTATGTCCCTGATAACCATAATTTGTTTGGTGTAGTGTGTGAGGTCAAAAGAGCATCTTCTATTTGCGAGGGGACTAACAGCGCACCAGTAATAACCGGTACACCAGCTACAGCGGTCACTGCAGGTTCAGCTTATAGCTTTATCCCGGCAGCATCAGATGAAGATGGAGATACGCTGACCTTCAGCATAGTGAATAAGCCTTCATGGGCATCATTCAGCACTTCCACAGGAGAACTCTCAGGAACACCCGCAGTGAGCGATGCTGGGGCATATTCAGGGATAGTGATCAGTGCTACAGATGGTACAGATAATACTTCGCTTTCACAGTTCAGTATTACAGTTGCAGCCGGAAACTCTGCTCCTGTTATAAACGGCACTCCTGCAGCAGAAATTACAGCAGGCAATGCATACAGTTTCACTCCTACAGCTTCTGATGTGGATGATGATACTCTTACATTCAGCATAGAAAATAAGCCATCATGGGCTACTTTCAACGCTGCTACTGGTGCTTTAACAGGAACTCCAGCCACTTCGGATGAAGGGGCATATACAGGCATCGTAATATCTGTGTCTGATGGTTCAGAGACAGCATCTCTTAGCAGTTTTACTATAACTGTCAGCGTTCTGAATTCTGTTCCGACAATTTCTGGAACTCCAGAAACTACTTTGGCAGAAGGAGCTGCTTACAGCTTCACACCGACTGCGAATGATGCTGATGGCGATACCCTTACATTCAGTATAGAAAACATACCATCATGGGCATCTTTTGATACAGCTACAGGTGCACTTACGGGCACACCAAGCTCTTCTGATGCGGGCACATACAGCTCTATTCAGATAAGTGTAGTCGATGGTAATGGCGGGGAAGCATCTCTGACGGCATTTATTATAACAGTCACAGAACCGGCAATAACATTGTATAGGGCTGGAACAACATTTCTTGACCCTGACTTCATAGCTGTTAGCTGGCCTTACAGTGTAAGCAGCACAGTCTCTGCGACTATATTGGGAGTCAGTTATTATACGGTAGGCACTTTTAAACTGTCAGCAGCCGGTGACAACTTTACAATCAGTTCTCTTTCTGCGGTAGATTTGAATTCTCATGTGGTTCCGTATTTTCAGAGTCTGACTGATGGGCAGGTAATAGAGCCTGGGACAGATGTTACATTCAAGCTGCTTTCACCTTTAACAGGCGGCAGTCAGTCAAACCTGAGGTTCTATTTCACAATTCAGGAGACTGGAGAGACATTCACTTATAACGTTATTCTTCAGACTAACTAATTAAAATCTGCCCCTGATGTTTAAAATGTCAGGGGCAATCTTATTAATCTACAAAACTATGGCAAAAATTGTCATGCTGACTTTTCGTTAAAATTGAATCATAATAAACTGACTGAAAACTTGCACATTTGGGAGCTTGCTTATGATTGATTACATTAAATTGAGCAAAACAGGAAATTTTAAATTTGGGAATAGTTTAAATGCGGTTGGTGAATTGTATTTAAATTTAGAAAATACAAAATTAACATTATATCCTGACAAAAGTTATTCTCATCAAAATATTTCAGATGTTACAGGTGTTCTTCACGATGGTAAAAAGGTGTCTTTGATTGATTGTTTTACTCAAGGTTCTGGCACAAAAAGCATATTGATGGATGATGCTGTGCCTCCAAAGTATGAAAATCATCATTTTATAGATATTTTTTCTAAATATATGACTTTCGGTAATCGTCATATTTGTTCATCTGAAAAAGTAATACATGAAGTTTCATTTAGTATTGATGATGCTCATAACATCTTCTATGATTTTGATGCTTATGGAGAAATTCGAAGCTCAGCCCAAGATAAAAAGGATATTATAAAAAAAGAAGAAGAAAGATTAGGAAGAAAAATTGAGTTGGGCAATGAGCCTTGGATATTTTATTACACTGGGAAATATGAGATTTTCAATGTTAATACTAAATTAGGTGTAATATCTGCTACACACAATCCGAATATCAAGTTTCCCGGCGTACACGGTATAAGTATTATAGACTCAATAAAGCTAAACATTAGGTTTGAAACTCAAAAAACAATAAGTGACGCCATTGATAGCATATATGATTTATTAAGATTTATTGAAATAATAGCTGGCAGAAAACAAAACGTATCTGATTTAACTTTCAACTTATCAAATGATGAAGAAAAGCCAGTGCCTCTTTCGGTGTATTGGTGTATACCACCTAAAAGAAATGATGACAATGGTTCGTACATCCCTCATCCCTCAGATATTCCCATAGAGGGAGCTACAGATTCTGAAGCTTTTGGTGCAGTACTTTCAAATTGGCTTAATAATAATGAAGATATGCGGAATGCAAGAGCTAGGTATTCTAATGTCATTTCAAAAGGTAAAAGATATGATATTGATCGTTTGGTTGGTGCTGCAAATATGTTTGATATTCTAATAAAATCAAAATCTCCACGTGAAAAAAACCTTGAAACTAAAATTAATATAAGAGCTAAATTAATAAAAGATAAAGTAGGAAATTATTTTGAAGATTTAGATCTTGTGGTGGAACATGCTGTTAAATGCCGAAAATACTATGTGCATGGTACAAAAACAGAAATTGATTATAACAAGAATCCAGATATGACATTATTTTTTACTGATGCCTTAGAATTTATTTTTGCTGCATCTGATTTGATTGAGTCTGGCTGGAATATGGGTAAATGGATCAAAGAAGCAAGGTCTTCAGGGCATCCTTTTGGAATGTTTCGATTTAATTATTCTTTTAATCTTGAAAAGCTAAAAAAAATAATACCTAAATAAAATTTATGACATCGTAGTTATTTCTTTGCATGAAAGGATAAAAGCGTGTATATTTATCCTTGCAGGAGAGGATAAATATGAGAGAGACATTTAAAACATTAATCACGGATTTTCAGGAGAGGAAGTTAAACGGCATCGTTCCCAGAGAATATAATATTCCAGTGGATAGTGACAAGATAATATCTCTGATAGGTGTCAGGCGTTGCGGTAAGACATATATACTCTTTGACATTATCAACAAGCTCAGAGAAACCATTCAACCTGAAAATATAATCTACATAAACTTTGAAGATGACCGTCTTTTTCCGATAGTGTCAAAAGACCTTGATGCGTTGCTGGAAGGGTACTATGAAATGTATCCTGCTAAACGTGATGAACTGGTTTATGTATTCCTTGATGAAGTCCAGAACATCCCTGAATGGGAAAGATACGTCCGCAGGATATACGACACTTTAAATGTCAGAATATTTGTCACTGGCTCGTCTTCAAAGCTTCTCAGTAAAGAGATAGCAACCTCTCTGCGTGGCAGAACTCTAACTTATGAGATATTTCCTTACTCTTTTGCTGACTTCCTGAAGGCAAAAGATATAAAAGTGAATGTTAATAGTTCCTCATCTGTGAGTCATATAAAGCATGCTCTTAATGAATTTCTCACAGACGGCAGTTTCCCAGAAACCTTGTCGCAGACACCGGATATAAAGAGACGGATACTCAGGGACTATCTAGACCTTATAGTATACAAAGATATTGTCGAAAGATATGGCGTTAAAAACAACAGCCTCCTGAAGCACATAATAAAATACAGCTTCTGCAACATTGGAACTCTGGTTAGTCTCAACAAGCTATATAATGAATTTAAGTCGCAGGGCTATAAAGTCGGTAAAGATACTGTTTTCGACTATTATTCCTACCTTGAAGATGCTTATGCTGTCTTCAGTACGCCTATATTTAGAAATAACATCAGGGAAGAGAACCGCAACCCGAGAAAGATATACGCTGTAGATAATGGCTTTAAAGGCGTGTATGACGCATTTGTAACCAATGACTATAGCAAGCTTTATGAGAATGCCGTATTCCTGCATCTTAGACGGCAGACACCAGAAGTTTATTATTACAGCGGTAAGCAGGAAGTTGATTTCTATTGCCGGATAGACGGCAGACAGCTTTTGGTTAATGTCAGCTACAGAATAGACAGTCACAGCACAAGAGAACGTGAAATTAACGGTCTTGTTGAAGCTATGGAATATTTCAAAATGAAAGAAGCCTATCTGATAACTGAAGATCGTGAAGAAACTATAGCCACTGGCGATAATAATATATTCGTTTTGCCTCTTTGGAAATGGCTGCTGCAATATGCTAACAACTAATTTATAGATACTGGTGTTGGTGAATACTAGAGTTCGTTCTCAGTATTAGTCGTTTAAGGTTCTATGTGCAATCCACAATATTGTCGACTATACTTCTGAAAAAGTCAGGAGACCATATTTCCAGTGCTTCAGGGTTATTAAGGAAAGGTGTGGCATCTTTTTTGGCCTGCTCAATATCTGTTTCATTAAGCTTCTCATAAAAGATATTTTTTAAATCTTCGATATGGAAACTTTTATCTTTAGTCCAGTCACCTGTCTGCACCATTCTAGCTTTCAGATGAGTCAAATTAATATTAGGGTGATTTGATACATACCACACAAAGTCATACCAATCTCTCCCCTTGACTCTGTTTTTCCATCTGCGAAAAAGCAATGCATGCATTTTGCCAGCAAAGAGAGAAGGTAGGTCAAAAGTTTTAACACTGAATGGTGTCGGCTGGAGCAGGTATTTTGTCTCGGTGTTAAATTTACCTGGCGGGTCGGTATCGACTTCTATTTTTATCTTTATTCTCTGGCCTGATGGGATACTTCTAACAATATCTTCAGAGGCTTCTATAGTGATAAGCTCTCCTGCCGTATCGGCCTTTAGAAAAGCAGATTTTACAGCAGTATCTACAATCTTTTCTTTTAACTCTACAGAGACTTTGAAGCCGTATGATGAAAGTTCTTTCTCAAGAAAGGTACTGTATTTTTTCAGTTCAAAGTTATCATCAGGGTTTAATAGTGAGAAATCTAGGTCTTCGGAGAATCTATCTAACCCATAAAATATACGAAGAGCTGTACCTCCATAAAATGCAGCATGTTCAAAAAACTTACCACGGTAAAGGCCTAAAAGTGCGATCTCCTGCATTATCTCACGGAGTGCCTGTATATGGTCATCTGTGGTAACGCATTGATATTTATTCAGCATCTTTTCTATAGCTTTATTCACTTATAATTCTCCTCAAGGCTGTCGAAAGATATTGAAGCCTCTTGATTCCATAAACTGCGCAAAACTCATCTATCTGCGATATATCCAGATTTGCAGCTTCTGTCGCATCTATGCGCATATTATCTATTAAATGAGAATACATTCCAGTTATGTTGTTTATTTTTAATCCTCTTGTCAGAGCGATTTTGTCTGTTAATGCTTTTTCCAGTGTTGCTATCAGGTAACAACCTGAGTTTGTTTCAAAAATGTCCATCCCTTTGGAGTAGGCGATCTGAGGTATCATTTCATAAGTGTATCGTCCGACAGGCGTATCAAATTTTCTGCTTCTACCTATCGTGACGGAGGAAACCACTGAAACTTTTTCAGGTATGAGACCATATAGCGACAGTGCATAATCTGATGAAATATACGAGGGACCATATAACATCCCTGCTATAACCTCTTTTACTACAGGATGTCTGCGTAGTGTCTCACTGAACATATATAGACCTTGTCGCAAAGGTATGATGTGACCGAGCTTGATCAGACTGCTGATTTTATCTCTCGGCTTGGAGTAATTGCCAAGAACGCTCACCAGTATCTGATAGTCAAAAATATCTGTCTCAATGGTTTGTCTGATTTCATTTATCATGATTAAAAATAGCACATTACGCAGGCTATGTCCACAAATACTGGACATGATATGCATAAAGTACCTTTTGAAGGTATGAGTGTTTAAAACATTTCTGTTGAAAAGCTATATATTTAGCTCTATATTAAGAGCTAAAAGGAGGCTCGCATGGATACTATATTTGCAGATTTTTCTGTCAGCATGTCTGAATTTAAAAAGAATCCCGCAGAGGTACTTCGTAACGCAGGGGAAAAGCCAGTGGCAGTGCTGAATCACAACAGACCAGCATTTTATATGGTTACTCCTAAAATGTTTGAAGCCATGCTGGAAGAAATTGCAGACAAGGAACTTGTAAACACTATTCGTACTAGGCTAAATAACATATCGGATGCAGTTGAGGTTGACATTGACGAAATCTGAGAAAGATAAATGTTATAAATTAAAATTCCATCCAGATGCACTTGATGAGTGGAATAAACTCGACGGCAGCGTAAAAGAGCTATTGAAGAAAGCTTTAAAAAAACGACTTACGAATCCGCATATGCCAGGCTCTGAACTTCATGGAGATTTGAGTAACTGTTATAAAATCAAGCTCAGGAAACAGGGATATAGGCTCGTGTATTTTGTACAGGACGATGATTTGTATGTTGTAGTAGTGTCTGTAGATAAGCGTGAGGATTTCGCTGCATATAAGTCTGCACTTTCGAGATTATTTAGCAGTAGCGAATAAATAAGTATTGTTTGGAATCGTGCTATTTTTTTGAAAATAATTATGGCACCTACCAACCTCACAGCATCCTATAAGAGCATTTTTTTGTCACCAAATTTGTCACCTATTACAGCCGAAACGTACCTGTTTGAACGGGTAAAGTATTGAAAAAAGCCTTATTTTTCAATGATGGAGATATTGTGCAAATGGTTCAAATCCTTTCACCCCGATTACTTAAGGATTCGACTGAAGCGGCTTCCCAAGAGCCGCTTTTTTATTTGTCACAAATTCGTCACAATTTGCAGAAAAAAGCAGTCCTTTTCTAGTTCCGTCATTACGGTTTATCCTGTTTCCGTATTTTCTAAACAGCATTTGCAGACTGGAGTGACCAAGCATATTCTTTATCCAGTTTATCTCCTCACGAGCATCCAGCATCATACAGGCGAATGAGTGCCTCATCTGATTAAGGATTCTATACCTGAGACCTAGAGCCTTTAAACATGGCTTGAAATAGTCTTCTGTAATATTTTGGGTTTTAGTAAATGGTTCGCCGTAACTGGTGACAGTTACCCATTCAGACTTCATAAATGTGTACTGTTTTTGGAAATGCAGATACTCGTCTAGCATTGGGATAATGTCGATTACTCTGTAGTCAGCAGTTTTGGTGCTCTCCTTGATTCTGTTTTTAGTGATTGTGCGTTGAACGATGATTTTATGATGCTTGAAATCTATGTCAGACCATTTTAAAGCAATAGCCTCGCCCACACGCATACCAGTATAAAAACCGAGTGCAAAAATAATAGTCATATGAGGATGGTGCTGTCTCATCCAGTCGAGAATCATGGATACTTCTTCTATTGAAAACGGATCAACTTTCTCTGTCTGAACTCGGGGCTTCTTAACATGTTTACACGGATTTTTAGATAGTAAGTCATCTCTGACAGCTGACTCGAATATACTGTGAAATACCCCAAGATAGTTGGCGATTGTTTTAGCAGAAAGCTCTGAATTAGATATATATTGCTGAATGTGTGATGGTTTGATTTCGCTTAGCTTAAAACGGGAGAAGTAAGACGAGAGTTTGCTTACAGCAGTGCTATAGGTTTTGTAGGTCGAGTATGCTACAGAGCTTTCGATACTGGATAACCATAGCTCTGCATACGTATCGAAAAACATATCAGAGTTGAGATGAAGTTGCTGGTTTTCTCTGACGTACTTTGAATCTGGAAAGTATGTTTCGTATTTGAAAGTCTTTTCTGCGATTTTACGTTCAATTTCACTAAGTAAAGCACTAGCAGATCGGCAATCTTGGCATTTGCAAGTATCTTTGCCAGTTTCGCAATAGTAAAGGCTTTGCTCGTAACGCCTTATACCTTGAAACATAAAAATTATTTCTAATCGGGCTTTTTTGCCTCTACGTCTAATGCTTCCCATATATTTCCTTTGATTACCTATAGGTAAACTAGTGTTTGAGTGCTTTAGGCGCAAGGAGTATCTTGATTTCGGGATAAAAGAATCTAAGTACTCGATCTTTTACAAAGTAATGCACGTTATATCTCAAGAATTCGCTTTTGACCCATCGGTCAATAGTGTCTTCAGATACATCCAATTCTTTTGCTAAACGTTTTTTGCTCATGAAGTCTGGCTTCTCGGGGATATAGATTTCATTAACTACAATATTTCTCTCTTTCATCACTTCACCTCAGACATTGAGACTAGCCCAAGAAAAAGTGAATAAGTGTTGTTTTTGCAATTTCTGGAAACTTTTTTTGTATTATTACTAAAATGTTACGAGCCACTATTAGCCACTATGTGGCTTGATATTTATATCGACCCTGTCCGCAGGAATTATGTGAGTGAAACCTTATTCCCAGCAGACAGGGTGCATAAGTAATAAATATTTATTCTCACCCTGTCTGACTATTTAATTTCTTATTATTACGAACCCTGTCTGATTTACTTATAGCTCAGACAGGGTATTCTTAGTTTGTTAGCTTAATTATTTTTTATGGTTTGTTCTTAAATCTTATATGCTGTCATTATTAGCCGTTGATGTGTGCAATGAGCCTATAAGTGGCTAATATTGCTGAGAATCGAAGATTTAAACTGTGCGTGATTTTGTCATTTTATAGTATGTCGCCTTTCGGCAAAGATGTTCTTTTGATTTTAAGGCTATCTGAGCCGTTCTGATGCATATTGATATCTGCCCTTGTTGATCGTCATTTTATTTTGCAATTTATTAAACTAGGACTATATTATTTACCATGAGGTGAACGATATGCCTATATTTGGTTTATACTTATTAATATTCTTGCTTTTAGCTATGTTGACGATCGGTACTTATGTTGAGCATAGAATTGATCGAAAATATGATGAAAAGAACCGCCGCTAAATTGCTCCAGCGGCGGATATTGCTTATTTCTTTATTAGATATATCAGTTTATTATCCTTTATGAAGTAGATGTACTTCATCCTATAATTTTCGAGTTCGCGCCCAACTATCATCACTCCACTGTATACGTCCGTGATGAATATAGAGCCTGACTGGTCAACAGTTTTAACAATACCATCTACTCTGGGAACCAATGAGCCGGGTAAGGCAGTTGGAAGAGGGGAGTCGCCTAGTTTCTTCATTGAATCACCGCACCTGAAATAATTTTCAATCTTATCAAAACTGTTCGTATCTGTATTTGTGGTAACGGCAGCGACCTGGTCACACTGCCCTGTCTTATATATCCAGTGCACTTCCGTAACAAAGTTCATGTCTGATATGGTCATGACAGGATTGTTTTCATTAACAGCTAATACGTATTTCTGCTTGTTCAGATCCGCAGCACCGATCTGTGCCTGAAGCTTGTTCGCAAGCATCTCTTTGAGTGACATATTTGTATTGTCTAAGGCTTGGGGCGCATTGCCTGAAAGTTTGGCAATGTTCAGCACTCCTTCTTTTGCGTATATTGCGTACTTATTGCCGCCTACATCCTGAAATCTGACATAGAATGGGCGAGTCTTTGATGTGCACTGAAATGTTGCATCAGCAGGGATCAGAGAATAGGCTATATCAGACTTGTTATATCCTTTTATCGGCGCGGCGAAACCACCATTATGAGCGCACAGGGCATTCAGGTCATAGAGGATACCCAAATCTTTATCTATATCGGTAACGTTATTCTTTTTCATGTAATATTCTTGATATATAGCCCCATCCGGCTGAATTCTTACATGTGTTGCTGCCTTGCCTCTAAATAGGGCAAATTTGGATTCTAAAAATTCTTTAAGCGACACATTTTCAGGATATATTGACATCATCTTTGCCTGATTCTCGGATAAAACTGGTTTGCCGGAATATGAGCTCTCAACCATTATCATAATCTTTGGAGAACGCCCTCCACCAATTGTTGTTTGTGATGAGCTGTTAGTTATTATCGAATCGATAGAGAATTCGATGCTCCCTTCGGTACAATCCCATCTTTTTGTATTCGCTTCTACAGTGATACTTTGAATTGTTTCTTGACCTGTAAATGAGTCAATTACCTCCTGTTGTGCTGTTTGAGTGCCGTTGACGCTGTCACAAATCTCCCTGAGTGCTTTGTTGACAAAATCGAACCAGTAGCCATCTGTTAGAATAGCCGTTTTAGATTCTGAAAGATTGATGTATTCAACCGGGTGACTGGCGTATAGGAAGTTGACTTTGCCTATTCGGGCAATCTTCTCTCTTAGGGTGCTGTTGCCTATTTCTCGCTTTATCTCTGCCTTGGCTGGTACATTTAGCTGAACAGCCGCGCCGCCGCAACCAGTGACAGCGACCACCATGAGCATGTAAATGAATAAGGACGTAATCCGCATATAAACCTCCGAATAATAATCTCTAAATTACCAGCAGTGTTTAATTACCTCAAGGAAAATATTTACCTATAGGAAAATGATGAAATAGAGCGACTAGCGGATAATTAGAAAACGCGAGGTTGCAAAATGGAAGATTATCAGGAGTTTCTCAAACGTGTTTCAGACAATGTGAAGCACATGCGTATGGAGCACGGCAAAACCACAGAAGAAATTGCCATCGAAGCTCTTGGTCACAGCTCCACCGCCTTTGTAAATCAGGCTGAAAACCTCAAAAACGGAAAACACTTCAATCTGAAGCACCTGTATCTGCTTGCAAAATACTATGGGTGTAGTGTCGAATCATTTTTTGTATCGGACTAATGCTATTACCCTTGATTCCTAAATCAAAAAACCTTACTTTATGTTAGGAGCGTGAATATGACAGGTCTCATCTTTCTGGCAATTTTCGGCGTGGTATTTGGCTCATTAGGTATCGCCGCTGGTATCTATCTGCAAAAGCACCCATGCGACAAATAAGATAGTATTAAACCGTTCTTATCTAATCTAATTAAAGTCTTCACAATATAGATATGTTTACAATCTCCGTTATCTGATTTAAAATAATAAAAAACTAACGATAATTAGGAATTATGACTGATGCTTATTGATTCTTTTGTAAACAGAGAAGCTGAACTGGAGTATCTTTCTAAAGATATTGAAAGATATTATGAGAGTAAAAAAGTATATATTCTAAGTGCTCCTTCCGGTGTGGGGAAAAGTCTGTTTGCTGAGAAATTACTTTATGAAATTCATGATACTTATCAAAGTATAAAAGTTTCTTTTGTCCAGAATATGAGTGATTATAAGAGCGAAGGCTATTACCTTAAGATAATTGCCAGGGAGATTAACGAGCTGGCAAGAAAAACTGAAAGTTTTAAATCATATCAGCAGTATATCTCAGACTTTGTAAAAAAGAATAAGTTTAAAGATATTGTAAATGAATTAGTGAAAGCCTTGCCATACGGCGAAACAGCTATAAATATAAAAAAAGCACTATTAGAAGACCCGGATTTCAGCTCAGAAAATATTTTTAATTCATCCTCGAGTATTATCAGCCCTCAGACGAATGGGATCTGTGAGAGATTCAACAAAACGATTCTGGATGAATTTTACAAAGTCGCTTTCAGAAAGAAAATCTATCACAGTATAGAGGAGCTTCAGATTGACCTTGATGAATGGCTCCATAAGTACAATTACGACAGGACACATCAGGGCAAACGCTGCCAAGGCAGAACTCCGATGGAAACATTCGCAGAGAATCTTTCGTTGGCAAAGGAAAAAATATTGGGTATGAATAGAGAAGAACTGACACTTATCAGTTAACTGACACCGAACCTTAAGAGGGTAACTGTCAGATCATGTCGTGGTCAGCACATATGAATAAAATTTAGATTTCTTCTTTTCCTTCGACAGCGAAGTGAAACTCCCAGTCCATAGCTTTGCATAGTTTGTAGAAGTTTCGCATGGTGATGTTAGCGTTACCGTCTTTCAGTAGCTTAAAGGCTGTGTCATAGTTCAGAATCTTGCCTAGTGTGTTTGTGTTATACCTCTCCCGAAGTTGGGCAAGGTACTCGTCTTTTAATCTGATATCGACCATATATACTAAATACAACTTCTTTCGGAAAATCGCAAACTTTTACTTGCGTTTTCGTAAAACCGAAAGTATTATTAATTGAGGCTTACGGTTATCCGAAAGGAGTGTATTATGTTTAACTATCTTACTAGAATTAATAAAATTATGAAGAAGCCTATGAACAAGTTATCTTTTGGAGAAGGCTATTCTCTTGGCCTATACTATTTTATGTTCATTTTTATACTTCAAATATTGATTAGAGTGATGTGAATATTCTGCTAAAAACCACCACTCATTCTGGAGTTAAACCCGCCACCTATTCTGAAGCTATACCTGCCGTCTAAAATTATTTTTCAATATTTCCATATTCTGGAATCCTGCTGTGGTAGCTTATGATAACAAAATCGTAAGGAGGATATTATGAGCTGGTTAAAATATGGAACAATAGGTGCAATCATTGGTGCTGCCGCTGTGGTTGGTGCGGCGTTTCTGTTTGGAGATTCAGAGGAGGCAGAGTCCTGCTCTTTCGATGAGTTCGAAGACGAACTTGAAAATGAAACTCCTAGCAACCCCGAAATAGTGCCGGAATCATAATCAGGATCAGAAATGGGCGGATTTGTAATATTTCTGTTTGGCTGCGGTGTTGGATATTACATTGCTAAAAACAAGTATAAAATCAAATAACATTGTGGCCACAAGTAAACGGAGAATACCATGAGTGTAACCGTTTGGTACAAAAGAATGTCAGAGAAAATACAAAATAAGCTTGCAGGATTTTGGAGTCTGTTAACTGTCGGTGATGATTTTGAGAAAACAGATAGTAGTAATTCAGACTGTAAACGCAACGAGGACAAGGCTTTCCACCTTGGCTTCAGGAACAGAAAAGCTGCAAGATTAGCTGAATTACGAGCTCACCGAGAAAGTAACCAAGCAAAGTAATTCTTTGGTGTGTCAAATGTTGCCTTATTGTGTTGTTCTTCGTGAGGTATATGTGTATAATGTGAAACGAGAATACTGGGCTTCAAATATCGGAAGCCCGGTATATTATTTGGGATGGTTTATATGCCAAGAAAGCTCGATCCGGACACCACTCCGGGTGTAAAACTGTTACGTATGTTTCGTAAATTGATGGCTGGCGGAAGAAAACATTTCCAGCTTGATCTGGCGGAATATCTAAACTGCTCACCGCAGGCTGTGATGCGGATGGCTCACGAGATAGAGTCTGTAGTGGGTATCACTTTTGAATCAGGTATTGAAGACCGTAAAAAATGGTATCGTATTAATTCATCAAAACAAAACACCTTGGGGCTGGAGTTCGAAGAACTGCGCTACTTGAGTATTTGCAGGGATTTATCAACTGGACTTCTGCCTGATAAAGTAATTGAGCGTATTGACAGCACGATATTAAACCTTTCAGTTATGATGGCAGAAAAAAGCTATTCTGATAACAATTCCGTAGATAACAAGCTGACATTCTTTTCTAAGGGGCGGATAGATTATGCCCCGCATATGGAAAATATAGAAAAACTCGTACGGGCTATTGAAAGTAAAACTGTGTGCCTTGTGCAGTATAAAGCACCTCAGCAGACGGGTAGTATTGAACACCGCTTTGTACCCGGACGGATAGTCAGCATGAGCAATGCTTTATATGTTCTGGGATTTGGACTGAACCGTGAAATGACAGACATCAAACACCCTACCAATTTTGCAATTCACCGCATACAGAGTATTACCCTGACAGACAGACAGGTTGATATAGAGATGCCTGAATATAAGCCGGAGGTTTTTGGTCTGCCTTGGCATGAGCCGAAGACTTTCAAGGTTCGGTTTAAAGGCGGTAAGTCTGCGGAATATGTGAAAGAGAGGATATGGTCGGAAAATCAGGCACTGACCGATACTGAGTATGGCGGGGTTATACTTGAGCTGACAACCCAAAGCGAACCTGAGCTTCAGGCATGGGTGCGCAGCTTTGGAGAGGATGCGGAAGTAATATAAATAAACGAGGAATCAAAATGCATAAATGTACTAAATGTGGCTCTAAAAATGTGAAAGTTAAAAATAATACCGGTTTGCCGTCACTTTTATCAAACCTTGCTGGCCGCCCCAAGGGTCAGCTGACTGTCACCTGCAAAGATTGCGGGCATGTCTATATGGTTATGGCGGATTAAATTTGTTTGAGCATTGAGGTTTGGCAATGGAAAATGAAGAAACAGTTATTAGGAGAAATCAAATGGAAGATAAAGCAATGGAAAAAGCATATTCTGAAGAATCTATGTGGAAAAAGTTAAAAGAGTTTGCGATTAAGGCCGGAGGCAGTGTCGTTTACGCAGTATTATTGCTTTATTACACAATGAAGCTTAAAGAAATACCTTTAAAAATAAAAGCAGTAATTATGGGTGCTTTAGGATATTTCATTTTGCCACTTGATGTAATACCAGACGCAATTCCAGGAGCAGGTTTTACTGACGATCTTGGTGTCCTTGTCGCAGCTATTGTAACTGTAGCAACCTATATTGATGAAGAAGTCCGCAATACAGCAAAAGATAAACTTAAGGATTGGTTTGGAGAAGACTCTGTAGGAGAGCACATCGCATCCATTGATGAAAAACTGAGCTAGACTTGTAAAATATTTACTGACGGTGGCGGTGTGCTGAATATACTCAGCAGACCTAAAGGACAACCTATAGCAACCTGTAAAGATTGCGGGGAAATTGCGTTTTTGTACGTTGATTGAAAAATAAAATTATTCTATAGAAGGAGATAATAATGTTGTCAATGCAGGCAAAGTATTGTGATTATCTGGAGAAAGTCGAAAACGAACTGAAGATATTAGATTTACACTCAGAAACTACACAGTCCTTTAAGTTTGATGAATTTAAAGAAGCTATTATAAATAAAGAGTTAACAATACCTGTAGTGGGAGCGTTCAGCGCAGGGAAAAGCTCATTTATCAATTCATTTTTAGGAAAGGACTATTTATCAGTCAATATTACTCCTGAAACTGCCATTGCCACCGAGCTAAGATATTCTGCTGATGAAAAGATCGAAGCCATTGCATCTAGTGGCAGTCCTACAACATATGAAATTACTGAAATGGCAAGTGTTATAAGTAAGTCTGAGCAATTTAAATTTATCAGACTCTACCTAAATAACGCAAATCTGAAAAGTATAGCACCTCTTATCTTAGTTGATATGCCTGGTCTTAATTCTCCTATGGACTTACATAATCGTGCGATAATTGAATATATAGAAAAAGGAGTTTACTATCTTGTATTAACCAGTATTGAAGAAGGAACTTTAACTCGTTCAATGGTAAGGCAATTACTGGATATAAAAGAGTTTGGAAAAGATTTCTCGTTTTTTCTAAGCAAAACAAATTTGAGATCCGAAAAAGAAGTAGAAGAAATTAAACAAAATTTATTAGAACAGATAAATGATTATCTGGAAATGTCAAAAGAGATTGTTTCTATTGACGACAATGGCGGAGATAATCTGAGAAAGCTCTTAGATAAAATTGATCCGGATGAACTTATTGAAAACATCTTTGCAAATCCTCTTAAAGACCAGTTCTTTACTATCTCTGACTCTATAAATACAGCAATAAGCTCGTTTTCAAAAACAAAAAATGAAAATGAAGAAAGTCTACAAATATTGGAAAGCTCACTCAATAACCTTATTGATGAAAAAAAACGCCTAATACAGGAAACTACAGATCAATATACAAATATCAATGTTGATCTGATTGTAGAAAAAATAGGCAGAAAACTTTTAGACAATGCAGACGAATTAGCGAATAAAGCTTTGTCTAGTGATCAAGATGAGTTAAAGAACACAATATCAGAAATTGTAAGACATGCTGTAATCTATGAAATGAAAAAGATTGTTGATAACTTTAGTGATGAAATTGTTAATAAATTCGCTATTAAAATTAAGGAAATAAATAGTGAGACTTCAGACTTTATTATCCCTGATCTTTGGGTAGATAAAATTGCTGATAGTGCCAAAAAAATTGCAAACTATACGGATTCCTCAATAAAAAAAATAATAGAAGATAGAAAAGGCAGAAGTGATACTGGAAATATGTATAAAACTATCACCACAGCTTTATCAATCTTGTCGAATGTTTTAAACCCTGTGTTGGAGTTGGTTATTGTTTTCCTGCCAAACGTCATAAATATGTTGTTTAAGAATTCTAATGAGCAACGGCAAAAAGAGGCTGTAAAGAGTAAAATTATGACTGAAGTAATACCCGGCATTAAGTCTAATGTACGAAACAATATCCCACCTGTTATGAAAGAACAACTGACTAGTATAATTGATAATATCGGATCAAGGTTTGAAGAAGCAATAACTGTCAGAAAAGAGGCTGTAGCGGAAGCGCAGAAAAAACTGGAAAAGGAAAATACTGATATTAATGCCCAGATATCAAATTATAAAAATGCTTTGTCCAACATTAACACCCTTGCAAATAATCTTATTTTCAAAATAGAAGGAGCCTGATTATGAATCCTATAGAATTGTCTGAAAAACTTGAAACTATTGTTGGGGAACACGCTGAACTTCTTGCGAATGAAGCAAAATCTTTGAAAGATGAATATGCTATCATATCACCAGATGCTTTACAAAAAGCTGTCGATGAAATTAACGCAGAAAACAGGTTGCTACGTATTGGTATCGTTGGTCGTGTTAAAGCCGGGAAATCATCACTGCTGAATGCAATATTATTTGATGGAGAATCTATACTGCCTAAAGCTGCCACACCAATGACTGCTGCTCTGACTCAGATAACTTACGGTGATACACTGGCTGCGGAAGTTGAATTCTTTACGCAGAAGGATATTGATGAGATTAAGAACGATTATGAATTAGTTGAAAAAATGATAGATAAGAAGCTGAACGAACTCATTCAGAAAAACCAAGAAAAATCACATAAAACAAAAGAAAATGTACCGAACCCAGATGATTTTGGGTTAAGGGAAAAAGCCATAAGAGCAGTCAAAAGAGATTGTGAGGGTAATATCAGCCTGATAGCAGCTCATGAACAATTCCAGAAAATGGCAGAATCAACTGTTAAGTATCAAGAACTTGAGTCCAACATAGTGATAAACAGCAGTTCTCTGAATAATTTGCAAAATGAACTGATAGATTATGTCGGGGCTGACGGTAAATATATGCCTTTTACAAAGAGCGTTCATCTCAGGCTTCCTCAGGAAAACCTCAAAGATATTTCTCTTGTTGATACACCAGGAATAAATGATCCTGTTCAATCCAGAGAAGGGAGAACGAGAGAACTTCTGAAGTTTTGTGATGTTATCTTTATAGTTAGTCCGTCCGGTCAGTTTTTTAGTAATGAAGATACTGAGTTGCTTGATAGAATAACGTCTAAAGAAGGTCTCAGAGAATTATATGTAGTAGCCAGCCAGATAGATCTTCAACTATATGGAAATTTAAAAAAAGAGAATAACGGAGTCCTGAATGCGGTGGTAGAGAAGGCCTCTTTTATAATTTCGGATCACATGGTGTCTACTCTTGAAGATATCAAAAAAGATCATCCTGAAATCGGAAATGCATATGATCAACTAATAAATGATAAAGATTTTAGGCTTATATTTTCATCAGGGATATGTGAAACATTAATTAAGGATTTTGATGATAGGTCTAAATGGGACTCTGGAGCCTGTAAAGCATGGGAAAATCTATTAAAGAATTATCCAGACTACTTTTCAGATGCCGACAGACAGCTATCTCTTGAAAATTTAAAAATGCTTTCAAATAAAACAAAATTACTAAACATAATCGATGATGTCAGGAGAAAAAAAGATGAAATTTTACAAATGAGAGTCAATGATTTTCTTGATGCTAAAAAGCAATCCCTAATCACTTATAGGAATGAACTGGGAAAATATGTTCACGGGCAGGTTGAACTTATTAAGAACAGCAATATTCATCAGCTTGGAGAAAAGAAAGAAAAATTAAATATATTAAAAGAGAAGTCTTCAGGTTTAGTGGATGAGGAATATCAGACCTTAGTAGACGAAGTTGAACGTAAAATCATTAGGGAATTAAACAGTAAATTAGAAACATATTTTCATGAAACAGATAGTAAAGTCTCCGGTAGTGTTAAAACTGAATCCGAAACATATACTGTTAACAAAAGTGGAGTTCGTTCATGGTTAGCAAGAAAACTTTGGGGTGGTGGAACCGAAACTAAGACAAGGACATATAACACTGTCAGAGTGGGGGCTGTAAAGGGAGCAATTGAGGAACTTACTCTTAAAATCGAGCGAGAACTTGATTTACATTCAAGAGATATTCTTGCTGAGTGGAAAAAGCACCTACAGGTAGTCATTACTAAAAAACTACGTGAAAGCATAGACGATTCTTATATAGACATAAACAATATTCTCAGGGCATTAAGAAATGTTATTAATTCAGCAAAAATACCTGATTTTACATATGAAGGTTACCTTCCTGATTCTCTTTCGGACAAAAAAGAAGACAATATTAGTTCACGTGGTTTTTTAGGTTTACGTGGTTTTTCAGGTTCTTCCCACGGCAAAGTGTCAGGAACTCTTACAGGCGACAGGGCTGATGATTTCATTGATGAGGTAGGAGAATATATTTTAAAGTTTAAAAAAGAAGTTGGTAGGGATATCAAAAGTTTTGCCACAAGTCTAGATAAGAACTTTAAAAATATAAATTTCAGCAGAGAACTATTCGGCTATATAGATGATGAAATAATACAGTTGGAAGAGCAAATAAATAACAAAACAGTTACACTGGAGAATTATAGTAGAGTTACTAAAAAGTTAGGAGATGCTGTGTAATGAGTCTGAATGAAATTAAATCAATAACGCCTTTGCTGGAAGAGCTTACGAAGTTTATTAAATTTAACCGTAGAAAAACTACAGAGCAAATTGCCGATTTTCTCGGAGATATAGAGACAAGATATGTTGATCTATTGCATGAATCTGATGAGAAGAACTCTAAGATATCAGAAATGCAAAAAAAAATTGTAGATAAAGATGAAACGATTTCTGGACAACTAGAAAAAGAACAAGCTTTAATTGCAGATATGGATAAAATCAAAGCTGAATCTGAAATATTGGCAAAAGAAAAATATGACATCCTATATAAATATGATTTTATTTCAAACATACTATCCGCAGAAAAAAGAACTTCAGAAAGTATGGAGAAACTGTCAGCATTGTTTAATGAAGATTTTATCAGTTTTGCCAATCAGGAATCGTCTTTGGCAGAGGAAGCCGAGGCTATTATTGCGCTACAGAATATTGAAAAGAAACTTAAAATGATTTCTGCCTTTCCAGAAATTTATAACAAAAAGATTATTGCTCTCGGTGGGGGTTTTAGTTCTGGCAAGTCATCATTCATAAACAGTTTCTTTGAATCTACAGACATTCTTTTGCCGGTAGGTATAAATCCTGTTACTGCTATACCAGCATATATAGTTTCTGGCAGAGATAATACTGTGAAGGGTCTATCTAAAGATCAAGGATGCGTACATATACCTCATGGAATATATACAAATCTATCGCATGATTTTCTTAAATTATTCCCATTCCGTATGAAAGATATTTTACCAGTCATGGCTATCGAGACACCCTTTGAATATGACAGCATCTGCTTTATTGACACACCAGGCTACAACCCTGCTAGTAATAATTTGACTGAGGAAGACGTATACACAGCAAAAGAATATTTAGATCAGGCAGACGCAATTATATGGCTGGTGGGTGTAGATTCCACAGGGACTTTGCCTGCATCTGATCTAGATTTTTTATCTAATATCAATTTAGAAAAGAAAAAAATGTATATTGTTTTAAACAAAGCTGATTTAAAGTCTGAAGAAGATATTAAAGATATCATGGAAAACATTCAGGATATTTTGGAAGATGAAGAAATTAATTATTCAGGAATCAGTGCATACAGCTCAATAAATCAGGATGAAATACTTTTTGACAAAATGTCAATTTCAGAATTTCTTGACAATGAAAATAATAGCACGGAAGTCAAGGAACAGGTTTCTATAGAGCTGGATACAGTATTTAATATGTATTATAAAGCGATTAATGAAGATATTGACGCTGCTAATGATATAAAAAGAGCAATTCATTCTTTAGAACTGGATATGCTTGAGTCAGGTTATGACTTTTCAGATGATAAGATCGGCAACAGCATTGAGGCGATAAAAGAACGTATTCATTGCAATGAATTAGAACAAAATTTAAAAGATTTGGATCTATTAAAAAACAAGATTTTTATTGCGTTGGACAATGTTTTTAAAGAACTCAATATAGATAAAAGATAATAAATGCCTATCGATTTAAATGATATCCTTGTGGTTGGAATATCTTCGAGGGTGTTGTTTGATCTGGAAAAATACATCAAATTCAGCTTAATAACGGAAACGCTCTCCTTTCAAAAGAGACAGCGTTTCCGTTTATAGACGCTCTATAGTAAAAAAGTTGTCGAAACAGTCCTGACACTGGTCTGCGGATACTCAACAGCATAAAACACTACGGTTTAGATATCACAAGGTCGGCTTTCTCCGGTGGCGAACCTCTGTCTCCTTATCTGGAAGCTTTCAGAGTTGACCTGTTTTTGTCTAAAGATGAATCAGATGTGCAATACGCCATAGTGTAAGCATCCCTGAATTTTTTACAGTTTAAAATTAGAGTTTTCCTGTAGATTATAAACAGGAGGACTTAATGAAACGCAGTCGATTTTCAGAAACTCAGATCGTAAAAATACTCAAAGAAGCCGAGTCTGGCAGACAGGTAAAAGACATCTGCCGTGAGTACGGTATCAGTGACGCCACCTACTACAACTGGAAGTCCAAATACGGAGGTATGGAAGCCTCAGACATTAAGAGATTAAAAGAGCTAGAGGATGAGAATCGCAAACTGAAGCAGATGTTTGCTGATCTCAGCTTAGAGAATACAGCCCTGAAGGATATTCTCTCAAAAAAGCTTTAAAGCCGTCGGAGAAGCGTAGTTTAGCAGATTACTGTAGAGCAACATACGGAATGAGTATTAGTCATGCTTGCCGTACAGTCAGCATAAGCCGTCCGGTTTATTACTATCAGCCGGATGTAGACAGAGACAACCATGTCATAGCCGTTCTGCTTGAACTATGTGAGAAATATCCGGGATATGGCTTCGGAAAGCTGTTTGCCATTATCCGTCGGCTGGGACATAGATGGAATCATAAGAGGGTTCATAGGGTTTATTGCCTTTTGAAGCTTAATATGCGCCGTAAGGCCAAGAGAAGGCTCCCAAATAGGAATCCTCTACCTATCAGTGTACCTGAATCTATCAACCAGTGCTGGTCTATAGATTTCATGAGCGACAGCTTGTACTGCGGGAGAAAATACAGGACATTTAACGTTGTTGATGACTTTAATCGGGAAGCTCTTGCCATAGAGGTTGATCTTAATCTGCCAGCAGCAAGAGTTATCAGGGTACTTGACAGGATTGCTTCGTGGCGAGGATTATAGTTTACTCATTAGATAGAATAGGTCGTTCTACTCTTGATACATTACAGATAATAGAAGATATAAAAAATAAAGGTATCAAACTTATTCTAATCAAAGATAATCTTACTATTGATCCTTACAACTCTAATCCATACAATGAAATGATGCTTACAATGCTTTCAGCATTTGCACAATTAGAAAGAAGTTTTATAAGTGAGAGAACTAAAGCTGGTTTAGCAGCAAGAAAAGCTCAAGGTATCAAACTGGGTAGAAAGAAAGGGCAACAAGTTAAATCTATCTATGATGAACATAGAGAAAAGATAGAAGAACTATTTACACTTGGTTTGAGTTTAAAAAAGATTGTTCAATATATCAATGTAGGGAGTGCGAGCCTGTAAATAGAAGTGTGTAAACGTCGTATGTGTTAAACTAACATGCGAGGTTTATGATGAAATTCGACAAGGACAAACTGAAAGAGCTGCTTGCTGAAAGCGATGTAAAAACCACAGAAGACCTTCAGGTATTTATGCGTGACATGATGAAAGAAGTCATCGAAACGCTTTACGAAGGCGAGCTTGAAGCTCATCTGGGCTACAAGAAACACGAACCGAACGTAAGTGACGGCAACAGCCGTAACGGTCGTTCTTCCAAGAAAGTACAATCACAGATGGGCGAAATGGACCTCGAAGTGCCTCGTGACCGCCTGTCAACTTTCTCACCAGAAATAGTCAAGAAACGCCAGACAGATATATCCGGCATTGAAGCCAAAGTAATTTCCATGTATGCCAAGGGGATGAGCAACCGTGACATCAAAGAGCATATCTTTGATATTTACGGTCATGAAATATCGCCGGAAACAGTCAGCGTTATCACCGATAAGATTCTCCCACAGGCTAAGGAGTGGCAGAATAGAGCATTGGAAGAGATATACGCTATCGTCTTCATGGACGGCATGGTTTTAAAGATGCGTGTAGACGGAGCTGTCCGCAACGTCACTATCTACTTTGTGATAGGCATCAGCCTGGAAGGTCATAAATCCTGTCTGGGGCTGTATCTTGCTGAGACAGAGTCAGCTAAATACTGGCTGACAGTAATGAATGAGCTGAAGAATCGTGGAGTGCAGGATATTCTTATCTTTGCCGTAGATAACCTTAAGGGCATCTCAGAAGCTATAACAGCCGCTTTCCCGCAATCTGAGATACATGCCTGTATCGGCTTATTCGGACAGTGGGATCGGAAACATTCGGACAGCGTATCGGAGCTCGGACACTTTTGCCGCAAGGTAACCTTTTTCTGATTATAAGAACCAGTTCATCTATAAATCAAGCGTTATCCGCTTGAATCTTCCTTATACTTTCACCTTTAAGTTTGATCTTGTGGCTGCTGTGAAGCAGCCTGTCCAGAATGGCGTCAGCCACAGTGTCGTTATTGAGATAGTCATACCAGCGATCTACAGGCAACTGTGATGTAACGATAACACTGCTGATGTTTGCACGATCCTCAATCACCTCAAGAAGGTCGTTGGCATCATCGGCGGTGAGCGGATTAATTCCGAAGTCATCAAGGATGAGTAGATTATATTTGGCTATTAGAGCCCCTAGTTTACATAAGTATATTAAAACTAGAGGGATTGAGAAGAGGTTATTCTAAAAACAAACTTTTGAGTATATTTCCCCATTATAAAATGGGTGTTTATCAATTAGTCTATTTTTAATTAAATCATCACTACCGGACTCGATACCTTCGAAGGTTTCATAGAATTTATTCAAAGATCTTTCTTCATTAATTTTTAATTCATTTTTTTGTTCAGTTTCAGAACCTATTACATCAATATGATATTGATCTCCATATACAAATTCAAATATTTTTCTTGTTCTATCTACA
Organism: Denitrovibrio acetiphilus DSM 12809; assembly: GCF_000025725.1. GTDB lineage: Bacteria > Chrysiogenota > Deferribacteres > Deferribacterales > Geovibrionaceae > Denitrovibrio > Denitrovibrio acetiphilus. Next base: position 639,276 of record NC_013943.1, read on the forward strand.
TGGTAATCACTTGTTACAACAAGAATTTTTTTCCATTCTTTATTCTTTACAATATTATTTTTTGTAAAAATAGCATCTCCGACAGTATCTCTAGAATTTAATTCAACAATAATTCTATCAACTGGTATATTTTTTTCTTTAGCATATTTTTTCATTGCATCTGCTATTTTTATAGATGAATCATCTCTATAATCCCATCCACAAGTAATCATCCAAGGTGCTTTATCTTTATTGAATTCCTCGATAGCTAAGTCCATTCTTCTGGAAGTTTCCTCATTTAAAAATCCTTCTCTATCCATTAAGTTAGCTAAAACTATTATTGCAGAATATTTCATGTAGAGTATCTCTTAATTATTTTCTTGTTGTTTTTTGAATTTTTCAATCTCTAAAGCAGACCTATCCCAAGACTGTGCAGATATTTGTAATTCTGCAATATATTCTTCAAAATCTGATATTTTTGTGTTCCAACCATCTGCCAGTGTTTCGAAAAATGGTTGCTTATCTTTCACCTTATGTATAGACCCATCGCCTAATTGTTTTTTTCTTTGACATTTTCCATTCTTAATATCTAACCAATTTTCTTTGAATAAATTTTGTATTTCCATCTGAAGTTTATCATAAGATGATGCTAGTGTTTCTTTATCTGAATCAAACTCCACTTCCTTTTGAACAATTATATCCCCAGTATCTATACCTTCATCCAAATAATGAATAGTAACTCCCTTTGGTGTTTCTTCAACAAAACTCCATAAATTAGGATCTGCCCCCTTATTCCAAGGCAAAAATGATATATGTAAATTTATTCCTGTATTATTAAAATATTCAATGATTTCTTTTGTAATAATATACCTATACCCGTAGCTAATTAAATACTCAAATTGATTTTCTTCTATAAACTCTAATGATATTTTTTCTGATGTCGGAAATACCTCATGATTATTATTCTTTAACCATTCAACAAGAGGGGAATCTTCATACCCTAAAAACAATACTTTACCATTCATATATTTATCCTTTTCTAATTTCTAATCTATCACCAAAACTATAATCTTTCTCTGAAACTTTCCCTAAAATACTCTTTAAATGCTTTGGGTGAGCACCATACCCTGGCCTAACACTTCTAATATTTTCTTCTGAAAACTTATCACCTTTTTTTATATCTCTTGATATATATAAACTTCTTGCAAATTGTCTACTTTGTATTTTTTTGTCAGTCATTGAATAATCAACACTACCTATTAATTTTTCAGCATCCCTAACAGCTTTTATCATATCTTTAAATTCATCTTTATCTAAACTAAAATCTGAATCAGCACCACCTATTGCTTTATCAAGTATAAAATGTTTTTCTATTACCTTAGCACCCAATGTTGTAGCTACAATAGGAGCTGTTATACCCAAAGTATGATCAGAAAATCCACTAATTACACCAAAAGTATCTGATAAATTATTTATTGTAATTAAATTAGCATCTTCCAATGGTGCTGGATATGCACTTGTACATTTCAACAATACAATTTCATTATTACCAACATCTCTACAAATATCTACGGCGTCTTGTATTTCATCAATTGTTGCAATACCAGTTGATATGATAATAGGCTTCATTTTTGAAGCAGTGTATTTTATCAACTCATAATCGGTTATTTCAAAAGAAGCTATTTTATATGCACTAGGATTAAACTGTTCAAGAAAATCAACAGCACTTTTATCAAATGGAGAAGAAAAAATATCTATATCAATACTTCTTGCATATTCAAATAATTCCTTATGCCATTCCCATGGAGTATACGCTTCTGAATACAACTGATGAAGTGACTTATCATCCCATAGTGTTCCACCCTTAATAATAAAATCTTCCTTATCACAATTTAATGTTAAAGTATCAGCGGTATACGTTTGTATCTTAATAGCATTAGCTCCAATTTCCTTAGCAGCTTTTATGGTTTCTATTGCATTTTCTAGAACACCGTTATGATTAGCACTAAGTTCAGCAATTATATAAGTTCCATCTTTTTTTAAATCAAAATTTCCTATTTTCATACATTCTCACTCAAGTTTCGCACCTTGATATGGTGTGATAACTTGTTGTTACAGTTAGGATAATAATAGAAAAAGTCTCACATAAATGGTATATTGATTTTCAAAGAACAATTACATCAAGGAGACTTTTTCTATGCTTGAGAATAAATCATGGCAGTCTGAAATACAAGCGGCATTGTGGAAAGAATTTGAAATATTCCGAGTAATGAAGGCTTTGCAACTGCGTACAATTGCCTATAGGTGCGGTATTTCAAAGAATCAGGGCGTTGAACCCTTTTCGATTCTCATAGCCTTGGTTTTTCTGACATTTCTCGGCAAAAGCGTTCACCATTTTGTTTCCCATTGCCGGAACAGTCTATTTGATTTAGGCGGTAAAGATGTTTTTTATCGTTTAAGTACACGCACAAGTATCAATTGGCGGCGTTTTATGAGTGATATATCTTTGAGAGTAATCAGTCATTTCAAATTATTCAGCAACTGGCAGCATCGTGTTCTCGTCATTGACGACACAATAATACACAAGACAGGCAAGAAGATAGAAGAGTTATCTTGGTTATATGACCATAGCAAAGGTAAAAGCGTGAAAGGCTTCAGTGCTGTTGTGCTTGGCTGGAGTGATCGTGCGTCATTTGTCCCTGTAGATTTTGCTTTGCAGCGAAGCAGCAGAAAAGTATTCAAACAATCGACAGAAATTGAAATGGATAAGCGGATGCTGGCGTGGCATCGTCGAGAGGAAGCAGTAAAAGACAAACCAACACTGGTAAAGGAAATGCTTAAACGGGCGAAACAGAAGGGGCTGGATGCTGGGGCTGTTCTGTTTGACAGCTGGTATTGTATGCCGAGGCTGGTCTCGTCAATTTATCATGAGATAGGCTATGACGTGATTGCCATGCTTAAAACTACACCGACATTAACTGTTGCTGTAAATGGCAAGGTATACTCAACCAAACGCTTATGGGAATGTGTTGTTCCAGCTTTGATTAAGGAAACAGTAACCATTGGCAAAGATCGGGTGTCTGTATCTTCCATCAATGCTTTTTTCGGTTCAACTCTGGTTAAGCTGGTCTTCTGTCAGCCATCTGAGAAAAGTAAATCAAAGAAGCCTATTATTCTACTGTCTACGGATACATCTTTGACATCGGCAAAAATAATTGAAACCTATGGTCAGCGTTGGGCGGTAGAAGTGTTGTTTAAAGATGCCAAGAGCAAGCTTTTCTTTGGGAAAAATCAATCCAGAACCTTTGAGGCTACTATTTGCTTCCTGACACTGTCACTCGTTAGGTTTATCATCCTGAGCTATATGGAACGGATAAATGGAGATTTCCGTCACAAAGGCCGTCTGTATGAGGGTCTGCGTTATGAAGTCGAAGAACTGAATATTCTGGCGTTTATGGAAAAATTTATAAACCGATTATTATCGATAATTGATGGAGCAAAGGAAACATTTGCAGTTTTTATGGATAAATTGACTGCTATTCAGCAATTGGTAAGGCTCTCAATTGAAAATTTACTCTTTCAAAGGTGCGAAACTTGAGTTATAATTTAATAACATTATTGAGCTTGTCAAGACATGAAAAAAGACTATAATGTTAAATATACATAACACGGATGTTTGTATAGGAGGACAAGATGCGATTAAAGGAACTGCGCGAAGAGAGAGGCGTTTCCCAAGCCGAGCTTGGTGAGTTTCTTGGGGTGTCGAGGCAAACAATTGCAGCATGGGAGAACGGGGACAGAGAACCAAGCGTGCTTCAATTTTCAAGAATATGTAAGCTGTTAAAAGTATCACTAGAGTTATTGCTTGACGAAGAACATAGCGCTGAACCTGTTCTGCTTTTTAGAGCCGATAAACGAGAGTTATTGTCAAATGATATGCGCAGGATATGTGCAACTAAAGCATATGATTATGCAAACATTGAAGCAATAGTGGGTGCCGTCCCAACCATTCCAATTACTCACCATCTGTATGAGTATGACGAAGTTGTTATTGAAAAGAAAGCCCTAGAAACGAGAGATTGGCTTGGGATTGAAGATGCGCCATTAGGTGATGTTTTGCAACTTCTTGAAGAAAAGGGTCTAAAAATATTTGAAATACCTCTTGATGATGAAGTGTCAGGCTTTTCTGCTTATGACGAAGATCATGGAGGGGTAATTTATGTAAATTCAAATCATAGAATTGAAAGGCAATACTTTACAGCTTTACATGAGCTTGGACATATGATTTTTCACAAAAAAGATTACATCAAGAATACCGAACTCAACAAAGAAACATCTAAGATTCGAGAGAAAATTGCTGATCGCTTTGCAGGTGCTTTGTTATTACCAAGGGACATCGCTGAATCTGAACTTAGATTGTTTCGCAAAAAGTGGATTCCTAATCCTGTATTGCTTGACATGAAAAAAAGATATAAGGCAAGCATGCGGACAATACTGGTTCGTGCTGCTCAAGTAGGAATTATATCAAATGCTCTTTGTTTCAAGCAGATCAGAGCAATAGATGAGAAGTATGGCAAAAAGTCTGAAGCAGGAGATTTAGAAAAGAAAGAATTAAGACGGTTAAAGCGAATGGTATTCGTTGCTTTGGTTAATGAAGAAATCTCATCATCTAAAGCAGCCGAAATACTTGAAAGACCTTTATATGAAATAAAAGAAGAACTTGGTCAATGGCTTGAAGAGGGTGCTTGATGGTTTTACTTTCCGATGCGAGTATAATAATTGATTTAGAGTATGTTAACGCATTAGACCACTTACCGAAGGTATGTGAATGTGAAGTACTTGATGTTGTTTTAGAGGAGTGCGATAGTCCAAAGCAGCCGGGACTAGTTGATAAAATATACAACTCTGACATCAAAGTAATTGAAACGAGTATGAGCTTGCTGAAAAAGGCCATTTTGTTTGATGCTAAACACCTTAGCCAGCAAGATAAAATGATTTATATGTATGCGGTAGAAAACCTGCGCACAGTTTTAAGCGGTGATAAAGCATTAAGAAATACTTGCAAAGAGAACGATATAGAGTGTCATGGACTTATCTGGCTGATGAGAGAATTCGCTGAAAAGGGCCTAGTTATACCAGAAGAAATATGTAAATGGTTTCC